>CAMLRB010000059.1 GCA_946482295.1 uncultured Bacteriovorax sp. | reverse complement strand
GACAGTAATCAGTTAATTACCGAATTTGATTTTTGACCTGCCACAACTTTGCATCTGTGAGATCCAGAAGTAATTGAGACAAAACATATAAGTGAGTGAGATAAAAAATTCGATGCCTTTGGTCTAATTCAAAAGACATTGTCAATTTTAATTCTTGCTGTCAAATAAGTTCTAAAAGAATGATTATTTTTTAATCACTTATTGATTATTTTAATGCTTTTTTGTATCTTTAGATCCAATTAAGGTTCGCGTTTATTTTGACGAATTTTAAAATTATTTTAAAAACCAACCACTATAATCATGAAGAAAAACAATTCTTTTAACCAAGGTTTTGCTTGGTGTTGTAAATTGTTAACACCTAAGTATTGGAATTTTAGGATCCCTAAAATTAAAATTGTAGTAAATTTTCATACTTTTGCTCGAGTAACCAATGACTATTCACGTAGAAAACCGAATGATATGGCACGTATTCTAGATGTATCTGACTATATTATCTCAAGACTGACTTCTGAGAGAAGACATGATTTGAATACTCTTAAGCATCAAAAATTACTTTATTATACTCAGGCTTGGCACTTGGCAATTCATGATGATCCATTATTTGAAGAATCTTTTCAAGCTTGGGTTCATGGACCAGTAAACAGAACTGTTTATGATCATTACAAAGAATCCAAAGGACTTTATAGTTTGATGTCAATTACTGATGCCTTTAACTTGTCTGATATAAAACTTACTGATCAAGAGATTGCTCATATCGAGGAAGTATTGGAAGTATATGCAGGTTTCACACCATTTGAATTAGAATCAATGACTCACCAAGAAGATCCTTGGATTGAAGCTAGAGAGGGCTATACTGAGTACGAGCGTTGTGAGGTTGAGATTAGTAATGAGTCTATGAAGACTTATTATCGCAAAAGATTAGAAGCCTAGATCTACTTTTACTATTCACGTTATGCACACACCAAGGAGGATTACTGCTGGCAATGAGCCTAGTAGAAATCAAAAGCCTATCGCATCTTCTCCCGCTGCTAGTAATCAATGGGGAGTTTCATTTGAATATTTTAGTCAGACAGAAAATTTTGGTTTAGGAGATGCACCTTCAAAATGGTTTATGTCGATGCTAAATAGCCTTTCAAAGCTGAATAAGATCCCTTTAGATGATTTTATTAAATTGCCTACTTGGATAAAAGCTAATAGATATCATAAGATAAATTGGGGCCAACCGAAAATTCCTATTCAAAGGCATGAATTTACTTGGGTTAAAAAGGCAATATTGGATAACGAGGAAGAGTTTCCCTTTTATCAATTTCAAATTTCCCAAAGTTTAGGAAGAGTAGTTGGATTTTGGAATTCATCTCATAATTTGTTTCATATAGTTTTGCTTGATTACGCACATAACATTCAACCAACCAAGGGTAGGGGGTATAGTGTGGATAAAACAACAATACTCGACTGCGAGTATACAATGATGACAACTGGGATTGCTCAGATCATTGAGAAGTATGAAAAGGACGATACTTTCAAAGAAATTACATATAGTTTAAGAGCATTGCCAACCGCATTTACTGAAAGGAAATTAATTTATCTCAGTTTAGATGATGATTATATTCAGACCTTAGAAGATAGAATTGGAGAAAGAACTATAAAGGATGTCCTGGAACTTGGGATTACCTCTTTATTGTAAAGTAAGAAGAATAAGTAATACTCATAAATGTGTATTTTTTTATATATTTATGGGAATTTATATATGTTGATATGTTCTATTTTAATGTAAAGTTCAAGAAAAGTAATCTTACAATTTTTTGGTGTAAGTGAGGATGGGGGAGCAAACTAGCTCCCCTTAATCTTGATTATTTTGTTCATTAGAATGTTCAAGCCTAGTTCTTTCAGCATCTCTATAGTACGAATTAGCTAATTTCTTTAGCGATGCTGCAAAACGAGAAAGCCGTGCCATTTCGATCTCATTTGCTTTTGTCATATATCGATCTCCAATGGCTTCCTCTTGTTTTCCTGTAGGATCTACTGTGTGAACTCCTCTAGAATTAAATGCTCCAGTATTAAACCCATCCCTCAAACCACTATTAGTCATCAAATCGAGTTCTTTAGCGATAACCCTATTAATCCATAATCCATCCAAATCAGAAGGAGAATAAAACAATACTTGTCCGATCCTTTGGGATGCTACTTTCCAATGTCCGCTTTCAGTGCAAATTTTTCTTACTTCAGTCATCCACTTTTTAAAACTAGGTTCTGAGAAGCTTCCATCAGGTTGAGTTCCTGGAATGGTTTTCCATTCACTGAGGAGCCTGTATGCATTTTTTGCAGTTGTCCTGTCTGCTGGTGTAATAACTCGTTCTTCATCAGTATGTTTTTCAGACTTATAAATGAATCGTATCATTTCAGCAAAGAACTCTGGGTCTAAGCCTAATTTCAACTCTAATAGTTTCGGTTGCGCTTCAGAATGTTTATTAAGGATCGGAAGGTATAGCCATTCTATCTCTAACATATTTTTCTTATGTTCCTCAGAAAGATTTGTTAGGTCAGATTCATGCAATTTCTTAATAATTGCTGTTATCTCGTAAGGACTTGCAACTGAATGATCTCTTGATTCATTAGAAAAGGCTGTAGCTTTTAAGATTTTAATTGTTTTAACTATATCTATGTCCGATGAACTATGTTTTGATTGATAAATGCATTTTAAAGCTGCTGCCGGTCTACCATACTCAGTTAATTTGTCAAGAGCATATTCCAAATTTTCTTTTTCCTCAAAACCATTTACATTAACATTGGACCAATATAACCCTTCATCAGAGCCGAGTACTTCTTCCACTTTTTTCCAGGTACCTAAAGTGAAGAATAGATGACTAAGAAGTTGCGCCTTTTGCTCCGGATCCCATTTTGATATATCTAAGCTATCCACCCATTTCATCCCTTTATCATTAAATCTGCATTTGATATAAGTACTTATGAAGTAGAGGATATTTTTATCTGTTACAATAAGGTTTTTTGGAAGAAGATGTTTGTCTGTTTTACCAGTCGCAAATGAAGCTAATGCTCTACCAACCTCGTAAGATTGATCAACTGATTCTGCAAATTTAATTACGCTATCGATACCTCCATATGTAACAATACTCTTTACGGCTTTTATTCTTAGATTAACTAATCTTTCTTCTCTTTTTTCCCAGTTTTCTCCTTTGTAGGCCCTGGAAAAGTAATCATTACTGAAAAATTGTGCATTTAGATTCAATGGAGATTTAGGAGCGATTGCGCTAATGATATTTGTAAGCTGTGAAGTTGCATGATTTTTAACTTTAGAATCCAGATCCTTATTTTTTTGTATAGATGTCTGTAGAGCTGTAAATGTTTTCCAAAGCGGAGTCAATTCAGATTCATCCTTTTCAGTAATCTTATCAATTGAAATTTCATCAACCATTTTAACAAGAGACTCAGGCGAAAAATTATTAATGTTTTTAGCAAGCGAGTTCAGTCTTCGAACATCATTTTTTGCAAGACCTACTGCTGCATGAGAATAATACATTGCTTGGAGTCTAAATTCAGACTCTGTTACGGATGGTGTCCAATCTTCAGGTAAAACGTTTCTCCATGACGGCTTGACAGAACCTGTCGAAACCTGCATATTATTAGGAAGCAATTTTTTGGCTAGTTTCCAAGCTACATCAGGAAGGTCTTCTTGAATACTTTCGAAAGCAAGTTTTTGCTTTTCAGCTGAAGCTAATGTTTGTGGATACCACGGGAGAAGTATTGTCGATAAGGAATTTATTGGGCTATTACTAGTTTTTCCTCCTGGATCATGAGTGTCTAGCCAGGCAAGGATAACACAAACTCGAATTAAATATTTTTCATCCCAAGCAAGCGTTTCTAATGCCCATAGAATACTAGGCATATAATTGCCTCCAAAAATGCTGTCTTTTTCTTGGCTAAAGAGCTCGTCGAATGGACAAGGATTTTGCTGTAAAGCGTTTTCTACAGCTTTTAGGAATTCTTCTGGAGCTGCTTCAGCTAGGGTAATAATAAGTTTTCCTAGGCTAGCCCATTGTTTCCAATCTGCATTTTCAAAAATATCTCTCACTACAATTATCGGAGTATTCCTTGCTTCGTGTAAAGACAGATTTCTGAGAGGATCATCAGCTACAGCGAACAATGCTAATGTCTCGGTTATCCCTTGTCTAAGTTCATGCGAATACTTAAGTTTGTTTCCGGCCATTCTGGCAGCCATACGATTCTCAGGAACAATTTCAAATCTCGGATCAATTTCCTTAAGAACCATTTTAGCTAACTCTCGAAATCGACTAACCGAATCATCGAATACGCGGGCCCCAATTTCAGACCATAATTTCTTTCGATCATTTATTTGCCATCTTCCGTTAGTTAATTTGATGGGAGAATTTTGTTCTAAAAGGATATCTCTGACTTTTTCGTTCCAAACAGATGGCTTCTCATCTAAGAAAGTTGTAATCGAATCTTGATCGTTTGAATTTGTATCTAACCATCCACCAATTAAGTTAATTCCAGCTAGCGTTTTTGGATGTTTAAAATCGCTCCAGGAAGGTTCGATTTTGTGACTGGTCACGACAAGTTCCTGAGGGATGGTTTTAGTCGCATGTTCTTTAAAGGCTGCACGTATACGATCTGGAATACTATCTAAAGTTATTTCACCTGCATTAGGATTTAAATAATCAACTTCATATACTATTTGTGTCCAAAGTGACTCAGTATCTTCCGGAGAATAGATTCCGATCAATGAATGTAATAAAGATAAAGTAACCCCAGTCTTTATATCTAAGTCGTAACCTATAAAATGAAAATGTTGCAAGAACTCAAATAATTCCTGATCAGTGATGGGACTTCCTTTCGCAAATGTTAATGAGTCTTTAAAGACTTTGAGTTTTTTTCTTTTTGCAGCACTACTAAATTTTGCAAGTTCAACTTTTTCAAGAAAAGATTTTGCATCACTTCCTGACCTTGACCACTCTAGAATAGTTCTAACATCGTTAATATCAGAATAAGTCATTGGTCTCGTGATTAGTGCAATAGCATCCATTTTACGTGTAAACTTATTCGAATTATTAAAATCAATCCATGCTTCCGTTATTACTGATTTGAATAGGGAATTATTCCCAATTGAAATGGTTTCTTTAACCTGACACAAAAGTTTTCTCGTTTGATTACTTTTCGGATGTGTAGTAAAAACTATAAGATCATCTGTAGCAAATCCATTCCATTTAGCTTGCAGCATTATTTTCGTAATGGGTGCCGCAGGAAGACAGGGAGCATAACCACCAGTTAACATAAGTGCAACAAAAGATGATTGAACATGAGTCTCAAAACGACCTCCGCTTCCCCCGGTTGATTTAGATGGAGCGATTTGTTTACCTCTTGAATTAGGGGGTATAATCTGTTTTCGTTTTGCCATTTATTATATGGATTGGATGGTTATACGATTTAAATTTTGAGATTATTAATCAAACCAATGTTCTTCATCAGCAACTCTTCCAACTGGCGGTACAAAATCATAAACATCTCGTTTACAAACGCTCTCTGCAATTGAAACTATTTTTGTAGGATACTGATCGAAATTCTCGATAATCTTCCTGCTAAGATCTCTAGTTAAATTGATAGTAGGTCCCATATCGAATCCAATAAAGTAGCTATCTATGTTATTCGCAGCTTTCGCATTTGATAATGTTATTGCGTAATCAGCTTGAATACGAGCTAGGATATTTTCATTTTCAGGATCTGCA
This sequence comes from uncultured Bacteriovorax sp., assembly GCA_946482295.1. The sequence goes on along the minus strand of CAMLRB010000059.1, from coordinate 11,424 downwards.
CGTAGCTGATGCAATAATGCGCTTAAGATAGCTCCATCAAAAAATGGATAATATGAATCTTCAAAATTGTAAGATTCACTTACGACAAATGCATAATTCGTTGTTCGTAATGCCAACAGATTAATAAGTCTATTTGAGGAACTATTATTAATTAATTCTTTGCAAATTAAATGGGATTGCTCTGGAGTAAAATCATTCACGTCTTGAAACATTAGAAAATCGAATACGGTTCTATGGTAATCTTCCTCAGTAAGAGAAATTACTTCAGAATCGATCTCTTTTAACAAGGCTGCGATTGTTTTTGGTGTTCCCCATCCCAAAAGCAGAAATAGAACTAGACGTTTATTTTTCGACTCTATTATTTGATCCTTCCAGTAGTTAATATTTCCGGATCTTAGTCGAGCATACTTAACCCTCTTCAAAAGTGATGTAGAGTTGTCTTTTAAATCGGAATAATCTTCATTTTCTATTTCTAATTTATGTATTGCAGCAATTGAAGAAATTATATTGAAAATTGGTGCTTCGCCAAATATTTCTCTACCTTTTTCAATAATAAAATCTAAATTTTTCAATATCTCTTTTGAATTATTAACCTCTAAAGACAATGTAGGGTCTATCTCATCAATAAATAGTTTTACTTTTTTTGTTAGATCAGTTTCGGTTGACGTTAAGCTTTCATATCCTGTTTCTCTGAATGTTCGTTGATAATAGATAGAAGAAAGGGTTGATAAACTATCTTTAAGGTTTTCAGATCTAAATACGCTTTTCCAGAAAAAGGGATTAAGTAAAGAAATAAAGGTTCTTATTTCATAAGATGATGAATATCGGGTTGGAACCATTACTTCACCATTCAAAACTTGACACAGTAGTATATCAAGTAGTTCGTGATTACTAAAAATGAAATCACTTTCTACAACAAGAAGAAGCTGGAATCTCCTGGACTGTTCAGCGCCAGCTTCCATTAGAAAATTAGTGATTAATTCAATATCCAATTTGTAGATAATATGCCAAGTACAGGCTAACTTAAACCATGCTGTTAACTTTTTATCCTCGAATTTTTCTTCGTTAAGTATTTCTAACCATCTGTGTTCAAGCTTATCAAAATTCGATCTAATTATGTGGTTGATCTCATTAATATCTTCTGATGGAGGAAATTGCCTCAATCTTTCAAAACAAGCTTCGAATAGCTCTTCTTTTCCACATGAAGTCGGAAGAATAATGTTTTCAGATTCGTCATAGAACATTTTAATTCTACCATTCTTTACTTCATTAGTTATACTCTCAATTATTTCTTGTGAGACTAATTTGTATTGCGTAAAAACATTATCCGAAAGTAATTGCGATTTAAGAATGGTGGGATAATTTGTGTATTTAAGATATCGATGATTACTTAGTTCCTCTAACTTTTTTTGAAGCAATGGTAATTCAGCTTTACGAAAACATCCCGCAAAAAATCTTACTACGTTCTGCCAATAAATGCTTTGAGCAATTGCATCAAATCTATCTGGTAATGATCCCCCAGCCTCATTTCCAATATTTGATGGTGGAGCAGTGTTATATAAATACTTTGCGCAAAAATATTCTCGTAATGGTTGTACTTCAAACTCAAAACTTCCTTGGATTCTTGATACGAGCGCACAGACACGTTCGTTCATTACATTGAATAAAGCTCCTGCAATTGAAGTGTCTTGTTTTTCTTTTTTAAGGTATGAAACAAGTATGGATTGAATTATACCAACATCCATACTTCCATTGGTATTTAATAATTCTGCTTCGGAATGGAGTACCCAAGCTAGGTATTGGTGAATCTCTATAATGAGTTCTCGTTTGTCTCGAATCATTTCACTTTTCTCAGACTCTCTATCGAAAAACAGACCAATATAGTTATCATATAGTGCGGTCCTCTGATCTGGTAAAGATTTCCCCTTAGTTCTTAGTAAACTAATGAATATAGCCAATTGCATCGGGCTTTTGGCCAAATCCTTTAAATGAGCAAGTTCTAATTTTTCCTGTACAAGATTTCTCAGTTCATCTGCGTCTATTTGACTTAATTTGGCCGACTTGATCCAATTTTCAACATACTGACTAATTATCGGGGGGGTGATATCCTTCAATTCGAAATGTGGATAAATACTGGTAGAGAACTCAATCGAATCAGAAAATGCAGCCGGTCGGCTCGTTACAATAATTTGTAGGGATTTTGCATTAGATTCTAAACGAGAAGCCCCTTCATTAATAAATTCAATAACTTCTTTTCGCTGATCGAAATCTGCGATTTCATCAAATCCGTCGAAAACAAGCAATATTGGACTTTTTTTGCTCACCTCTAAAAAATCATTGACATCGAATTCTAATTGAGAATGATACCGAATGTGAGCAATTATAAATGCCTCTAACGATTTTCTCCATATTTTAGAAAACTCACTCTCATTTAATCTACTCGAATATGGATTTTTCTCATTTAGCCATAATGATACATGTCTCAAATCAATTTTAAAAGGCAATTTCACTGGAGCAAGTCTAACACTATCAGTGAAGGTATCGATGTCTAATTTTACCTTCAATAACTTGGATCGATGAACCTGACATAAATATTGTGAAATTGTAGACTTCCCTTGACCTGGACCTCCTTCTAAGAGAATTCTAGGAATATTATCTTGAGTTAAGGGATGAAGTAAAAACTCTATTGCCCCAATATGTTCGTCTTCAGGATAAGGATCTGGAATAATCTGTGCCAAAAGGTTTCTTAAATTAATATTTGAATCATCGAATCTTTTCACATCTATTGGCACATCTGTGAACAAATCATATAATCTATTTACCAATTCAATTTGCCGAAATTTAACTTCGTTATCACTATTATATTGATCCTTTAAGTAAGCACGTATGGCATTTTCTCGTCGTTCGCGGTTTTCATTAATTATTTCGAACAGTCCAGAATTTAATATATCCTGACCATTTATAATTTCAGGAAAGGACCATTTAAATGATGGATCCTTTTCAAATCTGATGGATAAATCATCTCTCCACCATACCATCGAAGGGACTCTTATTTCTTCTTCTAAAATTTTGTTCAACTGATCGATAGAACCTGAATTTAAATGTGCAGTTCCAGGAACATTCGTTAATAAATAGTATTTCTTTGCCCCTAAAGGAATAAGCCTATTTATTTTTTTAATTTCTCCATTAATTGTATCTGTAAGCCATTTATGAACATCGGGAACCGCCAAGGGTTTCCGTACAAATTTTACTTGGAAAACAATGAATTCCTTTTTTGTATTCAATGATGTATAACTAATAGCATCTCTTCCTCCATCAGGTTGCGCGACTGGATAACATTGTACGTCAGGAAACTCTTTTGCGATTAACGCTTGGCAAAAACGTTGGAATTCTTCTGGTCCTAAATTTTCAAATAAATAATCCATCTTACTTGTGCGGTTATATGGGGTTAGATAAACACCTTGGAATAGGTTATTGTAACGGCAATAGTAACCGCAATAATAAGTACAACTTTAAATCTGTTAACGTCTTTTTCAGAAAATTCTTGAGAATCTGTTCCAGAAAAAAGAGTCATTAAATCCTTAATCAGTGAATTCATTAAATAGTAAATAGTAGCTTTAAATCTAATGATTAAAGTTAAAATATTTATATTTCGCATGTAAATAACTATTCACTTAAACAAAAAACATGGAATTAAAGATTAGATGTGTTTCACAGAGAAGAACTGGAGAGGAGCGTTTATTAATTGATGTTGAAGAGGTTGCCAATCTTGGCGAATTTGTAGTAATTGATACTACTTATGATGAAGAAAACGAAGTTTCAAATAAGAATCGACATTTTTACAGTTTCCAAAAACTAGAAGTAAGTCCTGGGGACTTAATAAGATTATATACGAGAGCACATCCTCAAGGCTTGAGTTATGTGCCGATGCAGTCTGAGAATAAGAAGATAATTCATACTTTCTATTGGGGGTTTGAGGAAGGATACAGTGTTTGGAATAATGATGGGGATTTTGCTTTAGTCATTAAGATTGCAGATCATCACGGATCTCGTGTTTAGTTTTATGTAGGGACTAACAAGACGTGTAGCATTGTTTGTCCCCAATTAAATATCAGGATTTTGTAAAATCATAGACTGTTTCATGCCCATCAATTACAATGTACATGGTCATGTGTCTCTTACTTGGGTTAATATAGATCCTAGAGTTTCTCAACAATTCATGATTTGGTATTGCTCCAGGAGGAAGCATATCGTTGAAAGCACTATCTGCGGTTATACTTAAACGCAGCTCATCTTTTCGTCCTCGATCAGATTTAGCTAGTTTGATATCAACAGTTCCTCCAGTGGCACCACCTTTCCAGGACAATACTTCCTCTTTGCTATCAATCCAGATTTTAATTGTTTCGTAAAAGATTTGAGTAGAACTGTCTGTATATATACATGGAGAGGGGTAAGGCTTTTCAAAGGCTCCGTCGGAAAGCCTCAGCATTTTTTTCTCCCTACAGCCCATATTTAAGAGCAGGATGGTTAGAATAGAGAACAGGATGAAGAATCTTTTTAGTGTGAATAGTTTCATTTGTTTAAGAATTTTGCCAGCTCATAATTGTGTGCTGAAAGGTTAATGTACAATTGTCTAAGCGTTTCATTTTCTGTTTCCAAATTGTCTGAATGATCATTAGATTCTTCCGGAAGAATCTTATTTCCGAATTTATATCTCCAGGAATAGAAGGTTGGGGGAGTGATGTTGTACTTTTCGCAAATTGCTCTTACGGTAAGTTTTTTAACTACTCTCTCATTCAAAATTTTGCGCTTTTGATTGTCATCATACTTTGATCGGAACATAATCAAACACTTTTTGACAAAAATAAATAATTCTACTTATGAGTGGACTATTTTACAGTGGTTGATTTAAAAATCGCATTCTGAGTTATTTGTTTTCATGGAAAAAAAACCAAAACGTGAAGAGATAAATCAGGAAGCCCTTGAAAAATTTGGAAGACGATTACGTGAAATCAGAAAAGAAAGCGGTTTAAAAACTGCAGAGGAAGCGGCATTAAAGTTCGGAATACAGCGAGCTCAATATGCGCGCTATGAGTCTGGAAAATCCAATTTCAATTATTTGACACTGATCGAATTATTGAATAAGATGGAGATACCACTCTCTGAATTCTTTTCGAAAGGATTTGACTAATTGTCGCATTATTTCTATTGCATTACCACTATTAACAACCATTATTCGCGAACGAATTGAAAATAAGTGATTTTTTAGAGAAGCCATTTCCATCTGAAGATGGGTATAGGTTGTACAACGTGTCTCAAATATTCCAACCTAAAACAGGAGCATTCAGACTGCAGCTGAAGTTTCATCGGATCTACAACCTTAAAGAGAAATTAAAGGCACCAGGTACATTAAGGAAATTTGAAGATACAGGAATTCTAGGCACGTTTAAGACGAACTGTGATGTTGCATTCGAGAGACTTTTTGTTGTAGGATCAATTTGGTCCAATAAAGGTAATCCCCAAGTGATATTACCATCTGCGTATATGGAATATTGTTCCATTCCAGATGAGTTTCTTGAATCCAATAATTATAAAATAGCCGATACATCGATATTTAATCAATCCTTTGGTGTTCCTGAAGAAAAACACGGAATAGAGAACATTGATCATTCAGGGATTTTAATGTATGAACTGGATACCGCTCTCTACAAACATGCTAAGAATAAAAACACAAATGAAACTCCTTTTTACAAACATATACCACCTTGGGCAGATCCTGAAAAGATAGATTTTGTAGCGTTTAATTCGTACGAGATCCATCGATATTTTTTTTCGTCTGCTACTGCAGATTTGACAAACTTTAATTCGCGCTTATTAGTAGTTCAATTCAACTCAAATACGAATCCAGATGCCAGCCTTACATTTGATCCTGTGAGATCGATTGTTGAGAACGGAAAGTATTTGGTATATCTAAGGCGAAAAGACGATTTAAATGATAGCCATGTTATTGGCAATGTGGCATATTATCCTGCATTTCGTGATAAAATCAGAAAAATGCAGAACTATCTTAATACGAGGGGGTACTATTATTTCTCTGCGATTGATGGGTTGCCAATAGTTGAGTTCAGTCGGATGAAAGGTTATGCTTTTAGAGTATCTAGAAATGATGGTAAGAGAGGGTTGTATTTCGTGCAGTTGCATTCTTGTTCAAAAACCATTGATCATACCTATACACCGATTGTTCCAAAGAATGATGGAGAAGTCACAACATATCCAGATGGTGGTGGATCTGGAGGGAATGGTGGAAGACCAGCTGGCGATCCGGAAGTCCAACTTGATGTTGACTATGGCGGAGGCTCTAATCCAAAGGATAAACCTGTTGAAATAGATGCTTTAGGGTTAGATGAATTATTGAATCCTATCGTGGATATAAGAATTGAAGAACCAGAAATAGATAAACTGGATGAAGATAGAAGGTTGCCGGACGGGAAAGGTGGAGCTGCAGGCGAAGAAGAAGGAGGATTCATTTCTCCACCAGGTATTGTCGATCAGGAACCAGGATATACCCCGGTAATTCGAGAAACCATTCGAGCTCGTGACTACTTTGATCATTTCCCAAATATATTGAAGGCGGTAAGAATCAATTTGCAAAAAAGCGGACTTCAAACGATATTGAATTTTTATGCGGCTGATTTACAAACCTATCAAGAAGAACAAGTTATAGATTGTAATAAGCTCTTGCTTAAAGATAGACCAATTGGTCCAAAATGGTCACTTTACCTAGGTGTATTTCAAATAATGGATAAAGGACATTTACCTCGATATTATTACTTGTTTGAAAAGACTTCAGTAACGAAGACTAATTCCAGGACATGGCTTTATAGTGCAAAAGACTACGCTATACTGGAAGAAGAAAGTCTTTTAGATAAGATACGTACGTTTTTATATGAAGATGATCCAACTGATGCTGGAAGAACCGAGCCAAATAATAAGTTTAATCACAAACAAACCCATGTCGTTACGGTAGATGGAATAGAAAAGGATCAACCAATTCCACAAAAGGATGCTATTGATCATCAAATCGAGAAGATAACAGCTAGGATTTTGAAGACTTTTGGTAAATAAGTTCTTCAACGTAACCGAATTGTAGAAACTTTAGATATCGAATGTTTGGAGGGTCCTCTGTATATGCCTTCTCAATTTTATTCATCCTCTCCAGCAAATAAGGGTCCATCCTGTTTGCTTTTAAGATTCTGTAATCATAATTACAATACCAGCAATAGTTTAATGGATTGTAATTTTTGACAAGATTTGTATTGAGATCTGATTTAATTGCTGAAGGAACCATTTTACAATTCGGGCAATTATCAATTAGCACAAGTTCACACCGCGTGCAGCCTTGAAACAATTGAAGCTTCCAGCTATTGCGATAGTAACCGTATTCTGTAAGGCATTGAGGACATATTTTTGAAAAGCAGTTCCAGTGCGCATGTCCCTTCTTATTTGGGTTAATTATCCAATCAGAAGTTCTAGACTTCCAGGTGAAATCAGCTATCTTATCCTTGAGTCCTATCGGTAGTTTAATATCGGATGTTGAGAAGATGGGCGACGAAATTACAGGTGAAATATCAATTTCTGATTTCAGTGTTTCGGACATTTCAAATGTTCCGCAGAAGGTTTTAATATTAAGATAATTTGCGTTTGCAAGTCTTACTAACCAAGAACTTGGGGCTTCATCCGGAAACGCAGATATAAGTCTCGATGGGGTTAAATTTTTAATATCTATCAAGATCAAAAGGTGATTTGTAATTCAGTGATTTTAGTCTTGCTAAAGAAATACTGGATTCATCATTTTCAATTGCTCTCATGGCCGCCAAACGTGTAATTTTTATTACTTCTCCTAAAACTCCATGACTCATTCTAAAAATTTCCTGACTCATAGCTTTACTTGCTAAATTACTGGGTTCAGAAAAAGGAAAGAATTTTTCAATCGTAGCGAGCAGCCTTAAAAAATCAACATTACATTCCCATCTTGGAATGTTCAGTGTATCAAACCTGGTATCAAGTTGACGTTCAGCTTTAATTGCATAACTAGCTTCATCTGTTCCGAGTGCAACGATGGAAACTTGTGCTTGGTTAGAAATGTACCTGATTAGGTTTAGAAATTCACGCTGTTTTAATGGTGATCCATCAAGTAAAAAATGAATTTCATCTAAGATTAAAACCTGGACTTTCATATCAACCATTGCGTGAATAACTGTTTGTTTTAGATATTCGGATCTTGTAGACTTTCTATACGGTAGGTTAAGTTGGTCAAGAATATTGTAGTACAATGTCTTCTCGTGTGGTACATGCGGTGATTGGACCATAATAACTGGGCGGACTACGATCTCGATTGTGGTCCCAAATTGTTCATCCGTCGCAGTTTCAAGATATGCAGGGTGTTGTTTTACAAACTTTTTAGCCAAAGTTGTTTTTCCGCTATTTGGTTCACCCATAATCAAAAGACTTTGCATCCTGTCTGATTTTGGTAATCGGAGGAGCATTTCCAAATTTTTCAGTATTTCAGTAGCTTTTGGATAGTTAATCCACCTCTGCTTAAAAATGTCTTTTGTAATATCTTCAAAGTCTAATGCATCTTTCATAGTTCTTCATCAAAATCAAAAGGTTGAATATTAATCGTTTCTTCCTCCAATGAAACATCCTCAAATTCAGAAGTTTTCTCTGGTGTGACCGTATTAATCTGATCAGTAAGTGTGTTTTTAAACTCATCGACTTTACGTTTTCGCTCAACTCGCTTAAAGGCAGCTTTTGAAGATTTTGCTGTCTCTTCAATTTCACGAAGCCTGTTATAGGATTCGAAAATCAGTTTCTCAGTGATTTCACAGTTTGGATATAACTCACTTGCTCTCTTCAAGGCCAGACGATATTCCCATAAACTAATTGCCGGTAGTCGGACATCTGCATATTTAATGACAACATAACGAGCTTCTTTAGCATCAAGGAAATATATTTTACTTAGATCTCTCGGGTCGCGTTTGAATATGAATGATTTTTGAGTTGATCCTCCAGCTTTCTCAAACAAGTAAGAACGGAATATTTCTGAATAATACCTTATATGATCAATTACAACTCCAGTACGTTGAATTGTACGCTCAATATGAGGCAAGAAATCTAATCGAACTTTATCCGGATTCATTTGCATCATTGGAACTCCTATGCCTCGTTTCTTTCCTGATCCAAAAATGCCTTCGTTGAATTTCAGTAATGGAGACGTGTTTAACGAGGAGTGTTTTAAGTTGTGATAAACGTCAACGATTTGGATATGAAGCCATTTTTCGAGTTCAGATAATGTCATCGAGGCTTTTGCAACCGAATCATAATTTTTACGCTTTTTAATACTTTCCAAGGTTGTTCCAGGAAGTGCATGTATTCGTTTTGAAAGTGTTCCCAAGTACCTTTCAATATGCGCACCATATCGAGCTTTTCCTTTGGGTCTCCAGTTTAAAACAAAATCGTATTCTTGGGCATTTTTTGTGAGCATACTTCCTTTAAATTCCTTTGCATTATCCATATGAAGATTTCGCATAATACCCCAAACTGGCCATGAGGATTTCAAATCGTAACGAGCACAGATATCCTCTTTTGGTAATATTGCGTTGGATAAGCAAATTCCTGTTCCAAGACTGCCGGGAGGGTCCATTGAAATGTAGAAACCAGCTACCATTCTGCTAAATACATCAATAGCAACGGTTATCCATGGTCTACCCATAGCTGTACGATCTTCTTCTGAAACCACAATAACATCCAATAATGTATGATCTAGTTGAAATATATCTAAAGGGTATTGTGCTTCTTGAAACTCTCCTGGTGTCGCATCAACGGTTTGGCTAATAGTGGAATATCCAAGCCTGCCAGTCAATATCTTTCTTCGATCTTTAGCCTTTATTCTATTGTAAACAGTATTGGGATGAGGAGGAGTTACCCCTGCATTTTTACATAACCTAATAATCTCGATTGCAGTTGCCTTTTGGGTGTTCAACTGCCCCGAGGAGTAAAAGGTATCTATAGTTTCATCAATTATTTGGTCAATATCATTGTCGATTCGGGATTTCCCCTTTCCTCCATCTGATTTGGTAGGCAATAATGAAGAGACAAGTCCCGTGGTATTATAGCTTGTTATCCATCTGTAAATTGTTGCACGTCCTACTGAATGCTTTTCAGCAAGCTCATTTACCAAAACAGATTTATTTATTTCAAGATTCATTGTCCTCTCAGCCTCAATATATGGCTTAATTACGCTGAATCTATAGCATGCCAATTTCCAGTCTTCGTCATCAATTGTGTCCAGGAAAATAGTATTGGTTTCTAGATTTTCTCCTAATCCTAGCTCAGATAATTTCACGAGATCCAAATCACCATTAGAATTATCCTGAACTATTACGTTTTCGTAATCTATGAATTTTTGAATCGTTACTTTTCGATTGTTGTATGTTCCGACCGTCCCGATGTTAATGTGCTTCATGATAATATTCTATTGTGATTAATCCAGATTTGAGCATCCATTGACAGTTCTTGTGTTACCAGGTTACAACCAATATCCTCTAACTTTATAGCATACCATAGAGCATATAAGCATCGACCTTTCAAATTATAGTCAGCATTTTCGAGCGTTAACATTAATTCTGCAGGAGAACTTGTGCCCAAATCAGTTAAAGTGTTGACAATGTATTTGTAGCAGTTAGGATCTAGGTCATTGTAATTATATCGACTGAGAAAATTGATGTTATCCAATAAAGGTGTCCGAATATGTTTTTCAGTGAAGATTTTGAATTCCCAGCCTTGAGTTTCACAGAAAGTTTTCGCTGCTTTAAATCGAGGCTTGAATTTTTGAAAATTATCTCGAAGTTCGCTTTCATATTTAATTTCACAGAGCCAATTTTTCTTATTAGTCTCGGATTTAAAGGTTACCATGAAATCGGGTGTATAAAATTTTGCTTTGGATTCGTCATCATAATTAATTCGCAAAGGTTGCTCCTCAATTTTTTCCACGTCCGGATTATACCTGGTTAGCAAGATAAAATCTCGTTCCAAACCGGACTCGAACCATACACCAGCTTCTTTTTCAGATACTGGAACGATGCCTGTAATTGACCGGGATTTAATCAGCATTCTTCGTTTTCTCACGGGATCAAATTCTTCAATAAACTTAAAATTTTCCTTTTTCATATCCTAATGTTATTTAGTATCAATGGGTTGAGTGATTTTGTATAGGTTGTATCAATGACTAGTGTTTTTTGAATCGTCAGCTTCTGTGATTATTACTGTAAGTGGAGGCTTGTTTGTCTCATTTTTCGATGGATCTGACAGCATCATCAAATCGGTTGAAAGCCAATCGAATCAAATTTTTACAAACGTTAAAAC
>CAMLRB010000058.1 GCA_946482295.1 uncultured Bacteriovorax sp. | reverse complement strand
TTAAGAATTTTCTTGGTTATATTGGAAGAAGAAAAAAATAAAAATGGCGAACCCTAAGATTAACAACATTCTCATTCCCAACGTCTCGACGATTCCGTCGAAGAAGTCGAATGCTGAAAACACCAACAAGCTTGGTCAGGGTGAAACGTCAGAGTTTAAAAATTTATTAGACTCAACACTAGTTCAAGAGCAGCAGCCACAACCAAAAGGCATTCATCTTTCAACTCACGCGATGAAGAGACTGCAAGAAAGAAATCTCACGTTAGACAAAGAAGAATATTCTAAATTGCAATCTGCAATGGATAAACTGAAATTAAAAGGGGGACAAGACTCGCTGGTGATTACAGGTAAAGCGGCTTATATCTTAGATGTGCCGAAAAATACCATCGTAACAGCGATAGACAAAGATAGTATTGGTGAAAATGTTTTTACGAAAATAGATTCTACGATTTTAATGAATTAAAAATTTAAAATCTCAATTGAAACGAGCTGGTCCTTCCAGGAAGCTTTAGTTTAAGCCTGTCGTGTTTAAACATCATTGAGAGAAAAAGTCCATGGAGGGACAAATGGGTATTCTACGTTCATTCACTATTGGTGTTTCAGGTCTAAATGCTAGCGGTCAAGGTATGGGAGTCATCGGTGACAACATTGCCAACGCTGGTACCAACGGATTCAAATCTTCTAGAGCAGAATTTCAGGATGTATTGGCCGTTTCACTAAAAGGAATCGAAGGTGGAGATCAATTTGGTGCCGGTACAAAACTTGGTCACATTAAGCCCCTCATGACTCAAGGGGATATCTCAAGAACAGATTCAGTAACAGATCTTGCTCTAGCGGGTGACGGTATGTTCGTAGTCGAAGCTCCAGCAGGAAGAACATACACACGTGATGGTTCATTCCACTTCGATAAAGAAGGACAGCTTACAACTATGGATGGCTACAAGATCATGGGTTTCCAAGCTGATGAAAAAGGAAAAATGATCAACAAGATCGATGCTATTAAGCTAGGAAATACAACAATTCCAGCTCGTGGATCGAAAGAAGTTGTAATGTCAATGAACCTAGACTCTCGTGAAAACGTAAAAGAATTCAACATTGAAAATCCTGAAAAAACTTCGAACTTTTCAAACTCAATGACTGTTTACGATAACGTTGGTACTGCAAGAACAGTAACGGCTTATTACAACAAAACAGATAACAATACATGGGAATACCATATCGCGGCTGATGGGAAAGATGTTGAAGGCGGTAAAGCAGATACTATGTATGAAATGGCTTCAGGTACTCTTGTCTTCAATGACAAAGGTCAACTTGAAGAAGAGAAAGAAGGAAAGAACTCTTTCAACTTCAATAAAGGTGCTGCTAAAGATCAGAAAATCGCTTTCAACTTTGGTATTTCACTTAAAGAAGGTGGATCAGGCCTTGATGCTTCTACTCAGTACGGATCAAATTCTGCAGTAGCTCGTCACACTCAAGATGGTTCAAGTGCAGCGACGTTAACATCTCTTTCGTTCAACGATAAAGGGATTCTAACAGCTTCATACGATAACGGTGAAACAAGAGACGTTGCTCAGATCGCAGTAGCAAAATTCGAAAACAACGAAGGATTGTTCAAAATTGGTAAGAACCTTTTCAAAGAGTCTAAGTCTTCAGGACAAGCTGCTCTTGGTAAGCCAGGTGAGTCTGGACGTGGAGAAGTTCTTTCAAAATCAATCGAACTTTCAAACGTTGATATTGCAAACGAATTCGTAAACCTAATGACTGCTCAAAGAAACTTCCAGGCTAATGCTAAGACGTTAACAACAGCAGACCAAATGCTACAAGAAGTTCTTCAAATCAAACGTTAATTTTTAGAATACTAAGGGGCCTTATGGCCCCTTTTTTTTGAGGAGTCTATGAAACGCACTTATTATCTAATTACGCTTGTTACGCTGCTCCTATCTTCGTGCTCTTTTTGGGGCCAAACTAAACGTCTTCCGGCCAATCAGCCAGAAACGATTGATCTTATAGAAGCTTCAGATGAAATCATTAATGCTGTTTCGACGAGAGGGATTAATCCACAAACATGTGATGGGGAGTTTGATAAGCTAATTAATTTTTATTCTCAGGCCCCGACGGCTCTCAATCTTTCAGATGTAAAAAATAGAGGTCAGGATATTTTAGATCGCAGTTTTGAAGCTCGATTATCGCTCCATTCAATGCTCGATATTCTTCCAGCGCACTGTAAAACTAAATTGAAGCAAGTCTATTTGAAAATGAGACTCGTTGAAGATTTTGTTGGTGTTCATTACTATCCAGAAGAACAAATTTCAGCAGACACTATTAAATATCAAGAGAGTCCAATTCCAGTTTATGAAGCGGATAAGTATCAACCCATGCATTTAGGAAGAGGAATCGATCCTACTAAAAAGTTTGAATTTAAAAACGGCGACATCATGATCACAAAGGGTGTGAGTTTTATCTCAAGTACCATTTCAGAATTGGCCGTACCAAAATCTCTATTTAGCCACATTGTATTTATTCATGTTGACGAGAAAACAGGTGTTGTTTCTACAATTGAATCTTATGTCGGTAAAGGTGTCAGTGTTTTTCCGATTGACGAAGCTCTAAAAAATGAAAATTCACGTATCGTTGTTCTTAGAGCAAAAGATCAAAAGCTCGCTTCAGCTGCTGCTAACTATATGATGGAAAAAGTTCTAAAGGTTAAAGCTGAGAAAAAGTATATACCATACGATTATGAATTGGATTTCACAAACAACAAAAGCATGTCATGTGAAGAAGTGGCCTACGATGCTTACAAGCATGCTTCTGAAGGAAAATTCATCATTCCGGAGCAAGAATCAGAAATCACACTTAATGATCCTAAGTTCTTAAAGCGTGTCGGTGTTAAAAAAGGTCCAATGATGGTACCAACTGATATGGAAACCGACTCACGCTTTGAATTAGTCCTTGATTGGACAGACTACAGAGTTATGCGCGATTCTTGGCGTAAAGATGCACTGTTAGGTGAAATGTTCAATTGGATTGATAAACACAATTATCGCATCTATGAAAACATGACTTCAGTGGCGTCTAAAGTTATCTGGTCGACAAGATACATTCCAGGTCTTTGGTCTATCATGTCTCGCATTTCAGGCATCCCAAAAGATTTCACGAAAGATGTTCCTTCAATCACGATTTCTACTATTGCAAGTTTGAAATCTATTGGTGGACAGCTTCTGACAGTTGCAAAAGAAGCTGATGAAAAATTTTATAAAGAAAAAGGGCGCTGGATGACAAAAGAAGAAATTCATCAGGCACTTGATGAGTATAGAAAAACGGATCCGAAGGAATTAAGAAAAGTATTTAGAGAAAAATAAAAAAAGCCCCTAAAAAGGGGCTTTTTTTTTATCTTGTTTTGACTTGAGTTACTGGTCGCCGTCTTCGCCAATGGCCTCGACAGGACAAGCTTCCATCGCACTTTTACATTCTGCAATTTCAAGAGCTGTTTGAGGTTGAGATTTTACAAAAGCGTGGCCGTCATCATCATTCATGGTAAAAAATCCAGGAGCTTCCATCACACAGGCATCGCAAGCGATACACTGATCATCGACGTAAAACTTTCCTTCTGCATTTTGTTTCCACTTTGATTTTTTATCGGCCACTTTTTTTATTCCTATAACCTAATTAGATTTGAATCATGTTGTCGTTGATACGAACTTTTGCATCCGCTTCAAGTTTCTTCATGATATTATCCATAAGTTTCTTTGCCAGCGTATTCTTCAATCCTTCAGCATTGAACTTATCGCCTGATTCAGCTCCTGTTGCTGGAGTGGTTCTCATCATAACAAGATTTGCGCCATCGTCAAATGAGTGGAATTGAGGCTTCGTTAAATCACCACTAAAAATTGTTTTCATGTTTTCAGCAGTCAGGTATGTACTACCACTTGCACCTTCAAGTCTATTAACTGAAGAGTTTGTGTGTTGGAGTTTGTATTTCTCAACAATTGATTTAACTTCAGCTGACTTTCCGCCTTCGAGAGCTGGACGAAGTGAATTGGCAACATCAACAGTCAGCTTTTTGATTTCTTCTACTTTATCTTTCTGAAGAATTTCTTTCGCTAATTTTTCTTTGTAGTCATTGAGGTTGGCAACTTGAGCTGCAGTCTTTGATTCTACGAAAATGAGGTGGTAACCGTAAGCTGTTTTAACTGGAGCTGATACAGAACCTGGCTTCAGTGAAAAAGCGACTTCTTCGAATTCAGGTACCATACGACCACGCCCAAAAGTCCCTAGATCTCCGCCTTTTCCTTTTCCTGATGGATCTTCTGTATATTTATCTGCCATTTTAGCAAAGTTAGTAGCATTAACTTCCTTTGCAATTTTTTCGATCTGAGCTTTGACAGCTGAATCTTCTTTTCCTTCAGACATCACTAGAATGTGACGGGCCTTAACTTCTTCTGGTTTATCAAGGCTTGCCTTTCTCTCATTGAACATTGAAGCTACTCGTTTTTGATTTGTTTCTTCACTAAGAAATTTTGAAAGATCAGCAGGTGTAATTTCGATGAACTGACGAAGGTTATTTTTGTTAATGGTGACGATTTCTGCGTTTACGCGCTCAGAACGAAATTTTTCCATGTCGGCAATATACGCCTTTGACAGAGGAAATTGAGCAGACATCACTTGCATTTGACGTGATCTAATCTGATCGATAACGTCAGCTTCGAATTCTACGGGAGTTAATTTGTTCGCAGCTAGAATTCCTTTGTAGCGAGTGACATCGAACTGACCATTAGTTTGGAAGTAAGGGAGTGATTTGATCTCTGCTTTTACTTCTTCATCAGAAGGGAATGCACCCATGTCTTTGGCAAGTTCGGCCATCAACTTTCTCTGAACGATGTTTTTGATAACGCTTTCTTTGATTTTCATTCCTTCAAGTTGTTTTGCCGTGAGGTTGCCACCCATGATCTGTTTATAGAATTCAATCTGACGATTGTACTCTTGGTTGAATTCTTCTGGTTTAATGGCTACACCATTCACTGAACCGACCTGAGAAGGAGACCCACCGCTCTCAAAAGTTTGGTAGCCTGTGAACATGAAAGCGAGAATGATAATACCGATTAAAACAGTGGCGAATACACCAGATTTTTTAGAGTGGATAAAGTCAGACATGATTGTTCCTTGGGGTTCAATAAAATTTTTTAATATTGTAGCGATTAAAAAGTTAGTTCGTAAAGTTTATTGGCTTTTTAAATGGTTTTGAATAAGCTTATTACACTAATTATTTATACGGAGTTAAAAGTTGAGACTCTCTGATACAGAAGAACGTCGCACGAAGATTGTGATTAACAGCATAATCCTCGCTATTGCCCTCTATGGGATGTCGCAGCGAGATTACGTTTTCCAGAAAACTTCATTGGCAGAGAAAGTACTCATCGACTTGATGGCACCAGTACAAAGTTTTGTCACTGGCATCCAGGAAGGAATGTCTTCCTATGTTGAACATTACGTCACCAATTTGAATGCGAGTAAGGAAAACAAAAGCCTCAAATCTAAAATTTCAGAACTTCAAAACGAAATTTTTAGCTATCAAGAAGCCGTCAAAGAGAGTGAGCGCTTAAGAGCGTTGATTGATTACGGTGAAATGCTGGATAGAAAAAAAATCGTCGCCCGTGTTGTCTCTTGGGATTCAGCGGATGATTACAAAGTTGTTCGTATTAACAAGGGATTTAAGCACGGAATTAAGCTTCAATCGGTTGTAACGAGTGCCGAAGGGCTTGTTGGTTATGTTTATCGCCTTACGGAGAACTTCGCGGATGTCATTACGATTCTCGATGCTAACAACCGCGTAGATGGTGTTGTTGAAAGACTTCGCTCACATGGTGTAGTTGAAGGTTATAATCGTGGCCGTTGCATCATGAAATACGTTAACAGAACTGAACCTATTATTTTGAATGACATTGTTCTTACAGCAGGTTTAGGGAATGTTTACCCAAAAGGTCTGAAGATTGGATACATTTCACGCATTGAACGTGAAAGTTACGGTATCACTCAGCACGTAGAGATTACTCCTCTAGTAAATTTCTCGAAGCTCGAAGAAGTTCTTGTTCTTGTCCACGAACAAGAAGAGCACAAGCAACTTGAATGGCGTGCCTTAGATGAGAAGGCCAGTTCAACTGAGGTTAAAAGGTGAAAACAAACCTAAAAGATATTATCGTTCCTTTAATTAAAACACTTTTTTTGCTTTTTATTTTGGAAGTCATAACAACAGCGGTTTTTCCGAACATCGGATTACTTCACTATCGTATACCGTTTAACATTCTGCTCGTTCTCTTCTTAGGACTTAGATTAGAGACTCCTTACCTAGCGATCATTATTCTCATCGTTCAGTATTTCCATGGATTCTTCTCTGTTGAAGGTTGGGAGATGGGGACAGTTACCGGAATAGTTATTTGTATTGTCGTGTCTTACGTAAGGGAGATGATCCATTTTTCTTCTTGGGGAATGACTATTCTTATTACGCAAGTGTTCCAATTGCTCTGGTTTTTTGTTCAATCGATTCTTATCTATATCCAATTGGGTAGCTTAAATTATATTTTCGAAAAGGGATGGAGATTCCTTCCACAGAGTGTGATTATCGCTCTTCTTTCTCCATTCTTCTTTTATATCTTAAACCGTATTTGGGACGTAGATGATCGTGGAATGTTAGGAGATAAGATTTAATGTTCGGTGAAGACGATCTGGTCAAATCCCATCAGGAAAGAGCTGACGTAATTTTTAATATTATTGTTATCGCTTTTGCCATTCTACTTGCCCGTTTGTGGTACCTGCAGATTTATCGTGGGAAAATGTTTTTCAATTATTCACTTGAAAACCGATTGCGTAAGGATGTTGTTCGCGCTCCTCGCGGAATGATTTTCTCGCGGAATAACGTTTTACTCACTCACAATGTTCCTCGTTTCGACGCTATTGTGACACCTCAGTACTTGGAAAGTTCTGAAGAGACTGTCAATTACCTCGCTGAAATTTTAGAAATGACTCCTGCTACGATTCAGAAGATTCTTAAGCGTTATCAAGGGCAAGCTAAGTACATCCCAGTTGTAATTAAGAAGAACATTTCTCGTAAAGAAGTTGCGATCATTGAAACGGAAAGAGATAGACTTCCAGGTGTGTCTGTTGAAACGTTTATTAGTCGCGAGTATACAGATAAAGATGCTGGTGCACATTTACTGGGATATATTTCAGAAATTTCTTCTGAAAAACTTCCTCGTTATCGCGAACGTGACAAATACGATTATAAGCAAGGTGACTTTATTGGGTTCGCTGGAATTGAACAACAATTCGATTTAGATATTCGCGGACAAGATGGATATCAATTCATGGAAGTTGATGCCCGCGGAAGAGCACGCAGGCACGTAAGTTCTGACGACCTTTATTCGGGTATCGAAAACAAAATCGCTGAGCCTGGAAAAAATATTCGTCTGACAATCGACCGCGATGTTCAGTTGGCCGCTTATCATGCGCTAGATGGAAAAGACGGTGCAGCTGTAGCGATGGATATTGAGACAGGTGAAATTATCGCCATGGTTTCTCGTCCAGCTTATGATCCAGGAAACTTCTCGACTGGTTTAACATCGAACTACTGGGGTAGTTTGATCATGGATGAAAAACGTCCTCTTCGTGATCGTACAATCCAAGAGCATTATTCTCCAGGTTCAACTTTTAAAACTCTTACGCACATTGCGGCCCTTGAAGAGGGAATGATCAACGAAAACACAAAAGTTGTATGTACAGGTGGATATCGTCTTGGTGGTCGAACGTTCCACTGTTGGAAAAAAGAAGGCCACGGTGTTGTAGATGTTGTTAAGGCCTTAAGAGAGTCGTGTGACGTTTTCTATTATACGATTGGTAACCGAATCGATATCGATGTCATTTATAAATATGCAACAATGTTCGGAATGGGCCAGCGTTCAGGTATCATTCTTCCACGTGAAACAAGTGGTTTGATTCCTAACAAAGAGTGGAAGAAGAAACGCACAGGTGTTGAGTGGCAAAGAGGGGAGACTCTCTCGTGTGTAATCGGTCAGTCATTTGTAAACGTAACACCACTTCAGCTTGCCATGTTTTATGCAACACTCGCCAATGAAGGGAAACTTTTCCGTCCACACGTAGTGAAAGAAGTTTTCTCAAACACTGGACAAGTTTTAAAAAAATTCGAGCCAGAAATCATTCATAAGTTTCAAATTTCACCAAAGACAATGGATATAGTGAAGAGAGCTCTTTATGAAGTAGTAAACACACCGGGTGGAACAGCGCTTTCGCAAAAAGGTGTTGGTCTTCAGATGTCTGGTAAAACAGGAACGGCCCAGGTTATTTCATTCTCTGCTGATAAGATTTTCAGTAAGTGTGAAAATCAGGAGTATCGCTTCCGTCACCATGGTTTATTTTCAGGATTTGCTCCAACGGCAAATCCAAAAATTGCATTTGCAGTTGTCGTTGAGCACGGTTGTCACGGTGGATCTGCAGCGGGTCCAGTTGCTAAAGCAATGGTTGAATCCTACATGCACAAATACTATCCAAGTTATCAAAGCAAGCTGATTGCTCAAGAGAAAATGACTTACGAGCAAATGTTGGAAGATAATCGACTTAATCCAGTGCCGATGGTTTTAGAAACAAATCCAAAAGATTTCTTCGATGAAAACGGAGTTTTGGTTAACAACTATGTTATCGATCGTACAGGGAAGAAAGTTCCAATTCCTGTGAATCCAGTGCCAACAGCAGCTCCGGCAGAGGGAGATTAATGTTTAATTTTAGAGAAGAATTAAAAAGATACGACTACTCATTTTTCGGAATTTGTACGGCGATTTTCATCATAGGTATTTTGAACTTGTATTCGGCCACTCATTCGCATGGAGTTGGACATGAGCAAGGGATATATAAAACGCAAATTCTTTGGTTCGTGATTTCCTGGATCGTTGGAGTTGTGGTGAGTTTCATCCAACCTAAAAATCTCTATCGACTGGCCTATCCTTCCTATCTTATTTGCGTTTTGCTCCTCATCGCCGTTTTAGTCGTCGGTCACGCCGCACTTGGGGGGCAACGTTGGATTGGTATTGGAGGAATTAAATTTCAGCCTTCCGAGGTTGTAAAACTCTCAATGGTTCTCGTTTTGGCCAGATGGTATTCGAAAGCATCACCTGAACAGGAAATTGGTTTTCGCGAGTTGATCATTCCGTTCATTATTACTTTTATTCCCGCTATTATGGTTATTATTCAGCCAGACTTGGGAACAGGGACACTCGTTCTTTCTATTTTCTTTATCATTACGTTCTACAGAAAACTTAAATGGAAAACGATTCTCATTCTGGGAGTCATCGGACTAGTGTCCGGTACTATCATGTACAACTTTGGTTTACGTGAGTACCAAAAGAAAAGGATCATCACGTTTCTTGATCCGGAATACGATGCAAAGGGATCAGGATACAACGCTATTCAGTCGAAAATTGCTATTGGTTCAGGTCAATTTTTTGGAAAAGGTTTCAGGCAGTCATCGCAAGGTGCGCTTAACTATCTTCCAGAAAATCACACCGACTTTATTTTTGCGATCTTCAATGAAGAGCATGGATTCGTGGGTTCAGTTTTCTTGATCGCACTTTATCTTGCACTCTTTTACCGGCTTCTTTGGCTGGCCTCCAACGTGAATAAGATGTTCGATTCCATTGTGGTTGTAGGAGTACTTGCCATCTTCTTTGTTCACACGCTCGTTAATATGAGCATGGTTTCCGGACTTCTGCCCATTGTAGGGATTCCGCTTCCACTGATGTCTTATGGGGGATCGAACTTACTTACATTTGGAATTTGTTGCGGCGTGGTGACCTCTATCAGTAATGCAAGAAATCTCTTTTAAGAAAATAGTACGCAAGTCAGACTTGACGATGAAACGTTCTTCGGGGAAACTTTAATAGTCTCAGTAAGGGACTATACAATCTATCCAACAACGGACGTTTCATGAAGAAAGTTTCGAGTATCGGAAGCCTAGTCAAAAAAATCTATCGTTCTTATTCTGGTGAACTTCTTATCCTACTTCAGGATAGAGGATTTACTGATTTGCGCCCTTCTTTCTTAGAAGTCCTTCTCTTTATCTGCGAACACGATGGACCTTCTATTAAGGAAATTGGTTCAGGATGTGGGTTAAAAAAACAAACAATGACGTCTCACCTAAATGAATTGGAGAGTCGTGGATATATAGAAAGAAAAATTAATCCTTCTGATAAACGCGAACAAAATATTTTCCTCACAGAATACGGTCTGAAATTTAAACTAAATCTCTTTGAGTGCATTACTGAAATTGAAAAAAAGTATACAGACTTGATTGGTGATCTTGAGCTCAATCGCGTCGAACTCATTCTTAAGAATTTTCATTCTAAATTGCTCGTTCAACCAGGTCTTTTCGAGCATTTAAACGATCACTAAAATCATAAAATTTGTGATTGATTAAGATCGCGTCTTCCCTTATTATCAGCCATGTTTGGCTATTCAAACTTTTATTTCCATTAGGAAATCTCAAGGATTTTTCCATGAAAAAGAAACTATCAGAGATCAAAGTAGGGTCTCAAGTTGAAGTCGTAGGCTATGAAGGTGAGAGCGCTTACGAATTTAAATTTATTTCACTCGGTATTCTTCCGGGAGACAAAGTAACTATTCAATCAAGAAGTTTATTTGGCGGTCCAATTGCGATTAAGCACGGCGAATTTAACTTCCTTGCTTTAAGAAAAACATACGCAGAAAAAATTTTGGTAAAAGAAATAGCTTAAGAGAGAAATGGATCAAGGACAAAATAATGGAAAACGTACTTCTTGTTGGCTTTCCCAATTCAGGTAAATCGACAATTTATAACATGCTCACTGGGCAGCTTAGAAAAGTTTCGAACTATTCAGGTGTGACAGTCGACTCGGCGGTTGCTGAACTAGTCTCTAATTCACTTCATGAAAAAAAATTAGGGGTAGTGGATCTTCCTGGAATTTATAACCTCATTCCTACAAGTATAGATGAAGGAATCACAACAACATCTCTTATTAAAGACGTTGATAAGTATAAAACAATCGCTATGGTTTTAGACCTTGATCGTCTTGAAGCTTCATTGTCACTTCTTCTTGCTGTTAAAGAAATTCTCCACAGAAATATCATTGTGATCATCAACAAAAATGATCATTTGCTTTTCACAAAAGAGCATGAACAAAGATTACAAGAGCGCCTAGGGATGCCAGTGCTTAGTATCTCGGCCATGAATGACAACGGTGTTGAGCTTGATAAGTTTATTCGTGAACACTCGCTCAATATGCAAAGTGTTCCAACGCAGCCAAAAATCAAGCTTCATTCAGAGTCTCGCGTTTATCTTCCGTCTTTACAAGAAAACGTTCACTTTGATGAAACTGAAGCTGACGTTGTTATTAAAAATATCAAATCTCATCAAGCTGAAGCGAGAGAGATCATCAATGCTATTTATAAGCATTCAACGGCTAAAACTCGTTTAACTGAAAAAATGGATGCCATTATTCTTCATAAATTTTGGGGAAGTTTAATTTTCATCGCTATTTTCTATCTTATTTTCCATTCCATTTATACTTGGGCCGGACCGGCCATGGATTTCACAGAAGGACTCGTTCTTTCACTCGGAGATATCATTGCTAATTATCTTCCAGATAACTGGATTAAAAGTTTAGTCATTGATGGGGTCATTGCTGGTGTTGGTGGTGTTGTTATCTTCGTACCACAAATTATGATTCTCTTTTTCCTTTTATCTTTACTCGAGCAATCGGGATATATTTCTCGTGCAGCCGTTCTTACAGATAAAATCATGAGTGTCTTTGGATTAAACGGAAAAGCATTCCTTCCTTATATGTCAGGCTTCGCTTGTTCAATTCCTGCAATCATGGCCGCCAGAAGTATTCCAAGTCAGAAAGAAAGAGTCGCGACGATTATGACAATTCCTATGATTACTTGTAGCGCTCGTCTTCCTGTTTATGTTCTTCTTATTGGAACATTCATTCCTTCAATTACATATTTTGGTTTTTTGAATTCCCAGGCACTGGCCTTCTTCTTCCTTTATTTCTTAGGATCGTTCATGGCCTTAGTCATGGCGAAAGTTTTCCGTCTTACACTTTTTAAAGGTGAGACGAGTAACTTCATCATCGATCTTCCTCACTATGAAAAACCATCATTTAAGTTTGCCTTCAGACAGGCATTGAGAAAAGGACAACTATTCCTTAAAAAAGCGGGGACAATAATCCTTGGACTCTCAGTGCTCATTTGGGTTCTTTCAACATATCCATCACCAGATGCGAGCATGATTGATGGAAAAACTGATGAAGAAGTTTCAGCTATTACACTTCAAAATTCATATCTTGGACAAACAGGAAAACTCATTGAACCAGCTCTTGCTCCAATGGGGATGGATTGGAAAATGGGTGTCGGTGTTCTTGTTGCTTTCGGAGCAAGAGAATTGTTTGTTTCAACTTTAGGAACAATATATGCTCTTGGAGATGTTGATGAAGAGTCGGCCACACTCCGTGAACGTATGCACTCTGAAATCAATCCAGCAACAGGTGAACCCGTTTTCAATACGGCCGTTGCATGGAGTATTTTGATTTTCTTCGTCTTCGCCCTTCAATGTATCAGTACACTGGCAATTTTAAGACGCGAATTAGGTGGATGGAAATATCCAGCGATCATGTTCCTTTATATGGGAGCATTGGGATACGCAGGGGCCTTTCTCGCTTATCACTTAGTTAAGTAATTAAACGTCGATATCAGACTTAATCTCTCCCTTGGTTGTGTTTTCTTGAGCTTGTTTACCAGGCCAGAATTCATAACCACCGGAGACGTTATTAATGTTGAAAAATCCTTTCTTCACCAACATTTCACAGGCCTGAATTGAACGAAGACCGTTCTCAGAAATGATTAACATCGGAATTGTTTTACTTGGAATTTCAACAAAACGAATATGAAGTTCTTCAAGAGGAATATGAAGGGCTTCTTCTAAACGAGTTCCTGTAAATGACTTGTTCGTTACATCGAGGACGATAAAATCTACATTGGGATTATTGTAAATACTCCACGCTTTCTGCGGGGAAATATCATTGTATGGTCGTCCCATAAGAATCATGTTGTCATCGATTTCTTCACCGTTTTTTACACGTACAAGATGATTGCGTTGGAGTGTGATAGAGAAATCCAGTTTCTCATCGATGCGACCAATATTTTTTTCAATATTGTTCAGACGAGAATTGATAAACTCAAGCATTTGATAAATTTTAAGATCCATTGCGATTTGCTCCCAGGCCTTATTTATCAAGGCTCACCACTATTTTAGCGGTGAAGGGAGCAAAACAGCGATCGGGGCAAAAGCTTCCTTAACGAGCGTGAATCAGTCCGAGGACGTCTTTCTTCTGGGCCGCAGTGAGAGAGTCGAATTCGCAGTGAAGTCGGTTAACCGCGTGTGCTTTTGCGAATTTAGTGAACAAATCAGTCGCTTCATTAATATCAAAAGTGACTTTTTGATCGCTACCGAAAAGTTTTCTAACTACTTTCATCGGGTATTTTGAGTTGTTCGATTCATCCACATAATATTTGGACAAGCGCCCTGATGAACTTGATCTGATATACTCAATATTTTGAGAGACGAGATATTTTTCAAGTTGAGCTAATTGTCCTTCTTGCTTTTCATTAAACGATTCAAAGATTTTTTGAGGAACCTGATTTTTGATAACGGCTTCAGCATACTTGTTCTTTGAACGTCTTAAAATTTTCATCAAGTGTTGATCATCGTGTTCAATATAGTCTTCAATGCTTGCAGGAATCACATATTCTGTCGGCGATGTTCGGAAGTATTTGTAAAGAAGTTGTTCCAAACACACAGCGCGGTAGTGGAAGTACACCATGATGAACATGTGATAGCGAGAAAGTAGGAAGTCATCGAATGTTACAACCGCTCGCTCGTTAATTCCCAAATAAGCTTTGTTATCTTCAACACAAATTTCAAGATTATCTAGGAGCCAATCAAGATCATATGATCCGTAACTCACTCCACAGAAATAACTATCGCGAAGGAGATAATCCATGCGATCGCAATCGAGTTCACTTGATACTAATTGATGAAGAACTGGGAAATAATTTATGCCATCAATTGTGAAGTAACTTGGATCGGCCGTGTGACCAGTAATCAAATCCGCGATGTATTTTCTTTCAAGACCAAAAGTATGTTCCACACCTGCAAATGATTTTGCAAACGAGCTGTCTACGATTGACTTAATCGTATAATCTTCGTGTGTGGCCTGGCGGTCTTGAGCTTGATCTTTTTTAGAAAGAAATTGCTTTGGGATATTGAGTTCTGAAAGATTCGGCATCACCGTTTCTGTTGAGTGAGAAAGAGGAGCGTGACCAACATCATGAAGGAGGGCAGCGAGCTTAAATGTCTCTTTTAAGCGCAAAATATTCTTGTCGGCCAGTCTACCCTTAAAAAGTCGATCAAAAGCACTAGAAGCGATATTCATGACTCCAATTGAATGGATAAAGCGCGTGTGTGTAGCCCCTGGAAAAACATATTCCGAAAAACCTAGTTGCTTGATGTTTCTTAAACGTTGAAAAAAATCATCGCGAATGATGGAAATTTCTTCATCGAGAATATGAATTGAGCCATGGACGGGATCGCGAATTTCCATTCTTTATTCCTTACTTAACGTTTTTCCAGAGAGCTTTCGTTCTCTTCTAACCATTCAACAATTTCACTAGATTCATGCATTGGTTTACCATCAATGTACAAACAAGGCACCGTTTTTCTTCCAGTGTCTTTCGTAAGTTTTGTTAGGTTAGCAGCGTCTTGGTGAATGTTTTTATATTCCACTTTAATATTTAGACGTTTAATCGCCGACATTACGAGCTGACAGTATGGGCACGAATCAAAATAATAGAGTTCGAGTTTTGGATTTTTAGACATAAAAGCTCCCTGGAGAATCTCCTAAAAGTAAAAGGGCTTCCTCTCGGAAGCCCTTACTAAGAACATTGTTTTTTTAGTAATCGTCATCGTCGTCGATAGACTCTTCATCTTTTGAACTCATGCCTCTGGCATATTGCTCATCTTCATCAAGTTCGCGATCAAGATCATCATCTTCTGGTTTATCGAATGCATCGTTGTAACCCCAACCGTATGAATAACTTCCTTCAGCTTGGACAGTATCATCATCTTCAGGATCAAACTCTTCTTCAAATTTTGCACCTTTTTCAGAACCTTCTTCTTCTTCATCAAGAAAGTCTTCGTCACCCATGGCCTCGTCAACTGTCTCTGTTTCATCTTCGTCAAGAAGGTCAGATTCAAGATCGAAGTCTTCATCTTCTTCATCGATGAAATCCATTCCTTTATTTTTAAGTGCCGTTGAAGTGCTGCTTTTATATTTTTTGATCGCTTCTTCACGAGAGAGAACCGAACTTTTTGATTCTTTTGTGGCTTTTGCTGGAGTTGCCTTAGCAGGAGCTACTACTTTTTTAGCAGGCGTTGCTTTTTTTGCAGGAGCCGCTTTTTTAACTGGAGCTGTTTTTTTTGCAGGAGCTGCTTTCTTTGTAATTTTTGGGGCAGGTGCCGCTTTTTTAGCAGGAGTTGCTTTTTTAGCCGGAGCTGCTTTTTTAGCAGGAGCCGCTTTTTTAGCAGGAGCTGCTTTTTTAGCAGGAGCTGCTTTTTTAGCAGGAGCTGCTTTTTTAGCAGGGGCCGCTTTTTTAGCAGGGGCCGCTTTTTTAGCAGGGGCCGTTTTCTTTACTGGAGCTTTCTTTGCTGGAGCTTTCTTTGCCACGACAATGTTCCTTGTTATGAAAAAATTAAATCTCAAAAACCTTGTTGAGTATATATGAGAAAATTAACTTTTTTCAAGCAATTAAAAGTGGTGGAAAAACTTTTTCTCAAGGCCAGTTGATGCGTCAGCTTTGATGTAATTGATGATGGAAGTTCCAACGACATCGGGAGCGAATCCCCCAGGATCAGCACTCTCGTAAAAGAGCGGATTTCCCTGATAATTCCCTTTATCTTGTCCGGTAGTAGAGTTACTCAGCATAAGGGCCAAATTGAAAAATTTGGTCGAATAAAAATTCCGTTTAGCGCTATAATCTGGAGCCCCTGTAAGAGGGTGGGTGGCCAACCCGTTTTGAACACCTTGACGAGAACCGGAATGAAAGGCCGTCATAACTTGTTTTTCTGGATAACGGTTGTAATAGGTACTCTTGTAGTAGAGAGCACCATCGGCTGCACTTTTGTTCGTGATGAATTCTGTCATGAGGACTTCAATTGGAACAATTCCACATTGAGTAATTGTTCCCTTGAAAAAGTAGTAAAATTTCGATGACATATCTTTTGAACAACCGGGATCTTTGTCGTTCATTGGATCACCAGAGGCCATTGGCCCTGGAATAATGTCTCCCGCACCTGAAGGGGCAGCAGTGGCATTGATGTGAATCCCTTTTGCGGCTTCTAAAGTAAGTTGAGAGCCACCGCTTGAACCTGTTAGAGCTACTGCGTTTGCTACATCCAACATTGATCTCAAGTATTTTTTTAAAGCAGGTTCATTCGCAGATAAATAGGACCCGACGATATTTTTAACTTCATCAACATTGGAATAAAGTAAGCCAGTTCCCAAAAGAGGAGCAAAGAGAGCGTAATTTATTCCTTGTCCACCAGGAACAGGGGTGTCTAAGCGTCGAATGGCCGGAATCGCTGTGTTTTTGTCTGGCATATCACGATCATCTGGCACGAGATAATTTAAAGTATCGTACTTCGTGACCCCACGAGATTTGATAATCGATCTCATAACTTGATCAGCGGACATTGAGTTGCTAGTGAGATCAAGATTATTTTTTAACATGCGAAATTGGGCTTTGTTGTAGAGGCCGGCATCTTGTGAACCAGTTGCTCCAGTGCTTGCCGATGATCGAGGATTAATTTCTTGAAGAAGAGTCGTCGCACCAGTCTGGGCCGTTAAATCATTCATTGTTTCGAAATCATAAATCATATTCGGAACACCAAAACTCACTCCTGCGCGCTCTGGTACGCCACCAAGATTTGACTCCGATGTCACCCAAAAATCCTGAGTCGTTGGAAGAGGAGCACCTGGAACATATCCACCAGCAAGAGCTCTTAATCCACTTATGTATGCAGTTGTCTTTTTCTGGTTGGCCGCAGCGCTGCCCTTACTTGCTATCAACAGCCTTGGC
>CAMLRB010000057.1 GCA_946482295.1 uncultured Bacteriovorax sp. | reverse complement strand
GTAGAGCTTTTTGGCCAAAGCGTGGGACGACCTTTTCACAATACAGCTACTGTTAAAAACGCAATTTTTTTTCTAATACTTTTTTTATTTTCTGAGTTTTTTGATTGGCTTCATAAAAGACGCCAAAACTTCGACTTGCATGGAGTGGCCATCGTTTATCATGTAATCATTTTGGTCTTAGTTGCAATGTACTATCAGGCCAAAACTCCACAATTTCTTTATTTCAGTTTTTAATGAGTGTTTCAGTAATAATCGCGCTGCTTTTCAAGTTGGGATGTATACAGTCAAAGAAATTAATATTGTTCAATTTTCTGAGGTCCAGAATTTTAACTTTATAGAGCTGAGCCACTTTGATAAGTTCATTCGTTAAGGAAGCTTCAGCATCATTCATTTGATGAGTATTTGGTACTGGAGGTATCCAGACAATTGTTTCATTGGAAGATTGATTTACTTTTTTAATTAATTCCGAAAAGATAGCTAAACCTTCGGAATGATCATCTTTTGGGTCACTAGTTGTCCAATTAATCATTGTTTCACACTCATTGAAAAGACGCTCTTGAAACTCTAAGTTCATATCTAAACCTGGGATGAGGGTTGTTTCTTTTGAATTCAGAATAACTTTAAATTCTTCGATATGATTGTTTCGTTTTGCTTTCCTGTAATCATCAGAAGTTCTCGAGCCAGAAATTAAAGCGTCCAGGCTATCCCGCAGAATAAAACGCTGTAAAAAAATTTGAGAATTGTACAAAACATGTCGTAATAATGGAGGTGTTCTTTCAAAGTCAAAAAAAAGGTTATTGTTTTGTTCATTACTCATGGCCTTAAAAAGACGCTTGGTAGCTGACATGGCATTGAGCTCAATGTAAATCTTTTTAACTTTATTTCTTTTCTTTGAAAGCACATTGGCCAATAGTAATTGCTCCTTATATGAACCAGCAATAAGGCTTAAGTTTTTAAATTTCTTTGAAGGTGTTATTGCATAAGCTGTGCGTGATGAACCGAAAAAGAGTGTGTCTTCACCGCTTGATTGCTCGGTGAGATATAATTTTTTTTGCCAATCATAAGTGAGATAAAAATAACTTGAAGTCTCTTGAGAGTTTAAGAACCGTAGGTATAAATTAGTTTTTAAGAAGAATTCCACTCCAAGTAAGAGAAACACAAAACTCGTCGTGCTTAATATCAACTTAGACTTTAAAGACAAACGCATGTCAAAATCCAATTATCTTTATATTGTTCGGAACAACGAAGAAATTTTGCTTTAGCAGATGAGCAGTAATTTACTGCTGCTTTTTCACAAAGAGTCAGAACCTCACAAGAATCCTGTATCTCCGGATGGTCAAATATCTCAGACTTGGCCTTTAGTTTCGTAGTTTTTGGTGGCAACAGTTTTTTATCTGTCGCTAGAGCGCTTGAAGATATGATGAGGACGAGAAATAAATATTTCATTATTATCCTGAAAGGTTTTAAATTGATTATAACATATTTTTTAGTAGAAGAGGGAGCGCGGTGTTAACAAGTTCAGAAATCACAATTTGGATTATGGAGTTTTTAGAGGCCAATCGAAGTTTTTTAAAAATTAACACACATTTAAAAATTGATGAAGAAACAGCATTGTTTGGCCGTTCAGGATTTCTGGATAGTATTGGTTTAGTACATCTTATTGTCCATCTCGAAAAAAAGATTAAATCAAAGAGTGCACTTAAAATTAGTCTAGTCAGTTCCAAAGCAATGAGCGCAACTCAAAGTCCTTTTAGAACTGTTGGTACTTTAGCAGAATTCATTGAGGAAAAGATGAAATGAAAATTTTAATTACAGGAACTTCTCGTGGGGTAGGAGAAATGTTGACACGTCTCTTTCTATCAGAAGGACATGATGTTTTTGGAGTTTCAAGAAATGATAAAGAATTTAATGATATAAAATATAAGCATTTTAAATGTGATCTCACCGATAGTTCTCAGTTAAAAAAATTAATAGAAACATTACCTGGTGTAGATGTTTTTATAAACAATGCTGCGATTGCGCGTATAAATCCCTTCTTACTATCAACTGAAGATAATTTAGATGTAGCAATTCAAACAAATATTAAAGCGCCTTATTTGCTCACCCAAGAAATAGCAAAAGGGATGATTGAACGAAAATTTGGCCGAATTATAAACATAACGACAATTGGAACGAAGCTCAATATCACCGGCGAAGTACAATATCTGCTGACAAAAGCAGCTCTTGAAAAAATGACAACCATTTGGGCGAAGGAGCTTTACCCATTCGGTATCACTGTAAATAACGTTGGGCTTTCACTAGTTAATACACAGTTGATACAAGGTTTAACAACCGAGCAGTTAGATAAAATACATGACCAACTTATTGTTCGCGATCACTTGGACGAAACAGATTTGAAGCACGTTTTTGATTTCATTATCTCTGCTAAAAGCCAAAAAATTACGAATCAGAACTTTTTCTTTGGTGGTGTTTAATTAACCTGCGAAAATTTTCAAAGAATATTGCAATCATTGAAGGGCATGAGTCTATCACTTATGAGCGATTGGACATAAAGATTGATGAATCTTTGGAAAAATTAAAGCAAATCCCAGATGGTAGTGTGGTCGCGATCATTGGAGATTTTAATATTAATTCTATCTCATGTTTTTTAGCGTGCATGAGAAAAAAATGTATTGTAGTTCCATTAGGACAAATGAATGAGGAAAGGATAAAAGTAGCAGAATGTGAATTTATTCTTGAAACAAATAGCTCTCTTTCAATCAGCAATACAAACATAAAGACAAAAAATGAATTAATTCAGGCCATGAAAAATGAAAAAGGTAGCGGTTTGGTTTTATTCACAAGTGGAAGTACTGGTATAGAAAAAGCAGCACTCCATAATCTTGAACAATTTATTTCACAATTAAAAATTCCTAAAAAGAAATATAAGTCAATTCTCTTTATGAAGTTTGATCACATTGGTGGAGTTAATACTCTTTTGCAGTTGTTATCCTCAGGCGGGACAGGCGTTTGTGTGGCAAAACGCGATCCAGAATCTATTTGTCATCTCATTGAAAAGGAAACAATCACTTTGTTTTCTTCTACATCAAGCTTTTTAGCAATGTTGTTGGCTTCAAAAGAATTTTTAAAATACGATCTGAGTAGTTTGAAGCTTGTGACTTTTGGTACTGAACCTATCTCTCAATTTGTACTAGATAGGTGGCCTTTAGATTTCCCATCTGTTCCACTTTATCAAACTTATGGAATGACGGAGACAGGTATATTGGGATTGAAATCGCTTAGTTCCTCATCGGCTTTTTTAACGTTTAAAAATATGGAGAATAGTCTACGTGTTAAAAATAATGTTCTGCAAATAAAACAGCCAGAATCTTTCAAGGGGTATCTTAATTATCCATTCTCATTAGAAGAATGGTATTCAACTGGAGATCGAGTAAAAAAACAGGATGATGCCTTTGTTATTCTTGGGCGTGAATCAGACTGGATTATTGTCGGCGGTGAAAAAGTTTCACCATTCGAAGTAGAAGATGTACTAATGAGTTTTCCTGGCGTCCTAAGTGCTAAAGTTTTTGGAAAGGATTTTCTTCTAACAAATCAAATTGTTGCAGCTCGGATATTTGTTAAACATGAAAATAGAAATGAAGAATTTATTATTAAGCTAAAAGAATTTTGTATGAATAAACTCGATAGATTCAAGGTCCCGGCAGACATTGAGTTTTATGACCCCATTGCTGAAGTTGAATTAAAGAAAAAAAGAACTATATGATAGTTAAGTGACTTCCATTTCCAGTGGTCAGACTCATCTGTACATCCATCTTTCTCTTTAAAAAACTCTCAAGATTATAAATCTCTAGGTAGTTCGAATCTTCGCCTGCATATGTAACGTAGATAAATTTTTCTGTGATATCTTTTCCAATACCATGTGGTTCGTCTTTAGTATGCTGAACAAATAATTGAGAATTTGTTTTATAATTCCAAACAACAATTTGCTTGAGTCCTATAATGGTTATGATCGCAATATTCTGTTTTTCTAAAATGATTAGGCTAAGGCTTTCAGTTGGTATTCCGTTTGGAAGTGAAACTTTTGGAGAGAGACATAATTCTCCCGTACTTAAATCCAATTTCTCATAGAGTCTTTCAAGGCCCGGGCTAGAGCTTCTACAAAGAATTGCGGATGTTAGCCCCTCATCCATTTTGAAATGGCTGTATTTCGGTAAACTGGTTGAATATTTTTTTAGTAATTTGCCGCTGTGAATGTCAACATAAGTTAATAGTGCATGATCGGTATCGCTAAATTGTGCATGATTTGAATTCATGATTGCCACAACGTTGCCTGGATCAATCCATGATATTTGATGTGGGTTTTGTCCGAAAGTTGATATTTTTTTGAGCTCTCTTAAAGTGACTCTGTCTCTAATCGAAACGAAGCCTTGGCGATCATCTTCGCGGGTCAATGTTGCCAGAATGAAGGCTCCATCTGGGGTGAATAAACTATGTCCATAAAATAATTCCCCATCCTTGAGCCGAACTTCTCCCGTAACAACTTTTTTATGAATGTCGGCGATGTAAGCCTCGCGCCCCCATTTACTTGCAGCAAACACTAAATTGTTATCAACCGGGGAAACGATAATTTCATGGGCTTTGCATGGAGTGGTTATTTCAATTAAGTCATGATTAATTTGCGAAAGTACCAGTCTGCTTTTAACTGGAGTGGAAATTTTATAACCAACTTTAGCGAGCTGGTTTTCTTTACCTGATCCAATGAGAAATTTTGTATCCGAATTTAAATTAAGCTTACGAGAAGTCGCACAGCTATTAAGTAGTAGCAACCCTGTTAAGCCAAGAGATTTTAAAACAAAATCGCGTCTGTCCATAGATTCATATTAACACAATTTGAACTGAGATAAATATATTGTTACGATAGTCTTATGAACTCATTAAAAACGATTTTGATTACTTCTTGCGTTCAGGATATTGCAAGCGTAAATGCAATTAATAACAATCTAATTAAATCTTATAAGATGGTTAAAGATTGTGAAGTTTTTTCACTTCCTGATACGAAATCTAAACTTCCGTTTGAAGAAAATTATAATGAATTTTTCAGGCAAATACTTAAATCACCTCCGAGAACAATAGTTATCACTCATCCTGCTGTTTACAGAAGTCAATTCTTTCATTTTTTGCTCCAGATTCTTAAAGAATCGAATACGCAGTATGTCTTCCATCTCTATGGTGATTTTATTAGGCAAATTAAGAGATGGAAAGGTTTAGAGGACTCTCTTCTTAATAAAGAAGTTTCTTGGGTTGCTCCCTCAACGGCCTATAAAAAAGTAGTTGAAAATTTACTGAATGGAAAAGTCTCAGTAGTTCCTTTTTCATTTGATAAAAAAACTTTTTTTTACTCAGAAGTTCTTCGCGAAAAAAAGCGAATGCAATTGGATATTCTAAAGGATGAAAAGCTTTTCATTTATTCGGGCAGGCTGGCGAATCAAAAAAATATAGGATCATTAATCTCATACTTCAATCATATCAATGAATCATTTACGAATTTAAAACTGATCATTGTTGGGAATGAAGATGATTTTGAGGGAGCAACAATTGGAACTTCTGAGCTTCTTGGGTCACAGTTTGCAAAAGTTATTTCATCTAATAGTTTATCTAATGTAAAATTTATGGAAAGCGTCTCAGCAGAAGAATTGAATAGTCTTTATAATGCAGCTGATGCTTTTATAAGTTTGAGTCTCTTTCATGATGAAGATTTTGGATGCGCACCTCTTGAGGCAATGGCCACGGGGCTACCGTTAATTCTTACCTCTTGGGGAGGTTTTAAAGATTTTTCACAGGTTGTGAATTTCAAAATCCATTTTTTGACAGTTGATGTCTTGTCTAAGGGTTATGAGATTAAATTTTCTGGCGAAATGCCGGAGAGTTTTTACGAAATAAATCGCAGTCACTTACAGGAAAATGTTCGTTATTATTATTCCCTGGAATCTGTTGCGGAAAAATTGAAGGAAGTATTTTTGGCTTCTGGTAAATTTAAGGGATTTAAGGAAATCTTTAATCAACTTGCTGTCAGTGGTCCTCAAAGATTTTTTCACGCAGATTCAAGTTTGAGTTTAGAAAATTATAGAGCAGTTTATGCTCCTTTTTGGGAGAAAAACTCATGAGCGAAATACTAATTGAGTTTCCAACATTGAGTGCTTCCCAGGATGACGGTGGGGTTTCTTATTTTAGTCAGTATGCTTCCCCTGTCGAATTAGATGTTAATCGCAAAGGTTTTTTTGCAATAGCGTGGAGTAGTTATCAAAAAAAGTTAAATGAAAACGAAATTATTCATCATCAATGTGCAACTTTGTTAAGTCTTAATAAAAATCAAAAATTCTTTAAGTTTAAAACAGGCAAAAGTTTATTCAAACCTAAAAAAATTCTTGTCACACTTCTGATGGATCCATGGCTTTCGCCACTATATTTAATTCGAGATTCTCTCAACCAGTTGAAGTCTTTAATTAATGTGAATGAGTGCGAAAGTTATTTATATATAGAGACATTTTCAGCTTTTAATCCCGCCAAACATTTAGATTACCTCAATGGTTTTTATCAAATGATTTCGGATGTTCTAGGTCAAATCCCCCAAAAAATCTCAGCCACTCAGTTGCAAAAGCTTTCATCAATGCGAGAATGGGCCCTATTTGATGGTGCTACACAGTGGTTTTGTTCTGATAATACAATTATCCATCTTGGCCTTTCAAAAGGCGCTGCTTACTTAGATCTAAAAAACTCAAATGAATTCACTCCCAAAGAATCCTTTTCTCTTTCGAGATATCATGAGTTGGAAGTCGGGTTAACTTGTCAAAGGATCGACAGAGAAACTTTTGAATTATATGAGAAGTTTGAATCTGAAGATTATTCTAAAGCCGTTTTCAATTCATTAAACATCCCGGATGTTTTTCTAGCCACTGTCTATAGGAAGATCGAATAAAATTTATTGGCTATTTTTATACAATGATTCTAAAATTCGTATACTAGTGAACGTTTTTTGGGGGTTCCATGAAAAAACCTATACTCATTACGAGTCTTGTTATTGTTGTTGCGATCGGTATTTATTTCTCAACAAGAAATAAGGCCAAGCCGCCTGTTAAAACCATTACGCTATCAGACGCTCCAAAAATTGATCTCGACTTAGATCTTCCAGAAAAATCAGCCGAACCAAAACCAACAGCCCCAAATACAGATAAGACTTACTCGTATCAGTTGTACACGATTAAAAAACGTGTCGATATGACCAGCCTTGATAAAACTTTTTCACTAAAAACATTCGAAAGTTTAGGGCTCAAGATTAAAACTTCTGCGGAAGAAGTTGATGAAAAAGATGTAGCAAAATTACCTAAGTGGAATGCAGATATTGGAGGTTCAGATACTATACTAATCGGTGAAATTTTATCCGCAGGCATAGACATCTTTCCAATATTTGAAGTTTATACTTCAGGTGAAGCAAAAATGAGATGCCAATATAAAGTAAGTGTTGTCGTACCTGATAAGTCTCCCATTGCTGGTGGTGGAGATTTGGCAGGAAAAAAAGTAGCTACTAATAGAATTGTTAAGAATGGTGGTCCTCTAGTTACTCAATTACTCATTGATTCAAATATTAAAGTGAAGGAACTACATCTAAATGGATCAGGCGACTCAATGATTAAAGCACTATTAGCAGGCAGGGTAGATGCAGTAATCGATGTATCGAGGAACTATGGAAACTCCGTAGACTTCATTTTTTTAGGTAGTTATACTAATAATCAGTTTACGAAGTATCCTGGAGTAAAAATCGCTTATACTAATAGCTATAATGTTCCCTGCAACTTAATCTATTTAAATGGCAAATTAAGTGAAGAGGAGCGTTTTAAAATTATTAATACTTTCAGGAAGGTCAATTTGCTTGAAGCCCCAATGCCTGAGAATATTTTTAATTCTCTCATTGGTTTTTCTGGAATAATTGATTTGCCAACTACTCAAGCTGAAAAAATTGTAAAGATGTTTAAGACTTTTGGAAGTAAAGAAACAAATCCACGCAAAACATTTGCTGAAGAGATAGTTTTAGTAAATGAGTTTTAGGAGTTTTTTTGGATTGGTTAAGGATACATGTTTCAAATTTATGTAATTTCAAATGTCCGAATTGCCATGTATTCGAGCTCGGAGAAAATAATCTTCCTAACCGAGTTATGTCTCAAGAAGTTTTCAATCAAGCAGTAGATCAATTTTTAAACGTTGCCTCTCTCATGGGTAACAAACAAACCATGATTTCAATTTATGGTGGCGAAACGATGGCAAACAAAAAAGTCATCAAGGATGGCGTTCTTCGCTATGGCCAAAATTGCAATGGTATAAAGCTTCAATGGGTAATCAATACAAATGGGAGTTTGTTAAAAGAAGAAGATATTCTTTTTTTCAAAAAACATAATGTTGAATTACATGTAAGTGTGGATGGATCAGAAGATATTCATAATATTTCCCGTCCAACACATAAAGGGAAAGGGACCTTTCACATGGTGAAACCAGCCTTGGAACTTATAAAAAAACATCAGGCTCCAGCACAAATAAATTCATACATGATGCCTTCAAATTATCTTAACCTTCATGAAATTGTAGATATCGCAGCCGAACACGGTATTAAAAAAATCTATCTAGATCAATTTTATAATCTCGATATGATTTCTCACCAAGTGGGTATGGAGCTTTATCGGAAAGTTTTTTATTACGGAATAAGAAAAGGTGTAACAATAAGTGGTCCCTGGGGAAGAGTCGTTAAGTACGGACAAAATGGAAAAAATAAAATTGCTAAACTTGATAAAAGGTTGGCCATTGATGTGAATATGGATGGAACTTTTTATTTTCCTCTTATGAGTGGAACAAAAAAAATTCACCGAGAAATAAAAGATTTAACAAATCTTTATGAGCAAGGATTGTGGACTTCGACGATAGCTGAAGCACGAGATTTTTATAATAAACAATGTGATGGTTGTAGTATAAAAGAAAAATGTTTCGGTTCTGCCATTGAGCAAGTTCATTATCACATTGGCACAGATGCTGATCCAGCAGTTAGTTGTAATTTTTTCCGCGATTGGTGCAATTTTTTATTGAGACCAGTTTTTCTGAAACAATATGAAAAGCTTGAGCTCATTTCAATGATCGAACTCGAACAAGTTGAACCAATGATTGAAAAAATTCAAGCAACAATCATAGATTTAGAAAAAAGACTTTGGCCGTTGAAAAATAAAATTTTTGTAAATATTGCAGGTTATCCGGAAGAATTAAGGTTTGCCTCGGGCCAACATGATTTACCCGAATGGGTAAGGGCCACAACATCTTCAGGTCATACTCTACATCATTTGGGTACCAAACTAACTCCCGCACTTGTACACGAACTGACACATCTATTTATTGCAGAAAGAGGATTAAAGCTTCCTCAGTGGTTTGTAGAAGGGCTTTGCGAATGGACACAAGATCAAAAGATAGACCTCTCTTTTCTCCAGCGATCTCTACAAAGTTTGAATCTTTTTGAAAGGCCAGAAATTCTGTCAGGTAAAAAACAACTTATCGATTTAGATAAGAATCTTCCAGAGGCAAATGGACTCTACCTACAGGCTAAAGCCTTCGTTGCTTATCTACTAGATACCTTGGGGGAAGAGCAATTTGCCCGTTTAATGGTCTTGAGTGAGCAGTGCCCATTAGAGGAAGCACTTCTAAAGTTGAACGTAAAAACACTTGAAGAGTATATCTATAGTTTTCAAGCACTTCATAAACTGTCTTCTTCAGCCTGAATATAAAATTAAGAAATACACTATAATTAGACTAAACTTAATATAATTATTAACTCTTAGTAATTTTTTAAGTATAATATACTTAAAATTAGTAGTGAGTAGAGTGTCGAGATGAGTGATCAAGACGAAACTAAAAAGAAAAGTTCGGAAGTTAAGCCAGAGGGTTTAATCATTGATAAAACACGGTTTGGAGGTTTAACCCCGCTAACTGCTGTTCAAATTGTCTCACTACTCATTAAATCAGACATGGCCTTCGGTGCTTGCGCCTGTGGGGGTGCATGTGGTGGTCCTTGTTACTAAAATGAGAACAAATGGGCATATGTTACAATCTTCATCTGCAGAACGAAGAACAATCTAGAGTTGCTCTCTATGACCCTTATCTTTCAAAATTAACTTGGAAAGATAGTGGTGAAGAAATCATACCTTCAAGCCATATCCAAAAAATTCAAGTTTTAAAAGTAAGTCCAAGTACGCCAGTTGGAAAAGTTAAGACCCTACGAAAAATTAAAATACAAATGGGTTTTGCTTGTAATTATTCTTGTACCTATTGCAGTCAAAATAATCAACGTGCTTTTCAGAAAGACACTGCCCAAGAAACATTAAATAAAGTAGAAGGCTTTCTTACAAAAATGCCTTCATGGTTTGATGGCGGTCAAGATGGAAAGGGTGAAGGAGTACATTTAGAATTCTGGGGTGGAGAGACTCTTTTGTATTGGGCAGCTGTTGAAAAAATGGCTCAATATTTACGTGAAAAATATCCCAATATCAGTTTAGCACTTTTTACGAATGGCTCTATTATTACTAAAGAAATGGCCGATAGAGCACTCGAACTAAAATTGCTTTTTATTATTTCTCATGATGGTCCTACTTTTACTGAAGATCGAGCGAAAGATCCGCTTGATGTTCCTCATCAGAGAGAAAATCTTCTTTATCTTTTTAATCTATTGCAACCGCATCGATTAGTGTCGTTCAATGCAACCATTTCACCAAAGAATTATTCATTACTTGAAATAAGAAAATATATTGCCGCTAAGTTATGTACAGATCCTAAAAATGTACGACTTACACATGATTTAGCAACTCCTTATGATTCAGCAGGAATGAGTTATGTTTCAGATCAATCTAAGCGAAATGATCTGCTGAATGGAATTTTTGATCAATTGGTAAAGCAGTATCCATTTGATCTTAATGTTGGGATGGTTGACGTTTTCATCAACGATTTTTTTGACTCTTTGTTAGAAGCCCGTCATGCGGAAACTGTTGGACAAAAATGCAGTATGGATCAACCAACTTCAATCGCAGTAGATATTGATGGTAATGTTCTTACATGCCAAAACGTGACAGCAAAGGGCGGACATAAAATAGGTCATATAGATCAGTTTAATAATGTTCAATTGAATACAGCTTATCATTGGAGTACGCGGAAAGAATGTGTACAATGTCCAGTAGTGCAGATTTGCAAAGGCGCTTGTATGTTTCTTGAAAATAAATTGTGGGAAGCTGCTTGCGACCAACACTTCACATGGAGCTTGGCATATCTCTCTTTAGCGATTTACTTACAAACGAATTTTCGTTTAACTATGATTGATGGTGCTCCCATTAGAAAAAGCGATGTAACTTCAGTGAGTGTACTTCGCGCTGTTTGAGGTTGTAATGGAAATATTAGATCTTTATCCTGAAATTTTTGCTGAACCACTCGCAGGTGGACGAAAAGAAAATCTTCAAACCTATTATCTTTTCAATTCTAAAATTAATAGGGGATATGTAGTTGATGGATTGGCTGCGCTTTTTTGTCGCAAAATTGATGGTAAAAAAACATTGAGAAACTTGATCGAAGAATTTGAAAATGAATACGAATTAGAAAAAGGAAAATTTCACAAAGAAATTAATGATCTAATTCACGATTTAGAAAAAAATCATTTATTAAATCTTCTTAAAACGCCTAAAGGCGAATAGGAACTCTATGGCCATTAGAGGGAAGTGGATCATTCCGATTAAGCAGATACCTTCCGATGTGGTAGTACATCACTATATTTATCAGAATAGTGATATTAAAAACCAAATTGCCAAATTCGATAATTTTAAAATACCAGCTTATATAGAACTTCCCTTTGATTTCAATCTAGATCAGCTTCACCTGTCAGTCCGTGAAGCGATAGAACTTTATGGTCTCCATGAGTTTGCTTATAAAGATTCAACAAAAATATCTAAAAGTTATGTTTCTTCTTCGCTTACTTATAACCCAGATGCCATTGATAAAATTTCTGATGATCCGCATTTGGCCACATTAGGCTCTACTCAACTCTCTTATGGATCGGCTTCTCAATATAAAGGAATTTCGACTCCGAGAAATACCTATAACGATACTTATTCCTTTAAAGTAAAAACGCCATTTGCAAAGCACGGTGCCATTAAAACTGTTGTGGATTCTTTTCAACGTACGCTCATTCGTTCAAGAGTATCTACAGTACTTGCCGGTTATGATGAATCAACTAAGCCCGATTATTGCTGGCATAATGATGAATTAGTATTTGTAAATTTGAGAGTGAATATCCCCATACAAACGACTTCAAATTATGCGATTCAAATCATTAATAGCGCTGAAGGAGAACATCTCGACATAGCTGAATTTGAGTTGAAGAAAAATTTTGCCTATGTGTATAACACTAATAAATATCATCGGCCTGTTTGTAAAAAACTCGACACCGTTGATAGGATCAATATGATCTGTGGTGTTTCCCCATGGTTTGATTTTGATGAAGAATCAGAGTGTTGGATTTCTAACGAATTTTACGGTGAACTTCACCCTTTTGAAATGTTCCAGCAAGGTCATATCTCTAAACTTATCAAGAAAACCTAGCGCTAGACTCGCCGCACACGCCTGATCATTTGCTCAAGTTTATCTCCTAATATCGATGCCTTAGTCAAATCATCTAAAAAAGATGAACCTCTAACATTGACACTCACACAGGTGATACCATCTTACGAGGGACACGAACTGAGGAATAAAGAAATGACAAATGAAACTACAAACGAGAATGAAGATTTGAAAGCTGATCAAGTCAGTGATGATGCTGAAACTGTAGAGTTAAGCGAAGTTCAGAAAGATGATCAGAAGAAACAAACAGAAGATTTTAAAGCGAAATATTACTATCTGGCAGCGGAATTCGATAATTCACGCAAGAGATTTGAGCGCGAAAAAGAAAACTTACTCAAGTTTGGTAATGAAAAAATCCTAACCAATCTGATTGGAGTAGTTGATAATTTCGAGCTTACTGTGAACGCTTTGAAAAATGACAATGACGATAAAGTGCAGAACATTGTTAAAGGAATTGAGATGATCAGAAATCAATTTCTAGATGTTTTAAAACAGAATGGTTTAACCCCAGTGGAAGCACTAGGAAAAACTTTTGACCCAAATTTTCACGAAGCTGTTGCTCAAGCTCCAGCAGAGGGAAAAAAGGATCAAGAAATTATAACTGAGTATCAAAAAGGCTACATGCTAAACGGAAGATTGCTTAGAGCTTCCAAAGTCGTAGTCGCTAATAATAACTAAGTTTAGGTTTACAAAAACAGGAGAAATATATGGGAAAAATTATTGGTATCGACTTAGGAACAACGAACTCGTGTGTGGCCGTATTAGAAAACGGAACTTACAAAGTTATCGCTA
This sequence comes from uncultured Bacteriovorax sp., assembly GCA_946482295.1. The sequence goes on along the minus strand of CAMLRB010000057.1, from coordinate 3,793 downwards.
ACTCTGAAGGACACAACACAACTCCATCAATTATTGGTTTCGCAAACAACGGGGAAGTCCTTGTTGGTCAAGTTGCAAAAAGACAATCGGTAACGAATCCGAAGAAAACACTTTTCGGTATTAAACGTTTAATCGGTCGTAAAGCTGATGCTGCTGAAGTTAAAAAATTTCACGAAGTAGCACCTTTTGAAATCACTGCAAATAAAAACGGCGATGCTTGGGTAAAAGTTGACGGCAAAGAAATGTCACCACAAGAAGTATCCGCAAAAGTTCTTGAGAAGCTAAAAAAAGCTGCTGAAGATTATTTAGGTCAACCAGTAACTGAAGCTGTTATTACAGTTCCAGCTTACTTTAACGATGCTCAAAGACAGGCAACGAAAGATGCAGGTCGTATCGCTGGTCTGGATGTAAAACGTATCATCAACGAGCCAACAGCTGCTGCTCTTGCTTACGGACTAGATACAAAGAAAGATAAGAACATCGCTGTATTCGACCTTGGTGGTGGTACATTCGATATCTCAATTCTTGAAATTACATCTGACGGTGTATTCGAAGTAAAAGCAACTAACGGGGATACATTCCTCGGTGGGGAAGACTTCGACTACAGAATCATCAATTATCTTGCAGAAGAATTTAAGAAAGAAAACGGTGTTGATCTAAGACAAGATACAATGGCGCTTCAACGTCTTAAAGAAGCTGCGGAAAAAGCTAAGCACGAACTTTCAAACGTAACTCAAACTGATGTTAACCTTCCGTTCATCACAGCGGATGCTTCTGGACCAAAACACTTAAACGTAAACATCACAAGAGCGAAATTTGAACAATTGATCGGTGACCTAATCGAGAAACTAGTTGTTCCTTGTAAGACATGTATTAAAGATTCAGGTCTTTCATTGAATGAAATTCATGAAGTTGTTCTTGTTGGTGGATCGATCCGTATCCCGCTTGTTCAAGCAAAAGTAAAAGAGATCTTTGGAAAAGAACCTTCTAAAGGTGTAAACCCAGATGAAGTTGTTGCTGCTGGTGCTGCTATACAAGGTGGTGTTCTTGCTGGTGACGTTAAAGACGTTCTTCTTCTTGATGTAACTCCACTTTCACTTGGTATTGAAACTCTTGGTGGTGTTTCTACTAAGATCATCGAAAAGAACACAACGATCCCTACGAAAAAGTCTCAGACTTTCTCGACAGCTCAGGATAACCAACCAGCAGTATCGATTCACGTTCTTCAAGGTGAGCGCGAGTTCGCAAAAGACAACAAAACTCTTGGTCGCTTCGACCTTTCAGGAATCGCACCAGCACCACGTGGTGTTCCTCAAATCGAAGTAACTTTTGATATCGATGCTAACGGTATTGTTCACGTTTCAGCACAAGATAAAGCGACTGGTAAATCTCAAGAAATCAGAATTACTTCTGGTTCTGGATTAACAGAAGAAGAAATCCAGAGAATGGTAAAAGATGCTGAAGCTAACCGTTCAGCTGACCAGGAAAGACGTCAGGTTGTCGATACAAGAAACAACCTCGATGGATTGATCTTCGCAACTGAAAAAATGATTAAAGAAGGCGAAGGAAAAATTTCTGGCCAATCTAAATCAGAATTAGAGAGTGCAGTTTCAGAAGCTAAAACTAAACTTGCAAGTGAATCTCTTGATGAATTGAAAGCAGCAGTGGAGAGACTCCAAAATGTTTCTCATAAAGTTGCAACTGAGATGTATCAAGCTGGTGGTGCTCCAGGTGGAGATGCTGGTCCACAAGGTCCAGGTGCTGGTTCAAACGATTCTGATTCAGGTTCATCGAAGAAAGATGATGATGTTGTTGATGCGGACTACAAAGAAGTCTAATCTATTAATGTCTAAATTTTTATGAAAATAAGAGGTCTCTCCTTTGGAGGGACCTTTTTGTAGGTGAGTTACATGAGCGCAAAAAGAGATTATTACGAAATTCTTGGAGTCCAAAAAGGGACGAATAAGGATGAAATTAAAAAGGCCTATCGTAAATTGGCCATGCAGTATCACCCTGATAAAAATCCGGGGAATGCAGAAGCGGAAGCGAAATTTAAAGAAGCTTCTGAAGCAGCTGAAGTTCTTTTAGATGACGATAAAAAAGCTCGTTACGATCAATTCGGTCACGCAGGTGTCAATGGTCAAGGTGGATTTGGTGGCGCTGGCGGATTCCAAGGTGGAGACTTTGGAGACTTCGGCGATATTTTCGGAGACATCTTCGGAGACATGCTTGGTGGTCGCGGACGCGGTGGTCGTGGCGGAAGACGTTCACAGGGAAGACCAGGTGACGATCTTCAAATGGGAATTGATATTGAATTTTCAGAAGCCGCTTTCGGTGTAGAAAAAACAATTTCACTCACTAAAAATGTTAAGTGTGACACTTGTAACGGATCTGGTGCAAAAGCGGGCTCGAGTCCTACAACATGTGACTACTGCAACGGTCATGGAGAAGTAAGAAGACAGCAGGGATTTTTCACTGTCTCTTCAACATGTCCAAAGTGTAATGGTTCAGGTCAAATGATCAAAGATCCATGTGGCACTTGTCATGGTCATGGAAAGAAAAAGAAAAAAGTCGATCTTCAAGTAAAAGTACCAGCAGGAATTGATCAAGGTCAGCGTCTAAAACTTTCTAATGAAGGTGATGCCGGCTCAATGGGTGGACCTAATGGTGATCTTTATGTTGTGATCAATATTAAGCCACATAAAATCTTCGAACGTGACGAGTTTGATGTTCACTGTACGGTGCCTATTAGCTTCTCGCAGGCGACACTTGGTGCTGAAATGGAAGTTCCAACACTGTCGGGAAAAGTGGCTTTAAAAATTCCGGCAGGAACTCAGTCAGGCGTAAAAATGCGCTTAAAAGGTAAGGGAATTCAACGTCTAGGTGGTTACGGTGTTGGTGATCAAATCGTCACTGTACACGTCGAAACACCAACCAAAATCACAAGCGAGCAAAAAGAAATTTTTCAGCGACTCGCAGAGTTGGATGAGCACTCAAATCCGATGAGTCGTGGTTTTTTCGATAAAGTTAAAGATTTATTTCAATAGCCGCCGTTTAACGGCGGTTTCTTTTCAAGGTTGGGGTGCGCCGCTCTCGCGGCTTTCTTGATCACAATAGTCTCTTATTTAATCCTGCTTTCATATAATCCTATGCCTTGTTAGAATAGACTGAGTTTATTCTATCGAGGTTTACATGAAGATTTCTCTCGCAATTCTCTTTCTTACGTTTGCTACTATTTCTTGTTCAGGAGTGAAAATGATTACTCCCGAGCGAAGAGTGGCAGAGAATGTCGATACATCAAAACTTTATAAACAGACATTCCTGCAAAAAATAAATGCGATCAAAGAAAAAGTTCGTTTAGGTAAGGGGGATATTGCGCTTAAAGATTTAGCAGCAATGCCAGAGGAAGGTTTGAGTTTGGCAGAAAGAGCGACTCGCAAGAATCTTATTGGTGTTATCAATTTCTCGAAGAAAAATTTCGATGTTGCTTCAAAGAACTTTGAAGAAGCACTCGCCATTTCCAAGGAAGATCCAGGCCTGGAATCACAAATTGGTCTTAATTTGGGAAGTGCTTATTACAAGATGAACCAAAACGAAAAAGCATTAGCGACGCTGTCACAAGTAAATTATAAAAATCTTCAAGATGGTGAAGCAAAAAAATTCCACCAATTGTACGCGCTTCTCTCTCAACAATTAGGTAAAAAAGAGCAAGGGCTTTCATCACTCATTCGCAGCTTAGAAGATAAAAAAACAATTGCTGAAGTTAAATCTGAAAGTCGTTACACACAAATTG
>CAMLRB010000056.1 GCA_946482295.1 uncultured Bacteriovorax sp. | reverse complement strand
TCAATGGAAGATTCTACTGCGGCCACGGTAAAAGCTGGTGGAACTGGTGGTGGCGGTGGAGGCGGCGGCGGGAGTGCTGGCGGCGGTGGCGGCGGAGGTGGCGGTCCCCTTCCTCAAGGTCCTAGTGATGCTGTAGCTGCAATCGAAAAAGGAAAAGCTCCTTCATATGGCGGTGGTGATGGATCTCTTTCAATGATGGGGGGATTTGGTATCAACAAACCTAAAGGTGACAAAGGAAAAGATGAAGGAAATCCATTTGGAAAACTCTTTGATAAAGATGGTGCAAAGGCCTCAAATAATATCAACTTCCGTGATCTCGCTTCAGTTGGTAAAAAGGGTGATAACCTCTTTGATATGATTTCTAAACGTTATTCAAGTGTCAAAGCAGACAATAGACTTCTTGAATATGAACTCGCTAAATAAAGAGACTTTTTTCACTGTAAGACAATATTAGCTAATGACATGAATGCGATGCTCAATGTGAGTATTTTTTATAGGGCACAGTCGTCCATTTCTTAAAAAAGCGTTGATAAAGAAAAAGTGAATGAACTAGAATTAACAAAGACAATAAGGGTCCACGATGGGCCTTTCTTTGTTATGGGTGTCACGTTTATCAAGGATGATAGTTATGGAAACAACGAATTCTTTATTACTAGCTGAATTCTACACTGCCACAGGCTATCTCGACCGCCTCATTTTTGCTTTTTCAGAGCTTGAAAAATTACATTTCACTCCGCGTGGAAAAAATCAAATTCAAAAAGTCATTCATGATGCTTCTAAGTTTTTTACAAACGAGTTTCCACAGTTTTCTTTTGAATCTATAGATCTTGAATGGGGACAATTTAAAAATCACATCAAGGCCTTTCACTCCGCGATTGAAAGTTTTATTAAACTTCCACTCTCTGCGGATAAAAAAGAAAATATGGTTGTGAACTATATCAACCTCATCTACCGCAACTGTTACGAACTTCATAATTTTCTTCTCGAAACAACTGGAGTAGAAATTCAGTATCCAAGAGTTGGACTGATTCAAGAAGAAAGTATTCCCTCTATTGCAACCCAATCAGACTTTCCGAGAGCTCCTCTCTTTTTTCTCGATGAAGATAAAGTTCGCGAATATAGCGTACAAACGAATCAGGACTCTCCGCTGGTTTTCTTAGAGATGAAACGTGAAGAAAAATATGATCACTTCATTCATCGTGGCCATTTCTACATTGCTCAGAAAAAATATGAAGATGCTAAAAATTGTTTTTATAAGGCGAGAAACTATCGCGATACGGCCGAAGTCCTTACGTTAATTGCATGGACCTATTCGCTACTCGATGATAAATCGCAAGCAAAATCTTATTGTTTAAAAGCGATCCAACATGATCCTCAATACGGACCGGCCTATAACGATTTTGGAAATTACATTTTGAGCGAAGGACAGGCCGAAGAAAGCCTTCGTTGGTTTGAACTAGCGAAACGCGCTCACAATTATCAAAATCGCGAGTATCCCTATATCAACGCGGGTCGTGCATATGTTCTGATGAGAAATTATGAACAGGCCTTGGCCGAATTTTCTCTCGCCCTCACAATAGCTCCTCATCACCAAGAGCTTCACGAAACCGTGACTAAATTGAAAAACAACCTGGAAAAACCGAATGATCATAAAATTGAAAAAGCGGCCTTCCGGAAAAATCAGAATAACTTTGGTGATGAACACCGGCCAGAAACGACCTAAGGTTAAATAGAGACCATGCTTAAAAAAGAATTTGATGATTATTTAAAAGGGCTGATGAGGCCTGAACTCTTTGACGATTACTGCCCTAATGGGTTGCAAATTGAAGGTAAAGAGGAAATCAAAAAAGTTCTTTTTTCCGTATCAGCAACTCGTGAGTCAGCTGAATACGCGGTTAAAAAAGGTGTATGTGCCCTTGTCGTTCATCATGGACTCTTTTGGAAATTCCATGGGACGCGAACACTAACAGGACCATTCTATCATCGTGTAGCGCCTCTTATAAAGGCCGACATCAATCTCTTTGGTTATCATCTCCCTTTAGATGCTCATATCGAATTTGGAAATGCCACAAGTGTGGCGAAGCTCATAGGCCTTTCAAACCTGGCACCATTTGGTGAATATAAAAAGGCAACAACAGGAATCCAAGGTCAATTCTCAAGTCCCCTGAGTGGAATAGAATTAAAAAAGATTTTAGAAGAAAAACTCAATCACTCTGTTCTCTACTCTGCACCACTGGATTCTAAAAAAATTGAAAAAATTGGAATCATCACCGGGGGAGCAAACTCTGAATGGAGAGAAGCAGCTAAACTAGGATTAGATGCTTATATCACTGGTGAAATGAGTGAACATGATTATCATGAGTCTCGTGAATCAGGTATACACATGTATGCTGGTGGACACCACGCTACTGAAAAGCATGGGATCCTATCTCTCATGAAACATCTTCAAGAAAAATTTCCAACTCTAGAATGTGAATTTCTGGATTCAGAAAATCCCGCTTAAGACCTCGTTTGATTTATTATTTAACTTTAAGAGACAAAGTAAGCACAAATCTTGCCACTTCTTCATTAGGATTAATACTTGGAACAACGGCCTTAATATTCACAGGAAAATTCATTCTTTCCCCGCTTTTAATAACTTCTTGAACGAAATTTTTGATCTCTGGAATTTGAGTACAGATGAAATGCACATCACCTTCTGCTCTCTTTAAAAACTCAGCATTGAAGTCCTTAAATGAAAGGGCAATTTTTTTCTTCGAAGCTGTGATTTCATTCATCGCAACCAGGCCACCAGCAATGTCCGCTCCTGTACAAAGAACACCAAAGTACATCGATTTTAAATGATTTTTTGTTCGGCGATTAAGAGGAATTTTAATAATACATTCTTGATCGTTTAAACTCACCACACTTGGTGAAACCCAAAAAATTAAAGGAACTTTCATCAAACCAAATAAACGGACGAAGACGGTATCTTGAAGTTTTTTAGGAACGTTGTTTTTGATCAATTCTGTTAGCATGTTATTCGCCTTTCTTGATTTCTAAGGTTCTTTTATAGGCCGCATGGAAAGCTTGTTTCATTATAAGTGATAAATTATTTTTTTCCAGAACTTGTAGGGCCTCAAAGGTTACTCCCTTTTTGGATGTGACCTGCTCCCGAAGAGTTTCAAAGCTTGCTTCACTTTGATTCATGAGCATCGCACTTCCCAAAAAGGTTTGGATAATAATGTCTCTCGCCTCCGGATGTCCTCCAAAAGATTTGATTCCTTCTTCAAACTGGCGAGCAAATTCAAAAACCAAAGCAGGACCACTTCCACTAAAGGCCGTTAGTTGGTCAAGTTGCTCTTCTGATTGCATTTCATAAACTTTACCAAGAGATGAAAGAAGAGTTTTAAGTTCTTCGATCTTCGTCGTTGAATAAAGAAGATTGGCCCCCATACCTATCGCGGAAGGAGTATTAGGCATCAGGCGAGCGATTGTTTTTACATTAAATTTGGTCTGAAGTTTTTCAATTCCAATACCTGCCAGCATTGACAAAATCTGACTGGAAGATTTGAAGTTATAATGAAAATCACTTAAAGATTGCGGCTTCATAGCGAGAATGGCCCAATCTAGATCACCAGGCATTTCTTCACAATTTTTAATGTGGGTGCCCTTTAATCGTTCCGCGAGCTCCTTGGCCTTTGTTTGAGAAGGTGTATAGAAGTACAGCTCTGCCTTGGAATCATTCTTTCTGATTCCTTCCGCAATCGCTCTTCCCATATTTCCGCAGCCAAAAAATCCTATTTTCATCAATTAAATTTCCAAATCAAGAGGCGCCCCATGTCTCATTGTATTGACGGCCAGAGAGCGAACCCAAACAAAGTTCAGTAACTGATGATAGAAGTCGTTTGGTTTTAAATGATCATTGATTGTGAGAATTGATCTCATTCTCTGATCATCGCGACCTTGATCGAAATGAACACCAATATGAGCTTCAAAATCTTCCATTGGACCATCATAGATGATCGACGAGAGTCTCGGCTGATTGAGAATCTTTGAGAAATCCTGTGAACGAACAAAAAGAACGCTGATATTTTCTTTCGAAAACCCTGATTGAATGAAAACTTCTTTTAGTCCTAGCCACCATTGGTATGTTTTTTTGTTTCGACAAGCGACTGTAACACCTGTTCCAACACTCATTGCTGAGAAAATTTGAATAAGTGTTTTAATATCTGGACGTTCACTCATTGCTACGACAAGTGCATGTTCAGCATAGAGAGAATAATCGTTGTAGCTTAATTGACCAGGAATCACTCTGTTTTTGTGCTGACGTTCCATGAAGCTTGTGAAATTTTTCCCAACCCATTTACGGTAGTCACGAAGAGTTTCTTTATAATTTTGGAAGATCCCTAAATAGTGACTCTCAAAGCTTGGAATGAAAGCATCGAGGAATTTCTCCATGCGCTCTTTTCTTCCTGCCACTGATAGTTTAGACGGACGAGCAAGACCTCTCCATTCATCATTTCCTTCTTCAATTCCATGAGTTTGAACTGATTTTGGATTCTCATTGATTTGGTGAAGCGATAAAATGTAGTGACGGCCACCGGCCTTCGGCCCTGTTCCTGACAATTTGAAACCACCAAATGGTTCAATCGCTACGCGGGCCCCTGTGATTGTGCGATTGATGTAGAGGTTTCCGCTTTCAAGTTTTGTAAGTAGATAATCAATATCATTTTGGGATTGAGAGAAGATCCCTCCCGTAAGAGCATAGTCAGTGCTGTTGAATAAGTTGGCCGCTTCATTAAGTGAATCAAAACCTACTACGTGAACGATTGGTCCAAACAATTCTTTTTGGGCATAACTTTCTTTGTTAAAGGCACGCTCGTAAGGAAGTTCGACAACGACAGGACCCACACAATAACCAGGAAGCTCTTCAGCAGAACGATCGACAACAACTTTACCACCATACTTATTTGCTTCAAGACCTGCTTCAACGGCTGCCTTCTTCAAACGTTCTTTATCGGCCGCAGTGATAACAGGGTTGACGGAAGTATCGAGCTTAAAGGATTGCCCGACTTTTAAATCTGTACAGGCCTCTTTTAATCTTTCAATTAATTTATCTTTAAGCGAATTATGAACAATGACTCTTGAACACGCAGAACACTTCTGGCCGGCGTGACCAAAGGCCGAATAAAGAACACCTGATACTGTTTCATCCAGCTCAGCGTTTTGAGTAACGATCACTGCGTTTTTACCACCCATCTCTGTGATGGCCTTCACTGGGTATGTTCTTCCCGAAAGTTTATTATGATAAAGTCTTTTTCTCGCCACACCTGAAATATAAGTTCCAACCGCTTTTGAGCCGGTAAAGACGATGGTTGATACACGTGGATCACGAACGAGGACATCTCCTACTGTTTCACCTTCTCCCGGTAAATGGATAAGAACATCTTTTGGAACACCAGCATCATGAAGAAGATCAACAAGAACTTGAGTGATGAGTGGTGTTTGTTCCGCAGACTTTAGTATAACTGTGTTGCCAGTCACAAGCGCACTTACTACCATTCCACAAGGGATGGCGAGAGGAAAATTCCAAGGAGCAATGACAAGTGTCGGTCCGCGACTGCTTAAATCTGTAAGGTTTCTTTGAAGATAGGCTTCAGTACGAGCGTAGAAATTTAAGAAGTCGATAGCTTCATCAACATCGGCCAGAGCTTCTGTCACTGATTTTCCTGCCTCATAAACGATGAGAGCAGAGAGTTCGTTTCTCTTAGCAAGCATTAAGCTTGCGGCCTTAACCAGCATCGCTGTTCTAAATGGCCACTTGCTGCTCGCCCAAGCTCCACTATTATAACTTTCATCAATAGTCGCAATAGCTTTTTGGGCATCTTCAAGATTAGCAAAACGAATTTTACCAACAGTAATGCTAGGATCAGAACTCGCTTGAATCGCAACCCAGTCACCTTTTAGATTGAATGCATTTTCGTAATTTTTTCCCAACTGAGATTGTTGGTAAGTTTTGAGGGATTTTTCCATCCATTGACGTTCATCATCGAGATAAAGTTTTAATGGTGGAACGTTGAAAAATTCATCTTCTAGTTTTGAAACTGAAAGATCGCGTGCAATTTTGCCTTCTTTTTTCTTTGTCTCATGAATTTTATATGGAGACTGAAGTGTGAGATGTTTTTTGTGAGAACGCATGATCGTCAAAACTCCAACTTGCGAAGAGTTTTCCATAATACGTCTTACGAGATAGGCCATACCAACTAATAAGCTTCCCACTGGAACATAGTTTCTAGTGGCCCATCCCATTTTTGCCAGCGCAGTTGAAAGAGCTTCGTACGTCATGTGTAAACATTGATGCTCAATTTCTCCAACTTGTGGGTACAGAAGTTCTTTTGCAGCTTCTGCAAATCCGTGATCAGAAAAGTTGTGAGAAGCAATGGCCAATTTTAAGTGAGGGTGAGCTTCATAAATTTTGATAATAAGCTGACGGAAGTGAATGTCCGTCTCTTCTTTATTTAAAAATTGAGGAGCATTAAAACTATGAGCATCGCCTTCAACTGTTTCAGCATCCCAGTAAGCACCCTTTACAAGACGAACTGGCATCATGTGACCACGTTCTTTAGCAAGGGCAACAACTTCTTTTAGATGGTTGTAACCATCGCGAAGATAAGCTTGGATAACAATCCCTGTTTCTTTGTAATCACGAAGTTCAGGAGTTTCCAAAAGCACACGTCTGTAGATTTTGAAAACAATATCACGATAGTGATAGTGTTCTGCATCGATATTGATAAAAACATTTTCGTTTTTAGCAGTCACAAGAATTTCGCGAAGTCTTGGTGCTACTAAATCATATGTACTTTCCGGTGCGTGTGGTTTGAAGTCAGAACAAAGTGCAGAGACTTTAATTGAGACGTGAGCACGATTGATTCCTGCCCTGTTCAATTCTCCGCGCTTTACGTGAAGTGAAAAACCACGAATGAGTTTTAAAACTTCATCTCGGTAGTGATCAGCTTCTTTTTCAGAAACGACAAGCTCGCCCAATTGATCGAGAGTTACATCGCGACCCGTTTGACTAAGAGAACGTAAAGAAGTGTCCGCTTTTTCAATTGATTCACCGGCAATAAATCGTTTCGCCATTAATTTAACAGCACTTCTCACCATCGCAGCAAGCGGCCAAGCTGGAAAAATCTTAGCGATATAATAAAAAATCTTAATGCCAAAAGTATAGTGACGAGGGAAAGCGCGCTCTTGGCCTTTTTTCTTCGCTCTTCTCGCTTTCTTATTATCTTTAAGAAAACGTGATAGGGCTTCGATCAATATACGTTTAACTTCGCTTCCTTTCTTATCGTGATCAAGTGAAGGAAGAATCGCCAAAAATTTTAAAAGGTGAATTCTTAAAAGAGCATACTGGGCCGTTAATCCCAGACCAAAGTCTGAAATGTCTTCAAAAAGACTTGGACGGTATTCATTCAAAAATCCTAAGAGTTTTTTAACGATCTGAGCTGAGCGCTCTTCAATACCAGCAAATCGAGGATCATTCATGAGGTCAGGAAGAGCTTCAACTTTAGTCACTGTCTCAATGACAGTAGGGAAATTTTTCACCTGTAGAGAAGCCGCAAGCTCGGCGTGAATGCGTAGTTCTTTCACATGAGCATTGGCCAGATCTAAAATATCACTTTGTTGAAGAAGAAAAAGTTCTTGAGAAAGTTTTGGCGTGTAAAGTCTGATCTCTTTGCGATCAAAGTAAAATCCAACTAAAAAAGGAACTGATCGTAGAATAAGCTGTAAACGGAAATTTTCTGGACCAGTTTTTAAAAAAGATGAAAGCGTTTTCCAAACATCTTCATTTAAATTTTGATTTGCATCTACCAGTTGATTTGCAAACTCTTGATAGAAATATATTTTATATTTTTCTCCCGCCTCTTCTTTTTCAATCATCGACAGCGTATTTAAAAATTGTTCAGGTTGGATGGCCATATAAAGTGAACCCCTTATTCGTGATTTCGAAAAATTTTAGAGGTCCAAAGTACCACAAAAAGGTTGAATCCGACTATGGGAAAACATGTTTAGATAAGTTGGAGAAGACTCTCGCTGAATTTATTTAGCTCGCGAAGAACTTCGGAGCTTTTAATGACTTTTTTAGCGTGAACTTTGGAAGGGGCAATGAAACGATCAAAAAGCGGCTTGTCGAGGCCATGGAATTCTTTATAAGCTTCTAAAGCTGTTTTTTGAGCTTCAACGAAAGCTTTAATCTTACGATCAAAACGTTCCTCATCAGAAAGATCGAGAAAAACAGAATGTTGAAATTTAAGACGCGTCTCAGGACGGGAAAGAAGATAAAAACCTTCCACGATCACTATTTTCTCTGTCCGGACTGATAAATCATTCGCTAATTGTGTATAGTTGTATTCCTTCGATTCAATGGGACCTTCGGCCTCTTCCAAATAAGATGATTCTTGGAGCAAGCAGACGTCTTCAGGTTGAAGTCTGGCCTTTAAAATTTCAGTTAAAGTACGAGCGAAACTTGATTTTCCGCAATGGCCACCGCCGACGATTGCCACAAACTGAGTTTGACCTTTAATGTCCTTTTGAGTTCCTTTCATAGTCAAAGAATACACTGGCCGAAATGCCTTTGACTAATGGCAAATCCGTCCTTAAAATTTTCTTATGAAGAAAGCGAAGATGATGCGCTTAATGACAATCCTTCTCCTCCAGTCTCCACTTGTTTGGGGACAGACGACCTATACGCTTAAGGATCTTGAGGCCCTTGAAAAAGAAAAAAATTTCGAAGAATTTTTAAAGCACGCGATGGACATCCGTCCATCAGAGCGTCTGAAACTATGGAAAGACATGTATCAGTCGATGGCCATCGAAATGATCGATTCCAAAATCAGGAACCGCGATTATTCTTTGGGGACCTTCAAAGAAGTTGAAAAATTAGCGAATACTTCTTCACTCATCAATGATGAATTCTTTCAACTCAAACGTTCTATTTACGCTAAAAACTTTTTTAACGAATGTTATTTGCAGTCTTCAGCAACCGTTAAAACGAGTGCTGATTATTCCTTTAAAAATTGTGATCAGGCCCTCCATTCTTTTTGGACAACGTCCAAAAAGGACACGGATATAGGTTTAGAACTCGCAGAACTCATCGACAAATATCCAAGCTCACTATCGAGCTGGCCTTATTACCAAAGGGCCATCAGCGATGCGACTGTTGCTCCCCTTTATTGCGACAAACCAAATGTCCAAAAGGCAGTCCTTAAAAAGCTTACGCAGGAAACTTTTCATCCTGACTTTAACGGCAATTATAAATTGCTCGCTGACAGAGTGATTCCCGCCAAATGTTTTCCTAAGCTGGTTCCGACTTTAAAGGCCATGACGAGTTCACACCTCACCAATGGTCTAGAAAAAGAAATGGCCATGAATATTCTTGAGGCCAAAGGACAGTTAAGCGATTCAGAATTAGAAGTTCTGGCCGTTATCTATCTTCTTGATGGCCCTGTTGTCGGCGAAAAAATGAATTTGGCCTGGAGCCGCGTTGAAAAGTTGGGAGAGAATTTTTCTAAACGTCAGGAGATTCTCACAAAGATTAAAAATCTACCAACGATACCGGATAAGATCTTTCGTGATCCAGAATCATCTCGCCATAAGGCCATCATTAACCTTTTCGCGAAAAATTTCCCTGAGTACCTCAATTACTATGGCGAGCAGTGTGTAGACTTTCTAGACTCCAAAAAGGATGTACCGAGCAATATAGCGTCAGGTTTTCAATGCTCGCAGTTCCTCAAAACGGCCCAGCAAAAGCGCGATAATGGTCCAGAATGGATTTCTGATGCTGTATCGACTCGTTATTCTGGTCTTCAAAAAGCAACTCCTAAAAATAAAAATTAACTGCCGCAATTTTTCTAGAGAACTTCAAGCATGCCTACGTCTATTGATGGACGGCCTGAATAAAAAAAGGCCCACCGAAGTGAGCCTTTTTTATGGAACTTTTTAATTATTACTAATTAAGAAAGGTGTTTTCCAACGATCCCAGCAAGTTCGAACATAGTAACTTCTTTTTTTCCAAAAAGTTTAGCTAGTTTGTCGTCTGCGATGATGTTTCTTTTGTTTTTTGGGTTTTGAAGGTTGTGCTTCTTGATGTAGTCCCAGATTTTAGAAACAACTTGAGTGCGTGGAAGTGGCTTGTTTCCTACGATTTCAGCAAGAACTGCTGAAGGAGTAAGAGCTTTCATGAAAGCTGCATTTGGCTTTCTAGCTGTTTTTGCCTTTGGAGCTTTTGGAGCTGCTTTTTTAGTAGCTTTTGGAGCTGCTGCTTTCTTAGTAGCTTTTGGAGCTGCTTTCTTAGTAGCTTTTGGAGCTGCTTTTTTAGTAGCTTTTGGAGCTGCTTTTTTAGTAGCTGCTTTCTTAGTAGCTTTTGGAGCTGCTTTTTTTGTAGCTTTCGCTGCTTTTTTCTTAACTGCCATTCGAGAATCCTCCGTTAAATTAGACAGGTTGTTGTTCGTGTCTAAAGTTATTAATGAAAAAGAACGTTGTTAATTTTTTCTTTTCAGTTCAATTTTCCCAGGGAGATTTCAACTTTTTTGTGTTTTTCCCTCGAGAAATTGTCCTATAGATAAATTATTGCTTGAAAATTTTCATCATGTCTATAGTAAAAAACATTTTTTTTACTTTTTTTTCATTGGAGCCTCCTAGGGAGTCTCCTAGGAAGTCCCTAGGGACTCCCTTCTGGCCACCTCTATTTTAAGACTTTCATCCACTCGACGATGTGTCCTTCTGGACCAATTTTCCTAGGTGTTTTCTTGTATTGGTGGCTTTCATTAAGCGAGTACATTCTGAAATTATCAATGCGACAGTAGTGGTAAATACGCTTTAATTTCTTTTCACGAGCGACTTTTTCGAAGAATTCCTTGATGGAGTGAGAAAGGCCTGCCCCTTGATGATCTATCTTTATAGCGGTGTTCTTAGTGAGAAGAGAATCATCTTCAACTTTATAGAAGACTGCAGCGACGATTTCATTTTCGTGCATAAGGGAATAAAGTTCCCACCCTTCACTGACTTCTTTTTTAATTTCTTCCAACGTCCATTTGAAATCAGGAGAATCCGAGAACGCATCAATATTGTAGTCGTAGATCGACTGCACGTCTTTTTCGGTTTTGGCCTTTTTAAAGTTCAGTTTCATGGCAATCCTTTGCTTGAAGCTTATAAATGAGATGAATTAACGATTAAAGTTTAGCGATGTAGGCAGCAAGATCTTTCATATCCTGCTCAGAGAGTTTACCTGCATAAGACGCCATGACAGGGCTTTTACGAACGCCAGATTTGGCTTCAGAGAGTTGTTTTACGATGTACCAGTCGTGCTGACCTGAAAGTTTTGGGGCTTTTTGGGCCGCATTTCCCTCGCCTTTTTCCCCGTGACAAGAAATACATTGAGCGTACAAAGTCCCACCTTTCGCAGCATCTTGAGCAAAAACTTGTGAGTTTAGAGAAGATAAAACAACTAGAGAAGAGAAAAGAGCGATTGTATTTTTCATGTCAGTTCCTTTTTAAATGAAGTGGTGAAAAGCGAAAATCCTTTTCATTTTACTCTAAGAACTTAGCTGACGGCAACCACTTTGATCGACTCCTGCTTAGAGAACACATTCCATATTCTGCCGAAGAAGTTTTGAAGGGCCTCATCACTCCATTTTCCATTGAGTGTTTTAAGCGTAAGCGTTTCACCGTCGATAAAGACAAATTTTACCGCCCAGTCGTCTCCCAAAAACTTCTCTATCTCCTTCACCCATTCGGCGGAGTAAGCATTTTTTCGTGCTAGAGTTAGCGATTCCCATGTTGATCCTGGCTGATCAACATGTACTGTTTGTAAAAAAATATTGGCCAAAAATTGCCATTTCACTTCAATGAAAAGCTTTTCGAGCAGGAGTAATTCTTCGGTTGAACCTGTAAAGGCCGGCGTGGCGTTCGAATCGCGAAGAAAGTTTTCAATTTCACGGAAGTTTAACGAAAGAAGAAATGGGGCAGATCTACCCTTCATGAGATCGAGAAGGACAGTGATAAAAAAGGAGTGTCCAATCTCGCCAACTGTGTTTTCATTTTTGAAAGCAAGTGTCAATTCTTTGTCACTTCGAGGTGATTGGAGGTAGGATTGAACTCTTTTTGAGATTTGATCGTTTTTCAAAATTTGCCTGAATGTTCGTAAACGTCTATGACAATATTGCATGAAATCTAATCTTCTAAACTTAATATTGCAAGCTCAACACATTTATCTCGTGGGTCCGATGCCTTTTCCAATGAGTTCATTGAAAAAAGTATGGAAAAAAAATGAAGGGTCTTCATTAATCATTTACATCGATGGGGGGGCCAAACACAAAAAAAGAATTGAAAAGGAACTCGCCCACTCTCCGGCTTCACTCATTGTTGGTGATAACGACAGCGGTGAGCTCCCTATGGACATTTTGAAAGTAGGCCAAAACTGTTCTGATTTGGCCTTTGCGCTTGATCTCATAAATATGAACGGAAAAAAGATTCTATCTCTTAAGGGCCTCGGATTGCTTGGAAAGAACGGAAGGCTTGATCATCTACTTATAAACCTAGGTGAATTTGATCGCTTTTTAAAAAAATCAAAACGCAAAACACTGATTGAAATCACGCTTGATGATTGTGTGACGCTCTTTAAAAAAGGCCCTTTACAAAAAGTAATCTACGGAACATTTAGTGTGCTTACTTTAGAGCGACAGAAATTGAGCATAAAAGGGCAATGTCGATATCCCCTTGCAAAAAGTTTCATCGACCCGCTTTCAAGCCGTGGGCTCAGTAATGTTGGGGAAGGTAGAATTCTTTTTACCTGTGAAACAACTGCTTTTATTTTGCAGGAATAAACAACAAAGTGCGCTCCTGAATGTCTAAATCACGTGTGTAGTCCTGGGCATCCAACCACTCTGCACGATAATCGCCCTTTAAAAAGCTTTCTAGCTGATCTTTATAATGGGGCGATAAAAGATGCCCTGAATTTCCTGTTGGAAGAATTCCTAAGGCCTTTTCAGGATGAGAAAAATCGATTAATCGTCGTGTCGAAGGTCCAGTTTTAATAGAAAAATTCAGACCAACGTATCGTTGATTATTAATTTCTTGAGTGGCCCCTCCTAAAGGATAGGGTCCCAAATTAAAAAGATAATTAAACGGCGGCACACGGCCTATTGGATGAACAAACTCCAGTGAGTGAAGTGCTCCCCATTTCCATTTGCTCGAATCATTTCCTAAATCTTTTTTAAGCCTATTGATGGAATGTTCAAACGCCTCAGTGAGCAATAGTTCAGGTTCGCGATTATTCCACCAACGAGAACTTTTATCGAAGAGGATGCGACGAAGAAGATAGGAATCATTCGCCGTTTTTGTGTAAAGTTGATACTCCTCTTCAGTCAGAGCTTGAAGTATGAGCTTGTTAATCTCTGCGCACCAAGAATAATAAAGAAGTGCCGATCTACTTTCCGACTTGGATTCGAAATCCCAGTTTTTTAAGTCATCAAGATACGACTCAAATCCTTTTTCTTTCCAGAATGATTGACCCGCCGTGAGATTGAGTAATTCACTGAGAATGACTTTGTTTTCAAAATTCATACTGAGCGGCTGAATCATTTTAAATTCATCCAACGTCCATTTATTTTTTTGAGCGAGTATTTGCTTAATGGTTGCATAACGATAATCTGGCTGGAAATCACCACGCTGGTCACTAGGAAAAGCTTCAGGTCGTGAATTCGCTGAAACGATAATTCCCTCGGGTGGATTTTCCAGATGAGGTTTATCCTCAAATTTCATAAGCCCCAAAGGCTCATCATCCCCACTTGCTCCATCAAGAATAAAGTCAGATTTGAGTCCCTTTTTTCTGATAACTACATCCCCAAACATCCACCAACCAATATTTTTTTTGTCAGCGTAAAGGATATTAAGACCAGGAGCTTTTCCGTCAGCAATCGCCTCTTTCATTTCGCTCATTGTTCTTGCCTGACCAATTCCGTAAAGCACACTCACAAGATCTTTGGCAGATGTTTTAAAACTGTCTAAATAAGACCATTTAAGCGCAACATCTCCGTCGAGAATTCCATTTTTCAGAAGTGGGCCGTGCCCTGTAGTGTGGACTATGATCTCAACGTCTTTTTGTCCTTTGACTTTGATGACTTCTTTTCTTCGGTCAAGTGGAAATGACTGGCCTTTGAAACTGTAAGTTCGATTCGTCCAATCGACCTTTTCTGCATATAAATCCATATCGTCGGTCAGGCTCATCGTGAACCCCCAACCTTTGTCCCGATTGTGTCCTTGAACGGCAAAAGGAACGATGGATAAATAATGTCCATAATTTTCGAACGTAGGAGTTTTGATGTGTGCCTCAAACCAAACACCTGGATGAGAATAAGAAATATGCGGATCACTTGCGAGTAAAGGAAAACCTGATTCAGAACGTTCACCTGAAACTACCCATCCATTTGATCCCTCAAAAAGCGTGAAGGCCCCTTGTAAAGATTCAAGTGAGTCATGTATATTTTGGATATTGTGAAACACTGTGCGTGTTTCACTACTGTCTTCTTCCTCATTACCGGTTCGCAACTCATCGATCAAATCACTACCTAAACGATTTCTCATTTTAGTAAAAAGGGGGTCTTGAAAAGTGGCCGTTCCGAAACTGTAGGCCATCACACCAATGAAGGCCTGAGCATCTGCAAGACTAAATGGTCTCGGTTTCAATCCTAGAATTTTAAACTCGACAGGTAACGGACCTTCTTCTTGAAATTGATTAACACCATCAAAAAAGGCTTCTGCTTCTTTAATCATTTCAGGATGAAAAAGTTTATTTTTCAAACGCTCAGAGACCTGTTTGTCAGAGTAAAACTTAACACCTAATGTGCGAAAGAGTTTATCGACCTCTAGAGTTTTATCACCAAAAACTTCTGAGAGCTCTCCACTGGCCATGCGTCGTTGCATTTCCATTTGAAAAAGTCGTTCACTTGCAATGATGTAACCTAAAACACGATATGCATCAGCATTGGTTTGAGCTTCAATATGAGGGATACCAAAAGAGTCGCGAATAACTTTTACTTCAGAATCTAGGCCCTTTAGAGCAAACTGACCACTCAACTTTGGTACGCGCGACTTAAAAAAAACGTAACCACCTCCGGCGATCAATACGAGAAGAATGAGGAGACTAAAAAAAGAGAATGTGAGTGCTTTTTTTAAGTGATGCAGACGCTTATTCATGAAATAATCTAAGCATAATCATGGAGACAATTAAACAAAATTCTCGTTTTTTACTCATCGACGTTCTTCGCGGCTTCACTGTCGTTCTCATGATCATTTTTCATTTTTCATTCGATCTCAATTATTTTCGTGTCGTCATCTTTGATATCCTACATCATCCATTTTGGTATTTTTTTCCACGCCTCATCGTCTTTCTCTTTTTATTCGCAACAGGAATGTCTCTCAAGATCGCCCACTCTGAAAAAATTCATTGGAAAAAATTTCTTAAACGTCTCGGGCTCCTCATCTTTTGGGCCCTTGTCATAAGCGTGACGACATACTTCCTCTTTCCTGATTATTGGATTTATTTTGGCACTCTGCACGCCATTGCCGTCGTTTCTGTCATCTCGCTTTTTTTTCTTAATCGACCTTATTTAAGTTTAATAGTGGCCTTGCTTCTCTTTATCCCCTCTATCGCCTTCGACTTTAATTTACCTTGGTTTCAACTTTCTCATCCCTCGTGGGACTACATCTCACCTTTTCCTTGGATGGGGGCGAGTCTCTTAGGTATATTTGCCGTGCACAAAGGTCTGCACCAAAAATTTTTTCTGTCACCTGTGAAGTTAAGTACTCCTGTCAGGTGCCTAAAATTTTTAGGTCAACATTCACTCATCATTTATTTAATTCATCAGCCGATTCTCTTTGGGTTAGTGGCCCTCGGAACACAACTTATTCATTCCTAGCTCATGTCTGCTGTGCTATAAAAAGACCTCAACATGACAATAACGTATATAAAGATATGTAGAAGGAAGTACGTGAGTGAAAACCCCCTCTAAAATCGATTGGTCCAAAGTCGGTACTCAGATAGAAAAGCAATTAGGTAGTTTAAAATTCGCCGTTTTCATCATTCTTCTTTTCTCCATTGCTATGATTGCTGGAACATTTCTGGAATCATATTACGGAACTGATTTTGCGAATCGTACTGTCTATAAGACTTTGCCATTCATGCTCATTCAGTTCGGCATGCTCCTCTCTATTATTTTTGCCGCTTATTTAAGATTGCCACCTAAAAAAAGGCTTTATGGCTTTTATACAGTCCATGCTGGTCTCGTTATCATTGGTGTAGGATCAATGATTACTTATATTGCTGGTGTCGACGGCTCACTTCTTCTCAATCCAAATGAACCCAATCGACAGGTTATTTTAAGTAAAGACGTTTTGAAATTCACTTACCCGGAAGAAGGGAAACAAGTGACGTCGGAACTTCCATTCACCGCATTCACAACTAAGCTTGATGAACAATATGGAAACATCAAGATCATTGAGTATATTCCATTTGCAGAAGGACGTTTTACGTGGACGGATGCCATTAACAATTATCCAGAAACTGCCCCAATTCATTCTTCAACCTATTACTTTAAAAACCCGTTCGCAGAAGAAAATCTCACACTCACACTTCACCCTGAAGCGAGTAATGATTTTCAATCTACTCAATCAATGGGACCTCTGAGCTTCAACTATATGCCCGCTAATCTTGCGAGCTGCTTTTCAAAGGAAAATCCATCGGGGATTATTATCTGGAACTCGGTAACTTCAGAATGTTTTACTCCTGAAGAAAAGAATTTCCCCGTCAAGTCGACAAGTGCGAAAAACCGTTTTGTCGTTGTGAAAGACCAAAATGAATTACTGACTTTTTTCCCTGACTTTTCTCCGTTTCCTATGGACACTAACTTTCAAGTGAACTCGAAATCAATTGTGAGAGCTCTTTCAAAAAAAATCTTTGAAGAGAAACCATCTCTCTTTCTTTTTGGAAAACAACTTGCTTTCTTTTCTAAAGACGACAAAAAATGGTTAGTTCAAAATATCGACCTAAAAGGAAAAACAGTAGCACTCCCTTGGATGGGTGCTGAAATTGCTTTGATTGATCATCAAGACAGACTGGTTCCATTTAATTTACCTGAAGCGACGATTCCCATTCAAAAAAACGGATCCCTAATCAAAGGTGATCTTCGCGCCGTTCGTTTGGAAATTCTTGGAAAAGAGTATTGGGTGAGCAATTATTCTCCACTAAGCTTGATCATTGAAGGAAAAAAAGTTGTTATCGAAGTAACGAAAGAAACACTTCAACTTCCTTTTGAACTGGCCCTCACTCAATTTAAAATGGACAAAGACCCTGGAACAAATAATCCTGCAAGTTATGAATCATTTGTGAAGTTGTTTTCAGGCGGGCAAATGACAAATCATCATGTC
>CAMLRB010000055.1 GCA_946482295.1 uncultured Bacteriovorax sp. | reverse complement strand
GGAGTTAGCCAATATTGCCTGTTCTTTAGTCAGACAGGCCGTCTAAACTTTAGACAAATATGAGAGGAAGGTAATTGAGAATTTTTATAAAAAGATGTTAACGAATTTTTAAACTTAGACCTACAAGTCTTGAAAAAAATTCAGGACTGTATAACGAAAAAACATCAATCAAATTTGCTTACGCGAGTTACATGATCTTTATCAGACTTTGCTTTTATTCCTTAGGTTAGACTTTAAAAGGAACGAAATGATTGCGAGGGAAATATGATGACAACTATCATTCTAAGTACTGCACTATTAGCGATCGTTGGTTTTGGGTTTTATTTTTATAAAACGCGCTATTCAAAAGTTGATCATTCGATCAGTGAAATTTCAGATATTACTTTCGATCTTATGGGGTCCGCTGAGCAAGTGGGAACTGTTAGCAGAGATTTAAAAGAAGCTTCTGATGAACAACTGGATACATTAAATGCCACAATCGCTGCCAGTCATGAAATCAATACAATGATTAAAAAGACAAATGACAGCGCTCAAGATTTAAATCAACAAGCGCATAGTTTGAATACGATGACAGCTCAGGGAGCTTCAATCGTTGGTCAAATGGTTCAATCGAGCTTAGAGATCAAAGAGGAGAGTGAGAATTTTAAGCAAGAAATGTTCAAAAGCTTAAATGAGCTCACGCAGACGTTAGTAGTCATCAAAGAAATCGCAGAAAAAACGAAAGTTATTAATGAAATCGTTTTTCAAACAAAACTCCTCTCTTTCAATGCTTCTGTGGAAGCAGCTAGAGCAGGTGAACATGGAAAAGGTTTTGCTGTTGTTGCAGAAGAAGTTGGTAAACTCGCGCGCATGAGTGGAGGAGCTGCAGATGAGATCGCAGAAATTGTTGATCGTAGCCTAACATCAGTTAATACCGCTTTAGAAAGAACAAAGTCACAAGTAGAAAAGTTAACTGCTCAAACAGGTAAAAAAAGTGAAATGGGCTATCAGCATTCTAAAAAATGTGAAGAAATTTTCAACGCCATAACAAATAAAATATCTGAAAATACGATGTTGGTATCAGAGATTACATCGGCTACAGGTGAGCAAGCGATAGGTATCGATCAATTAGATCATGCGATCATTAAATTACAAGAAGTAGCGGATAGGAATAAACTTGTCGCAAGTCAATCTACGGAACATGCTCACGCCTTTGAGCAAAAAACAAAAGATCTTACTGCTATAACAGAATCTCTAAGTGAGTTTTCATTTAAACGTGTAAAGCATAAAAAGCTTCTAAGTTTTGTATGGAATTCTAAGCTCATGCTTGGTGTACATGAAATGGATGATGAACATAAAATTCTTGTAACGAAGATCAATAATCTGGTTGCTCGTCTAGACGAACAACACGTTAAAAAAGATAAGGCAGCACTTCTTCAGGCCTTTAATGAACTGGCAACTTATACAGTTCAGCACTTTGATCATGAAGAAAAGTATATGGCGTCAGTGAATTATCCTCAATTAACGGCCCATAAAAAAATCCACGAAAAACTCGTCAAACAAGTTGTTTTCTATGGTGAACAAATCAAAAATGACAGTATTGATGACCAGAAACTCGTATCTTTCCTAAGAAACTGGCTAACAAGCCATATTATGGGAGTGGACATGCAGTATGCTGACCACTCCAGAGAACATAAGAATTATAATAAAAAAGCAGCTTAGTTTTTGAGAATTTCAAATGCGATGAACATCGTACGTTGAGTTTTTGAAAAATTATTATCACTGCACACGATGAGTGTGCGGTTTCCGTTTTTAAGTGTTGGCCCGAAAGTCAGTCCTTCAATATTATCGAGTGCCTTTGCTGTTGATTGTAGTGAAGGAACAACATCATCCAGATCAAGGATTAAAGTTTTTTCAACTGGAGAGTAGTCTGCAGTTTTTAAACTTTGAAGTTTTGAAACGTCTGTTGTTTTAGGTGTTATTGTATTTTTGAAAATGCGGATGACGTTTTTCTTTTTAAGGGGAAGGTAACTTCTTTCCATTGAATAGAAATTCTTGTCATCAATCATCGCAATGTCGACAAGTCCTGTCTCTGCAATCTCAACAACGACTGATTTGTCTTCATCCAATTTTTGCAATTTATAAGCATATTCTTTTGTTGGTTGTAGGTTTTGATAATGGATAATGCGTACGGAGCTACTCATTGATGACGTAGTAATTGATCCATCTTGAAAGATAGCTTCTTCAGTTGCCATAAAGATATTTTTTTGATCAGGACTTATTGCAAGCGTTTCAAAGGCTTTATTCGCGCGAGTTCCCATCATCGAGTCTTTTGCTGGTGAAATGAATTTTGACGGAACGGGGAGGTTCGAAATAAGTTTTCCTTGTGGAGAAAATCGTAAAAGTTCAGGAGGTTGATTGTGTGAACCAAAAACTGATCCCTCTGATGAAACGAGAAGGTCTTTTCCTAAAAGGGCAATGCCTTCATAATCAGCAATTCCTTTTTTTATGACTTGATCGTCCTGTGTTTTAAAAATCGTTACAGCAGAAGGTTTGATAGTAAATTTTTTCTCAGCATTCTTTTCTTCTATAGAAATATCAAAAGTGTAAAAACGTGTATCGTTGACGAAACCTTTATCATCGCTCACTGCATGGAGTTTTCCAGTCTCAGTGTCGTATGTAATTCCTGAGAGTCCACCAATCTCAGTCTCCATAAATTTCTCGCCTGTAGGAAAATCAACATCGCCGATAAAACGCAACTTTTCAGTAGCAAAAATAGTAGTTGATAAACATGTTAAGGCAATAACCGAGACAATTGTTCGCGTGAAAGTTTGCACATTAAGTCCTTGAAGTATCCCTTGATGTATTTCAAGTAGATCGATAAGATTATGGCTATCAATTTAGCAAAACCTACGAAGAGTTCCTATGAAAAAAATGGATTTTTCTCGCTCATTAATTCTCCTTTTAACCCTTTTGTCCCTCCCAGCACATTCAGCAGGTTTAGAATCATCATTCAAGAAAATCATGAAGAAACATCATTTTAGCGAATCGACTGTAGGGCTTATGGTGGAAGATCAAGGAAAAACAGTAGTCTCCATCAATGCAGATAAATTGATGATACCAGCTTCATTGACGAAGATTGTCACGGCCGCAGGAGTGCTTTCTCATTATCCCATGAACAAAAAATTTATGACAGAGTTGTGGAGTAAAGGGACCATTGAAGGAACTAAACTCAAGGGCTCTCTTTGTTACAAAGGTGGTGGTGATCCTTCTTTTGTCTCTGAAAAAATGTGGTATCTCGTTAATGAATTCCAAAGAAGTGGAGTGAAAAAAATTGAGGGCGATCTTATTATCGATGCTTCTCGTTTTGACAGCGAATCTTTTGATGAAGGGCGTGATTCCGTTCGCGTTGATCGAGCTTTCGATGCACCAATTTCTGCGACTTCGTTTAACTGGAATAGTGTGAATGTTTACATTCGTCCTAATGCTGATGCAGATAAGCCGGCCATCGTCATGCTTGATCCGATTAATGATTATCTGGAACTTGAAAATAAATCGAAAACGGTAAGTGCAGCGAATGTTAAAACCATCACTGTGAACAGAATTAAAATTGATGGTAAAGATAAAATTATTGTGTCTGGTAATATTTCAAAAAATGCCAGTGAGTTTGTTGTTTATAAAAGTATTTCTAATCCCCAGGCCTGGACAGCAAGCCACTTAAAAGAATTTCTCTCTCAGCGTGGAATAACATTCAGCGGTTCCATTCGTTATACGGATTGTGAAAGTGAAGGTCGCATTCTGGCCACAGCACCTTCAAAAAATCTAAACGAAATGGTCAGCGACATGCTGAAATTTTCAAATAACTTTGTTGCAGAAATGTTAGTTAAGAACATGGCCGCAGACAACGCTGTGACAAATCCGCGTGGACGCAATGCCAGCATGAAAGACGGTATTGAGCAGTTGAAGGCCTATCTGGATACCTTTGGTTTTGATCGTAAATCATATGTACTGGAAAATGTTTCTGGTCTCACAAGAGATAACCGTTTTACGGCCATCCAGCTTGGGAAAATCCTGGCGAAGGTTAGCGGAGATTTCTTGATCTATCCAGAGTTTCTTTCGGGTTTACCAATCGCTGGAGTAGACGGTACAATGAGAAACCGTCTCAAATCAGGTAATGGCAGCTGGGTGCGAGCAAAAACAGGATACCTTGATGGTGTTATTGGTCTTGCTGGATACATTGGTAGAAAAGACAAAGCTCCCCTCATATTTGTTTTCATGTTCAACGGAGGATATGAGCAAGGTCTCGCGGCCCGCGGATTATTTGATGAGATGATTGCCGAAATTCAAAAACAATAGGTGTAGTCATGACATTAGCAAACAAAAGAACCCAAACTCTCAACCGTAGTGAACTAAAAAAGGTTCTGGCCGTTGCTCGTGGAGATGAGAAAGCAGATCTGCTTATCAAAAACTGTAAGGTCCTCGATCTTGTTAATGGCGAACTCATTGATACAAATATTGTTCTTGCTGGTAAAACGATTGCCGGTATTGGAACTGATTACACAGAAGCTCATGAAATTTACGATGCTCAGGGATTAATCGCCGTTCCGGGGTTTATTGATGGTCACCTTCACATCGAATCTTCAATGATGAATCCTTTTGAATTCGAAAGAATGACATTACCGCTTGGAACGACGACGGCCATTTGTGATCCTCATGAGATTACCAATGTTATGGGTGATGCAGGGTACTCGTGGTTTCTTCGTTGTTCAGAACTTTTGCACCAAAATCTTTTTGTGCAAACGTCATCTTGTGTTCCCGCATTGCCAGGCTTTGAAACGAATGGTGGTGAATTTAAATTACAGGACATGGTGAAATACAAGGCCCATCCGAATGTGCTTGGTCTCGCCGAAATGATGAACTTTCCAGGAGTCATTAATGGAGATGAAAGTGTCCTCGATAAACTGGAAGCCTTCCAGGATTTAAATCTCGATGGGCATAGTCCTCTGTTAAGAGGGAAAGCTCTGAATGCTTATATCGCGGCAGGAATTCAAAACTGTCACGAGACTGTCACTGCTGACGAGGGCAAAGAAAAATTACAAAAAGGAATGGCCCTCATTATTCGTGAAGGATCTGTTGCTAAAAATTTAAAAACACTTACGCCACTGGTAACTGAATTTAATTCACCACAATGTCTTTTATGTACAGATGATCGCAATCCTTACGAAATTCTCGAAGAGGGGCACATCAACTACATGATCAAAAAAATGATCAATGAATTAAAAATGCCCGCACATCTGGCCTACAGACTTTCATCATATTCAGCAGCTAAACATTTTGGTTTAAAACGCCTTGGGCTTATTGCTCCAGGAAGACAAGCAGATATCGTTCTCCTTTCTGATTTGAATCAAGTGACGATTAAAGATGTTTTTGTCGGTGGAAAAAATATTAAGAAACTTAATCTAGATGCTGAGATCGCTAAAAAAATTGCTGGATCTCAACCACCTCTTGAAAATACAATCAAACGCAAACCACTGGTTGCGACTGATCTCAACTACAATCTTGCTTCCGGAAAATATAACGTCATTGAAATCGTTAAAGATGAAATCATCACGAATCACATCGTCGCTCACTATGACGGTCAAAAATTCGATCAAGAAGATATTCTCTTTATGGCAAACATCGAACGATATGGTTCTGAACTTCCACCTGGCCTAGGTCTTGTGAAAGGGGCGGGATTAAAGAGTGGAGCGATTGCTGCTTCAGTTGCGCATGACTCTCACAACTTGATGGTCATCGGAAAAACAACAGAAGATATGGTTATTGCCGTCAACGCTCTCATTAAGTCGGGTGGAGGATTAGTTGTTGTGAACAATGGAAAAGTTGCAGCCCTTCTCGAACTTCCATTGGCCGGACTTCTGAGCTTAAAGACGGGTAAAGAAATTTTTGAAGACATCAAAAAACTTAAAGTTGCTTACAAGGAATGTGGTGTAACACTGGATGAACCTTTCATTCAGATGGCCTTCCTTGCACTCCCGGTAATCCCGAAATTAAAATTAACGGACAGAGGACTTTTCGACGTTTCAACTTTTAACTACACGACACTATCCGCTCAATGAATTGGTACGTGTACGTTATTTTAACGACGAAAGGAAAACTCTATACAGGAATCAGTACTGATCCTGAACGCCGTTTTGTTGAACATCTTTGCGATTCAAAAAAAGGTGCCAAATATTTCCGTACTGATAGTCCTGTGAAAATCGTCTATCTCGAAGAGTGGGACACCATGTCCGAAGCTCTCATTAGCGAAGCACATATAAAAAAATGGTCCTCCGCTAAAAAACGCAAAACATTTTTGGAAAATGCTCATGAATGAATTTGAAAAACTTTTTGAAGAAAAGATTAACTCCGTTTTAGGATCAAAAGATCCTGCACATGATCTTCTTCATGTTAAACGCGTTGTAAAAATGGCGCGCGAACTTGCGATAAAAGAGAGAGCACAACTGGAAATTGTACTACCGGCCGCTTGGTTGCATGATCTTGTGAATCTTCCTAAAGATCACAAAGACCGCAAAATGGCTTCAAGACTAGCAGCTGTTGAAGCTGTTCAATTTCTCACGGCAATTGGTTATCCTGCCAAATACTATCCAGGAATTATTCATGCGATTGAAGCTCATAGTTTTTCTGCAGGTATTAAAGCAGAAACGCTTGAAGCTCAAATCGTTCAAGATGCAGATCGTTTAGATGGGTTGGGGGCCATTGGTATTGCTCGTTTATTTGCCATCTCTGCTCAAATGGGAACAAGTTTTTACAATGCTCTCGATCCATGGGCAGATGGAAGACTATACGACGACAAAAAATTTGCTATCGATCATATTCAGTTAAAACTCAAATCAATCACTGAAACGATGAACACTTTACTTGCGAAACAAGAAGCGAAGAGAAGATTTTTAGTTATTGAAAATTATCTTGAGCAATTAAAGATGGAACTCTAATCATCATCTGAATCAGAATCCGATTCATCTTCAATATAATCCTCACTCCAGGAATCGTTAAATTCAGCAGGAACACTTGGATCAACTTGGTCTTTGTATTTGTATGGGCAATGCAGGCAACCGCTCTGACAGCAGTATCCGCGTTTTAAAAGGTAAGCTTCGGTGAAGACCATAAGGCCTTCTTCATTGAAATAGTAGTCGATGTCTTTTTTTAATTCACTCATGAGCGCTGAAAATAAAAACGGCTCCCGAAGGAGCCGCCATATATTACTTTGGTAAGCTTAAAGATTAGTATCTTCCGCCGCCGCCGCCGCGTCCACCACGATCTCCGCCACGGTTTCCACCGCCACCGAAACCACCACCTGAACGTCCGCCACCAAATCCGCCGCCACGAGATTCTCTCTCTGGTTGTGGTTTAGCTTCAGAAACTCTAAGTGAACGGCCTTCGAACTCTTGACCATCAAGTTGAGAAACAGCTGATTGAGCACCATCTTCTGATTCCATTTCTACGAAACCGAAACCTTTGCTACGGCCAGTTTCACGGTCAATGATGATTTTCACTGATGCAACTGATCCAGCAGATGAGAAATGCTCTTTTAGCGATTCTTCTTTAGCAGAGTAAGGAAGATTGCCAACGTACAACTTAGTAGACATAAAAAAAACTCCAAAAAAGGGTCAAAAGTCACAGAAAAAACTTAGGACCAAGTACTAATAGATCTCAGGTATAACACAACTCATATTCCCCACAAAGAGAAAATTAAAGAAAATTGCTAGTAGCTCTTTGCGTTGCAGGCCTTTGTCTTATAGACTTAAGGGAACATATATTTCAGAGGTTTACATGGAAAAAATTTGGTTAAAAAACTATCAGTCAGGGGTTCCGGCCCAGATCGAAGATCAGATGGAAAAATACCGCTCTCTAGGAGACGTTTTTGAAGAGGCCTTTTCTAAATTTTCTCAAAGTGCGGCCTTTGAGTGCATGGGCAAATCCATCTCATATCAAGAACTTGATAATCTGAGCCAAAAATTTGCCAGTTATCTCCAAAACAATTTAAAGCTACAAAAGGGCGATCGAGTTGCCCTGATGATGCCGAATATTCTGCAATACCCGGTGGCCCTTTACGGAATTCTTCGCGGTGGTTTCGTTGCCGTTAACGTGAACCCGCTCTATACGGCCCGCGAATTAGAACATCAGTTAAAAGATGCGGGCGTGAAGGCAATTGTGATTTTCGAAAATGCTGCTTGTACACTCCAAGCTGTTTTAGAAAGAACACCCGTTGAACACGTACTCACAACTTCTATCGGCGATATGCTTGGGTTTCCAAAAGCGCAGATTGTAAATTTCGTTATTAAAAAAGTTAAGAAAATGGTTCCGGCCTATTCGCTTCCGAAAGCTAAAAGTTTCGTCGCTGAACTTCAAAAAGGTGATGCAAAAACTTTCCGTAAACCTGAAATGAAAATTACGGATCATGCTTTCCTACAATACACAGGTGGAACAACAGGTGTCGCAAAAGGAGCAATTCTCACTCATAGAAATATTCTTGCGAATCTTTGCCAGGCACGTGCATGGCTTTCTCCGCAAATTTCTATTGGCTCAGAGACGGTCATTTCTCCGCTTCCTCTTTATCATATTTTCTCACTTACAGTTTCCTTCATCTTCGCGACTGTTGGTGCGAAGAATGTTCTCATTACAAATCCTCGTGATATGCCTGGATTTGTTAAAGAGCTTAAGAAACATAAATTTTCTGTTATTACGGGTGTAAACACGCTCTTTAACGGATTGTTGAACAACGCGGACTTTGCTTCAGTTGATTTTTCTTCACTTAAAATTTCATTAGGTGGTGGGATGGCCGTGCAGAAAGCTGTTGCCGATAAATGGAAAAAAGTTACTGGCCGAGCTTTAATCGAGGCCTACGGTTTAACTGAAACTTCACCAGCTGCTTGTGTGAACCCACTGAATCTGAAAGATTATAATGGCTTTATCGGACTTCCGATTCCTTCAACTGATGTAGTTATCAAAGACGATAACGACAAAACGTTAGGGATCGATGAAATCGGCGAGATTTGCATCAAAGGTCCTCAGGTCATGCCTGGATATTGGAACCGTGACGATGAAACGGCTAAAGTGATGACAGCTGATGGATATTTCAAAACAGGTGACATCGGTGTGATGAACTCAGATGGATATGTAAAAATCGTCGATCGTAAAAAAGACATGATTCTCGTTTCAGGATTCAACGTATATCCAAACGAAATTGAAGATGTCGTAGCCACACACCCTAAAGTGTTTGAAGTGGCCGCGATTGGTGTTCCTGATGAAAAAACAACTGAGGCGATTAAGCTTTTCATTGTTAAGAAAGATGAATCGCTGACAGCTGAAGAGGTCATTGCTCACTGTCGTGGACAACTTACAAACTACAAAGTTCCAAAACTGGTAGAGTTTAGAAAAGAACTTCCGAAAACGAACGTCGGGAAAATTTTAAGAAAAGACCTGAGAAACTAAATTAACGAGAAAAAAATGGCGGGTTCACAATTTCATTTGTGAGCTCGTCTATTGTCACTTCAATGACCTGAGAATGTCCTTCGCTCTTTTTAGTTTCTTCTTCTATTGTGCGATCTAATTGCTCAATACTCGCATCTTCAAGAGATTCTTCTTTCACTTTAATCTCAATCGCTTTTTCGGATTGTCCAACCCAAAAATACTGATGAAATCCATAGGCCAGTACTGCTGCACCACCAGTACCATAAGCCGCTTGTTTTAAAGTGATGCTCGTAATCTTATTGTAAACTCTTTTAAAAATTCCAATTTTTTCCGCTTCGTTAGGATCTTTTGGGCCTGATCTGCTCTTGATAAAATTTGCAAACAAATCTTTGATAGAATTAACTGGGTCCTGAACTTTTTTATAAAGAACATCAAGTTTAGACATGGAAAGTGCTTCACGCATAAAAACTTTATTCGTAACTCTATAGATTCCGTAAGTCGTTGGTTGGAATTCATCCTTCTTTATCAAGGAATCCAAACTCTCAAGTTCTTTAATCATTGTTTCTGAAACGTCAGGAGTATTTTTGACAGCATACTCTAATTCACGATGAACTATTGTGAGTATATCCTTCAGCATCGCCTGGCGAATAATTCGATCTTTGATTTTTCCATTCTGCAATCGGGCACCATCTAGATTCTTGATTTCTTTTTTTAGTCGTGCCTCGAGATGACCTAAATTTTTATCCTCTTTTCTTAGAGTGATTATTTCTTCTGTCATGACCCCGTTACGTTTAATCATCAACTTGATGTCGCGTGGTTCATCTTTTAACTTAATTTTTTTAACTAGCTTTAAATTGTATTGCAGAGAAATTCTCTCATCGAGAAGTTTATCAACATCAGATTGATAATCCTGAAAAGACTTGATCCATGTTTCGACCATGGCCTTATTTTCAGTTTGTTCTTTAGTTAAAGGAAGTTGTTCAGTGACGGTATGTTCGAGTGTTTCAAAATATTTTTTCGCATGAGGAACCACGTCTTCATCACTAAAAAGATAAAAGGCCGGGTAGCGATTATTGTTCCAGTTTCTCAACGATTGATTAAGCGATTTTCTTAAACGATTCATCCACTCCATACGCGGGTGTTGAACAGTTACGAATTTATTTGTGATCGTAATTAATTTTTTATCAACCAATGCGGCTTCATGATTAATCTCGTAATTTTTCGACATCATGAGGTTGCTAGCTAAAGTTCTGCAATCCGTGGTGCTTGTATCAGCAGGAAAACGACTGGCGTTCGGACGCATTTCTTTCCAGTCCAGCGAGAGTGGGGCGATGGCGAAGAAAAATAGGAACACCCAATGGGGCTTAGGAAAAGTCATAGTGATCTTGTCGGTTAATGACTGCAAAAAGTTTAGGAGAAATGGACGATTAAAGAAAATATCTGACTATTCCGATAAGTTACTGAACCCTTTTGTGGAGTTACAAGAACTTATGCGTGCACTACCACTTCTCCTTATAATGACTCTTATTTTAGAGTCTTGTTCATTCAATCTACCGGGTAATCGAGCTCCGGCCTCAACGGCGGATTTTGATCCTCTCCTGACACAATTGAAGGATTATCGCGCTCGAGTAATGGGTTCCGAAACAGATGCCAAATGCAGTAAAGAGCAATTGGATGAAGACTTTAAAAAACTACTAGCTTCTGTAAAGCGTGACTCTTGTTCAAAGGATAACTTCAGTATTAACCGTGATGAATTCGAGCAAAAATCATGTCCAAAAATTAAGAAAGAAGGTTATTTCGATAGAGTGGTCAAGGCCACAATTAAAGAAGAAAAAGAAAAGAAACCATTAACGTACTTTCAAAAAAAGATAGATCCCGAATTTGATTATTTCTACATGGAAGCGAAGTCACATCTTCGCACTATTACTGCTCTCGTTAATAATGAAAAATATTCAACAGAAGATCGGGCCAATCTTCTAGCGGCGTATGTTGAAAATGTTCTCATGCCGATGAGAGATCTTGTCATTATCAAAAGATCTTATGTTCCCAACGAACAAGATGGAAAAGAATATTACAATACTCTTCAGCCTGTTCTTAATGATGCTTTCGTTAGTTCTTTAGAACAAAATGAAATGGGGCTCATTACCCAAGGACCTAATCCTCAAACTTCACCTTTCTATATGGAAGTGAAACCTACAGCAAACGGCATGCACCAATTACAGTTTTCTCCAACGGAAATTGTTCGTCATGATGTAATGACACTCTTGAAAGCACCTTCCTCACGAAATTATGTCACTGCTTTAAAGTGGATGACATTACATATGATGATGTCGCAAGTTTATTTGTACGATACGTTGTTAGGAAATAAATCGAAAGTTCGCATTCCGAATTCTTGTCAGACACATTTTAATGGGAGTCTGCCTGCGGAATTTGCCTTTAATTTTGAAGAAGGGGCGGGAGATCAATTCTTAGAAAACATTCTCGCAGGTCACGGTTTAACTTACAAAGAGGATGATATCTCTTATTTAGATTATTACGTAGAAAACGTGAGTAAAGATCCGACCAAAGACGGCTACAGTGGAATGATCCCTTTTGAAAATTATAAAAATGCCAAAGTGAGTCTTCGACCTACTAAGGGAGGGGGGCTTGAACCGCATTTTGATGATGTCTCTCATTTTCAGGCCATCCTAAATTTTAAATTGGGTGAAGCTCAATCAAAGTTCAAAGGAAAGATTGGAAAACAAACTGTCACTTACGCAGGCAGTGAAACTTTTCAAAAAATGTTAGGAGAATATCCTAAAGATGAGATTGCGGAAATTAAACTCAGTGATGGTTCAACCCAGCCAATTTATCCAGGTAAACAAAACCTCTCTCCTTATCTTTTAGAACTCATGCAGACTCACGGTCTTGTCGATTATGCTCAACTCATTACTGAAAAGATGAAGAAAAAATTTGTAGGAAAAAAGGCCTACATCGATTTCCCTTCAATGTATTCTTCACCTGTCTGGCGAGATTGGAGTTTAAAAGTTCTTGCAGATACATTTCATCAATCTCGTGATTTACCAAAATATAGCGACATTCATCAGATCATGGATCTTGCTTGTCAATATCAAGTCAATAATGGAAACAGTGAGACGAAACAAATTTGTTACCGAGGAAACAAAGTTCAAAATCTCGCCAACTATCTTGCAGAGTTTCGAACAGGTGAAAAATACATCCCAACGAGAAGATTAGAAGAGCGTAAATTTCAGCAAGTGTATCCACTGCTCAATTATATTTGGTCGAACTTAAGAAACAACACTCAACATCTAGCTGAAGCCAAACCATTCGAACTTAACTTTTTACTCGAACAAATGGCCGCAGGAAATCCGTGGGCGCGTCTAAAAATGAGTTACATGGTAGCACTTGATCAACTCGAATATCAAAAAGCGGGCATGCCTCCGGTTTTTGATTTCAGAGGCAACAGACCAAATGCCAAAGAAATCCAATGTGATCACAAACTAGTTGATACGCAATATAAAAAATTGCAAGAGGCCGGAAAAGTTCTCGGTCTCGATAAAACACTTACATACAATCATGCTGGAAAAATTCTCTCTTCTTCTGAAAGATCACAAGTTTGGAAATCGATCTATGATGAATTCCAGCAAAAAGGCGCTCAACTTTTCAGCGTGAAAAGTGGAAGTAAAGATTTTTATCAGATCGCAGAAGATCTATCTTATAAAACGGTGCTCACTCCACAGAGTGCGCTGAATGCTGGGATTACTATTAGTGAAAAAACGAAAGGTGAGATTAATAAAGTTTCATCTTCAGTAGAAGGAAAAATTGCAGATTTCTTTCTGAAACTTTACTTGCTGAAAGACCCAGTGAAACAACAGAAACTCTTTGAGGAGTTTTCACAAATCAATGGGATTGATAATACATTTAGTTTAAAGTTAAATTTTCTCGCACTCGATGATTCGTACAAAAAACCGATTTTTAAAGATCTTCTAAGACAAGCAGCACACGCCCGTAAACTTCAGATTCTTGGTCATCTCGAAACTTTTTGTAATATGAGTTTGAATAATGAAAAAGAGTTTAAGAATATTTTTTATTCAACGACGAAAGCGCAGAACGAATTGAATCAAATTGCTGGACTGCCAGCGGTTCCTCCTGAAGTTTTAGAAAAAATTAATGAAATGTCTCCTGATGAATGGAGAGACATGTGGTGGGGAATTGGTTCAGGTGTTATGGGGATGGCCGCCATCATCGTCGGTGGAGCGTGTACTACATTATCTGGTGGTATCTGTGCTCCTCTCGGTGGAGTAATGGCCGTGGCCGGACTTTCATCGCTGGGAATTCAGGTCAAACTAACGGCTAATGAGATTGAAAGAAAAGTTGAATCTGATTTGTCTGTTCAAAAAGTCAAAGTGATGGAAGATCTCGGGTTCGCAAGCACAGGGAGCTCAGATGAAGTTCATCGCAGTTATGCTTGGACAGCATTTGAAGCCATTAGTATTTTTCCACTCATCGGAGTGGCTACTCGTTCTCTCAGTTTAGGACCGAAGCTCGTCTATGCATCGACTCAATCTATGATGAGACAAACGGGGAAAACTTCTTTTAAAGCAGCTGCCAAATCAGTAACTCAAGAGGAAGAAGTTAGGGCGGCTCGCTATTTAATTGGAGTAGATTCAGTTTCTAAAAGCGCCGGACTTGATAGCAAAACACTTGGAGCGGCCACTACCAAAATTGAAAAAATAAGAAAACTCTACACTTCTGGGGCGATCGATTTAGACACGATGGTGAAACAAATAGGAAAAGTCATTGATCCTATTAAAAGAGCTAAACTTGCACTTCTTAAAACAGCTAAGAAGGAAGTCGGTAAAGTAACTGTTAAAGAAACTAAAGAAGCTATAGATGCTCAAACTTCAAAAGTACTGACTAATTATTTTTCGGACAATCCACGCGAAATGCTTCGTATGATTGAGGGCTATTCTGGTGAAAGATTGAACCGGGCCATCAGAGTTATGAATGAAGTGAACGCAGTTGATCGAATTGGAAAACGTATTCCAGTTTATAGCGGAATGAAAGACTGGTATTTAAGAATGAGAAACGAATCTCTCGCTAAAAACGCAGCAACAATTTTACGATTGGAAAAAGAGCTTGCATCAATGGGCACCCAACCTGGGAAACTGAATGCTTACATTAATCGTAATATAGAGGATCTCACAGAGTTGTTTATTGATATTCCTTTAAAGAAGCGCGAGATTCCTTATTTCGTCTTTGTTCAAGGAATGCCAGAATTCAATTTTTATAAAGGAAGAAAAATACCATTTTTAAGTTTAATGGCAGAAGGACAAACGTTAAGAAGAATTTTTACAGCAAGAGCACGTCTGGTTCACGAATCATTCAAAGCTCAGGCGCGTAGTTCTCTTAAACTTAAGCGTTACGTACAGTCTGAAACTGCTTATGGAGCTTTTAAAGGGTTTCAACTTTCAGTCGCTGAGTTAGCAGGAAGAAAAAGCGGAGCTGAAGCTCTTAAAGTTCTTGCAGACTATCGTCGTGTGGAAGAAAGTCTCACTCGTAAACTTTATGTTTCTTACAGTAAGTCTGGCCAAAAGATGGAATATAAAGCTTTCAAAGAGCTTATTAACAATCCTGCCACTCTTAAAGACAGAGCGACAGCGGAGGCCATTTGGGAATCAGTCCCGGCAGATCAATTGTTAGGAATGAAAGAAGTGGGAGAGTTCGCACACAAGGCCGTCCAGGAACTTTCAAAATACTCTGACATAGACTCTTTTGAGCGTTATTTATCAGCATTGAAAGTTCTCACGATCAATCGAAATGCAGCTGTTCTTGAAATCATGTAATTATTTTTTTAAATGCTGGCGCAGTCTCTGCGCCACATTCTCTAGATGGCGAAAATTATCTCCTTCACGGAGTTTTAATTCACGATCTTCTCCGGCCAGTAAATCTTCAACATACTTTTCAAATGCGTAGAGCGGTCCGGCAGTTCGTTGTGATAACACTAATCCGGCCATGAATGTCACAACTGCAAAAAAAAGAGTTATGGCCACATAGCTAATAGCAAAAGCAATAACAATTGATCGGCTTTCAATCCTGTTTGCTTGTAAGGTTAAGGTGAAATAAGAAAATGAAAAAAGTCCAATAACCAGACACGTGCAAAATGAGAGTCCAGAAAATTTTAAAGCAAATTTGATCTGCTCTTTTCTATTAATTAATGAAAATCCTCTTTGATTGTCTGGATACCATATCGAATCTTCTTTTGTAAAAAGATTAATGGCAATCAGGCCGGCACCTAGCCATTGGAAAACATCTGCAGGATTAAAAACCACTGCTGGCAGAAAGGGAATATTAAGAGGAATGAAATCGAGTGTCCCGCCATGTAAGGCACGATCAATAACATTTCCGAGTATTCCACCAGTAAGTAGACCTAATCCTGCTTTTAACATCACTAACTCGGATGCAAGCAACACAATTAAAATAAGATAAATGAAAGCGAGAAATCCACCAATGCTTGTCAGAGTGACTAAAGTTAAGCTGGCCGGTAGATCCTGAAGAGAGCCAAAGATAAAACCGCGATTGAGATGCGATCCTAATTGATCCATCATCTTGGTTTTTAAAACCAAATCAACAATGATGGATATAAAAAATAAGCTAAGCGAAAGTATTAATCCTTTTTTCATATTTTATTGGAGAAGGTTTTTCCAAATAGTAATCTTGCCTTCAACTTCAGCAGCGTTGGCGTTGCAATCTCCCCAACAGTTATGACGACCTGTCTTCAATTTCACAGAAAGAACTGAGTTCGGAATGTTATTAAAATTGATCAACGTGTTCTCTGTGACAGCTGTATGGGCAGTGCCGACTGTTGCAGAGGAATGTAGTGGAGTTTGATTCACTTCGTGGCATGAAGCACATCGTTGGCGAAGCAGGGGATATAAAGTTTGTTCAAAAGCTTGGAGTGATGTCAACTTCTGCACTGGAGGTGTTGCAGGATTGGGTGTAGTTGGTGCCGGATTAACCGTTGTTGGTTCCGTCGTTGCTATCTGATCAAAGCTGAATGAGAAACGATCTTCGTCGCTTCCTTTATCTTTAAGAACAATCATTGAATAGGTTGAAAGATTTGAATCAATAGACGTAACTTTTTTATTCACAATTGTATAAGTCGCATGTTGTGGATTGTAACTTCCATTCACAAGCACTTTCAGATTTTTTATATACAAGTCAGAAGAAGTTTTCACTCGTGGATTAGTAAACTTGTAACTGTACATATCGTACTCTTCCACATCTATTTCGAATGTTGAACCGGCGACTCCACTGAGTTCATTAATTGGTAAAGAAATCGTGGCCTTCGTACTGGCTGCAGACTGCGGATTAAAATTCATTTCATTTGTAACAATGACTTTTGAAATTTTTAAACCATCATCTCTTTGCCGAATTTCAACCCCCTGATTTGATCCTCCTGCAATGTAAAACGGAGAATCAAGATTCGATGAAGTGTGTTTAACTTCTTTCCATTGAAAACCACTGGTAGCACCTGGATGCCACTCTTTCGTTTCACTACCTGCAACCTTAACGTAGACAGAATCCGATGAAGCATCTTGTGCGCTGATGAGCATCCATACTTTATAAAAGTCTGAATTAGTTAACTTGAAAGAAATGAATGCAAGTCCAGCATCAGTACTTGCAAGTGTTTTTGCTCCTGTTCCTTTGGGGGCCCAGATATAGGAAACATTGTTTTCAATGGCCTTAATCATAGGAGCGCGTAGAGATCCACTTTCTGCCATGAGTGTAATCGTACCCGTATCAATTAACTTCTCTGGGCTTAATAAATCGCTCATCGAATCCGTTTCTCTTGTCACTTTTCCTTTGAGAGCTGTTTCAGGATCCGAGGCAACAGGAGCAAGTCTTTCTCTTTCAGATTTCCAAGTTGAAATTGCTGTCTGAATTTCGTTAGCATTTGCAGCGCAGTCTCCCCAACAATTGTGGCGATCATTTTTTAGTTTAAGAACCATTCTAGAGTTTGCAATATTGTTGAAATCGATCTTTGATGAATCAATGAGAGCATTGTGAGCTGCTTCAATGTT
>CAMLRB010000054.1 GCA_946482295.1 uncultured Bacteriovorax sp. | reverse complement strand
TCATGAATTTCTTCATGACCTTTCCTTATTTTCCACCACGGTAGTGGGGCAGTTTATAAACGATGTGGTTCTCCGCAGTGATGTTAGAAAAAGTTAGATCCAATTATTATGATGAGACTCACCTTGACAAAATTCACTCCTGGGTGAACTTTACTTGTTTCTTTTTTCATTTTTTCATGTGAGTTTTTTATGAATCTCCATACTGTAAAACGAGATTTCGGTGAACTGGCCTATTTTAAAACGGGTCAAGGTCCTTACCTTTTAGGACTCTCAGGTTTTGGCTGTACGCACTACAATTACATCGATCTCATTGATGAACTCAAAAAACAATTTACTGTCATCTTGATTGATAATCGCGGAACGGGAAAATCTTCTAAAACGAAAGAGGCCTATTCTATTGCTGATCTTGCAAAAGACGCTTTAAGTGTGATGGATGCTGAAGGAGCGAAATCTTTTGGTCTTATGGGAATTTCTATGGGGGGATTTATTGCTCAAGAACTTTGCGTCCTTGCTCCAGAGAGAGTGAGAGCTCTAAGTTTAATGTGCACGACAGGTGGCCCTCCGCATTTTAGTCATGGACAGAAATTAACCGAAGATGGTCTTCGCGCCTTTGATGCGTTTGATCCACTTGTTCAAGCTCAGTACGCGACAATGGGAACAGTTCATCCCACACTACCGACAAAAAATCCTTCTCAGTTTCAACGAATCATTAATCTTCGAATGGAACACAAAGTTTCACTCGACGAGCTCATCCGCCAAAACAACGCCGCTGTGGCCTTTATTGAAAAAGAAACGAATTACGATTCATTTACAATGCCAGTTCTTGCTATGTGTGGACGTGAAGATCGTTTTGTTTCTCCCGAGTCTCCAAATATTTTTAAAAATGCTCTGAAGAATGCATCTGTTCAAACAGAATGGATTGATGAAACAGACCATTTCTTTTTTTTAGAAAGACCTTCTCTCGTTGCTGAAAAATTAACGACATTTTTTAAAGGAAAAATCTAATGAGCTTTATCAATATTAAAAAAGCGGCCGTTTGGCTTCCAGATGGATTTGAAGATGCAGCTCACATTGCACGCGAATCAGGTGTTCCGGAACACGTTGTCTCATCAAAAATGGGAATTGTTCGTAAGTGTCGTGCCGATAAAAACACGCATCCAGGTGACATGGCCGTCATGGCCGCTAGAAAAGTTTTAAAAGACATTGATCCACTATCGATTGATATGGTGATTTGGACAGGATCGGAATACAAAGATTATATCGTGTGGACAGCAGGGATTTATGTTCAACGTGAACTTGGTTTAAAAAACGCTCGCAGTTTTGATATCTCTGCCCGTTGTTCAAATAAAATTCTTGGTCTGTATTTAGCAAAATCACTTATGCAAACAGATCCAAAATTAAAGCGCGTTCTTCTTTGTGGTGGTCACAAAACGGGTGATCTCGTTAATTACAAAGATGCCAATACTCGTTTTCTTTATAACCTGGCAGACGGTGGCTCAGCAATTCTATTAGAAAAAAGCGATGTGGCCTGCAATCCACTTCTCACTTCATCGATTATTACCGATGGCGATTTCACAACGGATGTTATTGTTCCGGGCGGTGGGACAAGACATCCATGGAGAGAAGGACTCGATCACAGCATGAGCTATCTTCAGGTACCTGATGTGGATGGAATGCGCGAGCGCCTTGAAAAAAGATCAATCGTGAACTTCCTACAAGTGATTCGTGAAGCTGCTGACAATGAACTTAAAAAACCAATTGATTATCTCGCACTTCTACACATGAAAAAATCGGCACACGACGCTATTTTGGAGCCGATGGAATTAAGACAAGAACAATCAATCTATCTTGATCATTACGGACACTTCGGTGCCCCTGATCAAGTTCTCTCGTTAGGCCTTGCGGAAAAACGCGGTAAGTTAAAAAAAGGTGATCATGTTGTTTTAGCAAGTGCAGGCATTGGCTACATGTGGTCGGCGATGTCTCTTCGTTGGGACTCAAACACTTTCGATACAAACGAACTTCAGGATCTAGGTTAAAAATACATTAGGAGAAAATATTTATGAAAGGTTTAACAAACAAAAGAGTATTCATCACGGGAGCAGCATCAGGAATCGGTCGCGCGACAGCGGAAAGATTTTATGCTGAAGGATCAGAACTTGTTTTGATCGACATGCCAACACTCGAGCAATCAGAATTAAAAGCACTTTTTCCAAATAAAATGACTTACATTTCTGGTGACGTGACAAAAACAGAAACTCTTGATGCTATCAAAGCAGAAATGGCCAAAGGTGTGGATGTTCTTATCAACAATGCGGGGATCACAAAAGATTCAACACTCCTTAAAATGACAGATGAGCAGTGGGACGCGGTTATTGCTGTTAACCTGACATCTATCTTTAAACTTTCTAAAGCTGCAGCTGAAGTGATGAAAGCTGCTGGAAAAGGTGGATCAATCATTCAGGCCGCTTCAGTTGTTGCTCACTACGGAAACTTCGGTCAAACAAACTATGCTGCTACAAAAGCAGGTGTTATCGCTATGGCAAAAACAATGGCGAAAGAATTAGGAAAAGATAAAATTCGCGTAAATGCTGTGGCCCCAGGATTCATCGCTACACCAATGGTTAAAAAAATGCCTGAAAAAGTTCTGGCGATGATGGAAGAAAAAGCAAGTCTAAGAAGATTAGGGGAGCCATCTGATATTGCAGCTGCTTATGCTTTCTTAGCTTCTGATGATGCTTCATACATCACAGGAACATGTTTGAATGTTGATGGTGGTACAATATTAGGCTAGAACTTTTTTCACTTTTAGAAGGGACGAAAAAAAAGGCGAGTGATCCAACACTAGTTTTTGTGAATGGATTATTTGCTGATTACACATCTTATGATGGTGCGACTTTCTATGTAAAAGATAAATATCAATACCTCCGTTACGATTGTCGTGGTCAAGGAAAATCTCCTAAGCCAGAGGGCATCTATCATCTTGATGATCATGTAAGAGATTTGCGCCAATTGCTTGAAGAAAAAAAGTTGGGAAAAATTGTATTAGTGGGGCTTAGTAATGGAGCTCGCATTTCGATGGAATATGCACGTCGTTTTCCGGAAGAAGTTGCGGGAGTCGTGGCCTGCGATTGTTTTGATATTGCGACACCAATGATGAAATCAAAACTTGGAAGTTGGCTTATGGCCCACGAAACAGGTGGTCCTCTTCATCGCTTTGACATCGCGACTCCTTGGATTTGGGGAGAAGATATTTTTAATGAAAAAAGTGAATTGTTTTTAAGTTATAGAGAAAAAGCAGCAAGTCTTCCTGATCACGTTGTACGTGGACTTCTGTTAGGTGCAATGGAAACGGACATTGATTTGACTAACATCGAGTGCCCACTTCTTTTTGTCGCTGGTAAAGAAGACTTACTTACACCGCCTTTTAATCACGAAAAAATGGCAGCAAAGGCCAAGAGAGGAACGTTCAAATTGGCCGAAGGCGGTCATGCTGGACTCATTGAAAAACCAGGGATCATGGAGAAACAAATCCTCCCATGGATATTTGAGGCAATTGAATGAAGGCCTGGATTGAATTTTTAGAAAAAAATGCAGAAGTTTTTTCCCAAAAAACGGCGATTAAAATGCAATCGTCAACGATAGATCGCGAACGCACGCTCACTTATAAAGAACTAAATGATGAAGTGAATGCTTGGGCGGCCGTGCTTAAAAAAGAAGGTCTGGCAGCTGGCGAATGTGTGGCCTTTCATGCAGAAACTAATAGTCTTTTGCATCTGATGTTGATGCTCGCTTGTTCTAAACTCAAGGCCCTTTTTGTTCCCCTTAATTTTCGTCTTTCTTTAGGTGAACTTGAAAATGTTCTCTCGCATTTAAATCCTAAACTCTATCTTGGAATTGGCGAGAGACTTATACCGGGGAGTGGAAAATATATTAATGCGAGTCTTGTGAACTTGGATTATTCCGCTAGCGATTCCGACTTCAATGAAACAAAATCGACACTCGAAGATCCGATTCTTATGTTGTTTACTTCTGGATCAACGGGGCAACCAAAAGGTGTCATGTTCCACGGGCAAATGCTTCTATCGAATCAACAGGAAACTTGCGCAGGTTGGGGATTGAGATCGACAGATGTCACTCTTGTCGAAACACCATTTTTTCATACTGGTGGCTACAATGTTCTCCTTTTGCCCTTATTGTATTTAGGTGGAACGAGTGTTTTGGCCTCATCGTTTAATGCAGATAATGTTTTTAATACAATCGAAAAAGAAAAAGTAAGTGTCTATTTTGGTGTGCCAACCATGTTTCAGATGCTTTTAGAAAAACCACGTTTTCACGAATGCAATTTTTCATCTATCCGCTTTTTTATTTCGGGTGGAGCCGCTTGTCCCATTCCTATGATCGAAGAATATCAAAGAAAAAATCTTTGCTTTAAACAAGGCTTCGGTCTTACTGAAGTTGGTCCGAATTGTTTTTTACTAGATGAAGAGTTTGCCGTTTCAAAAGCGGGATCGATTGGAAGGCCAATGCCTCATTCAAAAGTTCGTGTTGTGAAATCGGATGGGACTGATGCAGGCGTTGATGAACCGGGCGAACTCTTGATTGCTGGACCTCATGTGACTTGCGGTTACTATCAGAATGAAAAAGCATTTAAAGACACAATGAAAGACGGTTATTTTTGTACAGGAGATCTCGTTCGTTATGATCGGGATGGATTCTATTTCGTCGTTGGTCGTATTAAAGATATGTATATCTCTGGTGGCGAAAACGTCTACCCAGGTGAAGTGGAAAAACATATTACAACTCATGCTGATATTTCAGAAGCCGTTGTCGTGGCCGTGCCACATGAAAAATGGGGAGAGGTTGGTTTTGCTTTTTTAAAAACGGAAAAAGATCTTTCGGCCAATGAGTTAAGAGAATTTTTAAACCCTAAACTTTCTCGTTACAAACATCCACAACATGTACACTGCTTAAAAAATTTTCCATTGCTACCAAACGGAAAAGTCGATCGTAAATTCTTAAAGACTGAAGCGTTGAAAT
The DNA here is from genome assembly GCA_946482295.1 of uncultured Bacteriovorax sp. The sequence continues at coordinate 12,530 of CAMLRB010000054.1, read as the reverse complement.
TAATTTCTTAGCGTTTTGTCTTAACCGGAACTTTTACACGAACTTTTGATTGTTCAATATTTGTCTTAGCAACGAAGATAATCATCACGGCAGTTACCCCACCAACAAAAGTAACTAAATCTAGTATGTTCATAAGATTCTCCTTAGAGAACCTATCGGTGTGTGCAGAGATTACTTTAACCGAGTGGCATGCTCGGTTAGACGTTGGAAAATTTTGTCCTCATCCTCTGGTCTTAAGTTGAGCATCCACTCGCCCTCAGGGTAGAAGACGGCCGCGATTCCCTCATCACATTCACCCAGGCACTTCACTGCAGAAACACGGACTTCGTCCTTCGCAAAGGCCTCACGAGCGCGCTTCTTTAGGCATTTTCTCAGCTCAGCGGCCTCATCAGGATCAGATTCACGTCCAAAGGATTTTTTATATGTACAGCTCGTGCAGACGAAAAGATGTGTTTTCAAATTAGGCATAGTCTCTCCAAAGGCTTCGCAGGTTTGGTTTCGTTATTTGCAAGCGACTTCGATTGTAGCTATCATATCTTAGACATCTATACATTTCTACGAGGATTATTATGGGATTAGGTCATCAGCAAAAGGCCTTGGAGATCAATTTAAATAACGACATCTATGGAACTTTTGCCGAAATCGGCGCTGGTCAGGAAGTGGCCCGTCATTTCTTTCGCGCTGGTGGTGCAGCGGGAACTATTGCTAAAAGTATTTCTGCTTATGATATGACTATGAGTGATGCGATTTATGGAAAAGAAAAATCGGGTCGCTATGTCAGCTTTGACCGTCTTCAAAAAATGCTTGATACAGAATATGAAATCTTGATTGAACGCCTTCAAAACATCCGACATCCTCAAACAACATTTTTCGCTTACGCTAATACTGTAGCTGCTAAGTCTTTTAAAGGGACGGGCGAAAATCACGGATGGATAGGAATTAAATTTCAAAATGCACCGAAGGCGCAACCGTCCCAAGTTGTTTTACACGTCAGTATGTTGGATGCAGAAAATATTCAGCAACAAGAGGCCTTGGGGTTAATCGGTGTGAATCTAGTATATGCAGTCTACAACGAAACTCATGATCGAGAAAAATTTGTGGCTTCACTCATGGATGGACTCACAACTTCAAGAATTAAAATCGACATGATTCGTGTTTCTGGTGTTGCGTTTAAAGGACAAGATTCAAGATTGCATTGTCTTGAGCTTGTAAAAATGAAACTCTGTGAAGCCGTTATCTTTGATCACGATGGAGGAGTTCTTCAGGCCTCTGATGTTCTCTATAAAAAAAATGTTCTTGTTGTACGTGGTGGTTACAGACCTCCCACAAATCTCTCTCTCGATATGCTTGAGTGTGGTCTTCGTAAATTTAAAGCATGCTTAGATAAAGAAGAACGTGAGAATACAATTGTTATTCCTGAAATCAGTATGTCGCTTCTTCTCGACAGAGGAACAGTCGACAATGAAGATTTCCTCGCCCGTGTAGATCTTCTCTCAGCATTAGGCCAGAGAGTTCTTATCTCAAATTCTGAAACTTACAGCGATCTCAATATGTTCTTCACAAAATATGCAAAGAAAAAAATTGCCTTTGTTTTAGCTTCATACAATCTTGAAGAAATATTAAATAAGGCCCGTTATCAAAATAGTCGACTAGGGCTCTTGGGATCGGTTGGGACATTATTAGAACCCAATACGAAGCTGTTTATTTATCCGGCCTGTGATGATGAACTTAATGAAATCAAAACTCTGGAGTCTTTGCAGCTGCCACCAGATCTTCAACACCTGGTTGCTTATCTCAAGGAAAATAATTTAATTCAAAATATTGAAGATTATAATCCAGCGGTGGTTTCAATTTGGTCACGAAGAGTGCTCAAGATGATCCAAGATGGAACCGAAGGGTGGGAAAAATTTGTTCCAGCTTCGGTGGCAAAGACGGTTAAGACTAAATGTTTATTTGGAGCAAAATGCGATATATGAAAAAAACATCAATTCTTCTTTTTTCAGCATTAATGGTTATGACTTCTGAAGTCCATGCCTGGGGAAAAAATGGTCACCGAATTGTCGGTGAAATTGCTCAACTCAATCTTGATAAAAATGCCGCTCGTGAAGTGAAAAAACTTTTAGGTAATGAGGATCTGGCCCGCGTCTCAACATGGCCGGATGAAATTCGTTCAGACAAAAAATACAATTACACAGCTCCTTGGCACTACGTTTCGATTCCTACAGGAAAAACATATTTTGATCAAAAGCGTGTAGCTGATGGCGATGTGATCTTCGCTCTTTTTCAGTTCGAAGAAACTCTAAGAGATAAAAAAGCGACAGTTGAGCAAAAAAAAGATGCTCTTCGTTTCATGGTGCACATGATGGGAGATCTTCACCAACCCCTCCACGTAGGCCTAGCTGAAGATAGAGGTGGGAATAATGTTCGTCTCAAGTGGTTTAAGACAGAAACAAATCTTCATGCTCTATGGGATGAAAACATTGTCGACTTCGAACAACTCTCTTACACCGAATACACAAAAATTCTGAATCACTTCACAAAAGAAGAAACAAAAGCTTTCACGGCAGGAACATTTATGGATTGGGCCCGTGAATCTCAAGAGCTAAGAAATGTTGTTTACGATGTTGGTGAGTCAGCTGGTTACGAGTATCACTTCAAAGTGAAACCAACTTATGAATTGAGACTTCGCCAGGCAGGCATTCGTTTAGCGAGTGTTTTGAATAAAATTTTTAAAGATGAAAAGCTCGATAATACATACTTAGAATTACGTAAAAAAGTTAAAGAAAATATCTAGGACAGTATGACATTAGACAAAAAAGTTCAGCGCGATGTTTTAATTGTAGATGATGATAAATCCATTTGTGAAATACTCAAACAGTATTGTATTCACATGGGATGTTTTAAAAACATCGTCGTGGCCAACGATGGATTAATGGCCGCTCAGAAGCTTCGCAATCAGCGTTTTGCTCTTGTTCTTTTAGATGTAAATATGCCTAAAAAGAATGGTATTGAGTTACTAACTGAGTTTGACGGCGACGCCCTTAATAGTAAAGATTCTGTTCTCATTGTGTCGGGTGCACTGGAAAAAGACGTAATAGCCCGTATCATTCAGCGTGGGGTTAAAAACTTTTTAGTCAAGCCCTTCGATGAACCTGCCTTCCAAGATAAAGTCCTAAAAGTTCTTTCGCAGCTAAAGACTTGACGTTTCATTAATCCATCCCATCTTTTCTTTGAAACGAAATACTGAAATGATTTCATTGCTCAGTATAAGACGAGGAGAAAACGATGAATAAGTTTAATCAAATTGTGGAAGGGTCTCTGGCCATTGCTCAAAGCGAAGCCCTCAAGCGAAAATGCGCGGAATTTTATCCAGAATTGTTAATGCTGGGATTAATGAATAATCCTCAGTCTTTTTCAAACCGTGCCCTAAAAAAATACAAAAAAGATCTTGAAGCTCAAATTGATCGATTACCAACAACCTCTCAAAAAATCGATATGGAGAATCTTCGCCCTCACACTAAACTAAGTGAGTGGCTGACTTATGCTTCTTCATACGCCGTACAAAACGGGCGTGGAGAGATTACCGAAACAGATCTTCTGAAATATCTTCCTCAGATTTTACCGAACTTCAAAATCGACTATAACGATTTAAAAGCGGAAAACGCAGAAGGCGCGACAGAAAAACCAAACTTTCTGACAAACTTAAATGAACTTGCAGAACAAGGGAAACTTGATCCCGTCATTGGACGTTCAAAAGAAATTCGGGCCGTCATGGAAATTCTTGGTCGTCGTGGAAAAAACAATCCTGTGCTTGTAGGTCCTGCGGGGGTTGGTAAAACGGCCATTGTTGAAGGACTCGCCGGTGAAATTGTGAAAGGAAAAGTTCCTGACGTGCTTGAAGGGAAGACTGTCTATTCATTAGATTTGGGTTCTCTCATGGCCGGAACAAAATATCGTGGAGAGTTTGAAGAGCGTCTTCAAGCACTTTTAAAATTCATCAAGGATCAAAATGGCCAGGCCATTTTGTTTATCGATGAACTTCACCAACTCGTTGGTGCAGGTCGAACAGATGGGGCCATGGATGCTGCCAATTTATTAAAGCCAGCACTTGCTCGTGGTGAACTGCACTGTATTGGAGCAACAACTCCGGAAGAATATCAAAAGTATATTTTGAATGATTCTGCTCTCGATAGAAGATTCCGTTCTGTTCCGGTTGATGAGCCGTCAAAAGAAGATGCAATCGAAATTCTCATGGGGATTAGAGAAAAAATGGAAATCCACCATGGAATTAAAATTTCAGATGAGGCCATCTATAATGCTGTTTTTCTCTCAACTCAATATATAACGGATAAAAATCTGCCAGATAAAGCGATTGACTTAATTGACGAAGCTTCATCGGCCTTAAAGCTTGCTGCTGAAGCTATGCCTGCACACCTTGTTGAGCTTGAAGCGGAAATTCGCTCGAAAAAAATCTATGCCAAAACTCAAGCGAACCAAAAAGAGATTCAAAAAGAGATCATGGATTTAGAAGAGAAATTTATAAAAGGGAAAGTAGAGTGGGAAAAAGAAGTTCTTTCGTTAAAAAAAGTCTCTGAACTCAAACATCAACTCGATCGTTACAAGTACGACTTGGAAGTTGCTCAACGCAATCAAGATTACGAATTAGCGAGTAAGCTTAAGTATTCTCTTATCCCGGATACTGAACACAAAATTGAACAAGAAAGCAGTGAGTGGATTTTATCGCCCGTGCATATCGCGAATGTCATCTCAAGACAAAAAGGTATTCCTGTCGAGAAAATCTTAAAATCTAAACAGGACAACATCCTTGAACTTGAAGATTTCTTGAATGCTCGAGTTTTCGGACAACAAGAGGCCCTTCATGAAATTTCAGAAGTGCTGGTGACGGCGCATGCGGGACTTTCAGATCCTTCACGTCCACTGGGGTCTTTTTTATTGCAAGGACCATCGGGAGTCGGGAAAACGGAAACGGCAAAAGCTCTGGCGCAATTTCTTTTTGATAATGAAGAGAATTTGATTCGATTCGATCTCTCAGAATTTTCAGAAAAACATTCCGTCGCTAAACTGATTGGTGCTCCGGCCGGGTATGTCGGTTACGAAGAAGGTGGCGTACTTACTGAGGCCGTGAGAAGAAAACCTTATGCTGTCATCTTGTTTGATGAAGTAGAGAAGGCGCATCGTGATTTCTCTGATATCCTCTTACAAATTTTAGACGACGGCCGTTTGACTGATAATAAAGGTCGTACGATCGATTTTAAGAACACTATTATTTTGATGACGACAAATTCAAAGAATATTGCGGAAGATTTTAAGCCAGAAGTTCTTGGTCGAATAGATTCAATTCTGACTTACAGACCGCTTGATCAATCAATTATGCGTGATCTTATTAACAAACAACTTAAACTGCTCAATGACCGTTTAAGTGAGAAATCACTCAAGATTGAATTAGATGAAGCCTCTTACATAGAAATCGCCAAACGAGGTTATGATCCACGTTTTGGAGCACGTCCATTACAAGCAGTGTTCTCACAATTGGTGACTCGTCCACTTTCTCGCAGAATCCTTCAAGGCAATTTGGAGAGCGGAGTTCTCCAAGGACATTGGCAAGAAGAAGGACCACAACATATCACATTTTAATTACCCGAGCGGAGTCGTATGACTCCGCTTCCTTTTTCTGCCCTATATTTTTTCTTTTAAACTTTGATACACTTATTTTGAACATCCCTTATTTAGGAAGATTTCAATGAGTGAAACAATTAAGTTGAATCCAGGTGAATATTTATTACGTGAAGGTGAAGAAAGTACTGAAATGTACTATCTGCAATCTGGAACCCTAGCTGTTTTTAAACGTAAAGGGGATAAAGAACATCAGATCGGAACAATTATTTCGGGGGAACTCGTTGGAGAAATGTCTTTTCTTGATAAACATCCACGTTCTGCTTCAGTGCAAGCGATGACTGAGTCTGTTCTTGTCATTATTCCTACAGAAAAATTGGAAGGAACCCTTGCCGGACTTCCGAAGTGGTTCACTGCCCTTCTTCACACTCTGCTTGATCGTTTAAGAAAAGCGAACGCAAGAATCAAGATCTAGACGAGTTCAATGTTGTAATCTTTTTCGATAGACTGCTTTTCTTCAAGAGAAAAATTATTGTGATTTAGAGAAAGATGCGAAAGCTTCCCAAGTGATTTCAATTTGGGATGGAGATCACGCAGGCGATTGCTCTCCAAGTTGAGTCTTCTTAATTCTTTGAGTTCGAACAAGCTTGACGGCAAGATGTTGAGAAAATTATGACCGAGATCTAGAACTTCTAATTTTTTAAAGCTGCTGAAAAAAGTCATCAGCGAATCTTCTGTTAGAAAATTTCTTCCAAGAATGAGTTCCTTGATTTGTGTTTGTTCATAGAGAGGAGGAAGCGTTTCAATTCGATTGTTTTTCAAATTGAGGTATTCAAGCTCTGGGAGTTTGAAAAGTTCAACTGGAAGTTTGGCCACTTTAGTTGAGACAAGGGTAAGTTTCTTAAGATGCGCGAGTTGAGTAATATCTTCTGGGAAAAAAGTAAAGTTTCCGCCAATGATTTCTAATTCAGTAATGTCCCAAATGTTTAAACATTCAATTGGAAAACGAGTCTCAGTGTCTAAACACTTAATCGTCATCTTTTTTTCAAACAGGGAATCCATCATCTGTTTATAAATCCTGAACGTATTTATTATGCGAGTCGACCAAAATACAACGTGCTTTAATTGGTCTGTCACTTAAAGCGTAACTGAAAATGATAACTTCTTCACCTTTTTTTATGAGAAGAGCGGCGGCTCCATTAATGCAAACCATACCTGAGCCTCGTTCGCCAGCAATGACGTACGTTTCAAGACGAGCTCCACTCGTGTTGCTCACGACTGTCACTTTTTGTCCTGCCCAGAGATCAACTTTATCAAGGAGGTCTTGGTCAATGGTAATGCTTCCAATGTATGAAAGATCAGCACCCGTGATTGTCGCTTTGTGAATTTTACTTTGTAACAATTGTCTTAACATATTTTTCTTGCTCGCGCTTCGTAACTTATAATTGCTTGGTTAATTATTCGGTCCAGGAATTCCCAGGAAGTAGAGAATTGAAGTCATTGGTCCATGACTTAAATGTTGTTGGGCCTCTTTTCTCACAATGTCTTTGGCGTGAAAAGCAATTCCCAATCCCGCTGTGGCCAGCATTGGCAGATCATTGGCACCATCACCGATAGCAACGACTTGCTCTAAAGAAATATTTTCTTGTTGAGCAATAAGTTTAACCAAGATTGCTTTCTGATTGGCATTTACAATAGTCCCTACAACTTTACCTGTTAGTTTATCATCGATGATTTCAAGCTCATTGGCAAAAGAGTAATCCAGTCCAAGTTTCTTCTTTAAAGCGTCAGCAAAAAAAGTAAATCCCCCGGAGATGAGAGCGACTTTATAACCAAGTTTTTTAATCGTCTGAATGAACTCTTCGACACCTGGAGTGAGTGGAAGATGCTCGAGAATTTCCTGCATTTTACTGGCAGGTAAACCTTGAAGTTTACTCACACGTAAACGGAGGGATTCATCAAAATCAATTTCACCGTTCATGGCCCGGTGAGTGATGGCCTTTACTTCAGCGCCGACACCGGCAACTTCCGCAAGTTCATCAATGACTTCGGCCTGAATAAGAGTGGAGTCCATATCAAAAACGATGAGTCGTTTGTTGCGTCTGAAAACATTATCTTTCAAGAAGGCCACATCAACTTTATGTTCTGTTGAAACTCTCATCAATTCTTCTTTGAGAAATTTTGTATCAAGCGCTCTTGGAATAGTGGTTGTGATTTCTAAAGACGAAAATTCACGAGGAGAAACTTTATCAATTCTCTCAATGTTGATTTTGCAATCAGCGAGAACGTGAGCGATGTCTGAAATAAAATGGGCCGTAATTGTCTGAGGAGTTACACAGGTTACGATGAATTTCTCTCCTGTCATTTCAAGTGTTGAAATTTTTTCTTCGACAACTTTATAGCTGAGAGCAAGTCCCATGAGATTGGCCTCAAATAAAAGATCTTTGAGTACATTTCCGTTGCCATTTTTTTCGTCGGGTTTCAACCCTAAAACGAAACTTAAAGAAAGCAGTCCATGAGTGACGGCTTGGCCCATGTCCAAAACGTCAACGTCATATTCACTAGTAATTTTCATGAGGCGGGAAGTGATACCAGGGCCATCAGGGCCTGAAACAGTGACGAGAATTGTTTTATTACTTAAATCATGCGGATGTTTTCTAACCATCGGCCAATGTCCTTTTTAATTTCTTTTTCTCTTTTTGAACTAAACGAATTTTTTTAATTAGTCCAAGAGAATATTCGAGTGCGGAGTAAACGGAAATGAGAGATGAGAGATACATAAGAATCGTGCCGATGAAAGGCATATCAATTCCCCATGGTGTGTCGTAGGCCATGAGGAGGGGAATACCCACCATTTGTGTAGCGGTTTTCCATTTTCCTAGAGTTCCCACTGGAACGCTAATTCCTTTTTCCATCGCGAGTAATCGTAGCGCCGTAATGTACATTTCTCTCAAAATGAGAATAAGAACGATCAAGACGTGAACGCGGTTAAGCGACTGAAGCATGACGAGTGAAGAGATAACTAAAAATTTATCCGCAATCGGATCTAAGAATGACCCAAAAACTGTCACTATATTTTTTTTACGTGCAATGTAGCCATCAAAAAAATCGGTGATCGAGGCAGCGACAAATGTCCAGGCAGCAATATAGTTGAGGAGACTAGTGTGACTTCTCGCCCATTCAAACTGACCAATCGTTGCAAACAAAGAGAAAATGATGATAGGGATGAGAATAACCCTAAACATAGTCAATCGATTGGGAAGATTGTCTATTTCCCACTCATTGGAAGCAGTGGGAGATTCCGCATTTTGATTGTCCATATTTTCCTTCTTATCTATTTTTGAAGTCTATTTTAACCTAAGAGTAGCAAAGCTTACTAGGAGAAAAAATTGGAAAGACACTTAAGTTTAATCAAAACAGATTACCAAGAATTGGAGAAACGTGTTTTTCCCCGGTTTCCTTTTGGATTTATGATTTTTAAAGAGGGAAGTGACAATCATATGGTCTTTGAAGTGAAAGATATTTCTGTGACTGGGATGCAATTATGTTTTCGTGATGGCACTCACACTTATCGAGTGGGAAGTGATATTGCTGGCGAGCTTCATTGGAGAACCTCAACCATTAAAGTTAAGGGAAAAGTACAATGGGTGCGTGAAGCTTCCCTCGGACTTTCATTCGACTCAAGTATTAGCTTTGAAGAAAAAATGCGCGGATTTCTTTCATATGACAACATTGCTCTGCACATTAAACCGCTTCACAAAACTGACCTTTCTTCAGACCTTTCTATCGAACTTCCGAACAACTTAAAATATTGGTTAAAGGCCGATGGTGTTCTGGACGTCTTTGTTTGGGAGCATTCCTCTTCGGGCATTTCGCGTTTTCAAATTCTCATGATGGAACATTTCATTGAATGGGAAGAAGGCGTAGGTCTAAAGAGCGGGCGTGTGATGACTCAAAGAGATTTAGAAACTCCACTAGCGCTTGAAGATGAATTTGTCTTCCAAATTGATCCAACTGTTGCTCCAGATAAAGTTGAGATGGCGTTGGGCGTTGTCCGCAAAATCTCTCTCGATCATCTTCCTCTTGATGCTAAAGAATTTCTCATTTACAAACTTGGTGGTTAGCTTGCTAACCATTCAATCCATTTTTCTTCCCTAAGCTCCTTAATCCCATTATAATCGACCGTGGAAAACGTGTAATTAGACTAGGGAGCCATAAAATGAATCGTAACCTCGCGCTTGAATTTGTTCGTGTAACTGAAATGGCGGCCATTGCATCGGCCAGATTAATGGGACGCGGAGATGAAAAAGCAGCTGATCAGGCAGCTGTCGATGCCATGAGAGCTATGCTCGATTCAGTTGAGTGTGATGCGACTGTTGTCATTGGCGAAGGCGAGCGTGATGAAGCCCCAATGCTTTATATCGGAGAAAAAGTTGGTACTGGAAATGGAGCTGAACTTGAAATCGCTCTTGATCCTTTGGAAGGAACAACTGTCTGCGCGACAGGTGGATACAACTCAATCTCAGTTATGGCGATAGCAGAGAAAGGAAATTTTCTTCACGCCCCAGATACATATATGAAAAAAATTGCTTGCGGCCGTGAAGGTCGTGGAGTGATCGATATTAATGAAACGGCCCGCGAAAACCTTCGCAGACTTGCCGATGCTAAAAAATGTCGTATTGCCGATTTAACGGCGATTGTTCTTGATCGTCCTCGCCATGCTGACCTCATTGCAGAAATCAGAGAAGCCGGAGCTCGCATACAGCTTATCGGAGATGGTGACGTTTCTGCAGCGATTGCTTGTTGTGATCCAAACTCAGGTGTTGATATTCTTTTCGGTATCGGTGGAGCCCCAGAAGGTGTTCTCGCAGCAGCAGCGATGAGATGTATGGGAGGGGACTTCCAGGGCATTCTTCAGTGGAGACATGATGAAGAAAAAGCTCGCGCTAAAGCAACGGGGATCACTGACCTGAACAAAGTTTTTAAACTCGATGATCTTGCTCGCGGAAACGTTATGTTCGTGGCCACTGGGGTGACTTCTGGAAATTTCCTTCGTGGTGTAAAATTTAAATCATGGGGAGCAATCACGCACTCGATTGTCATGCGTTCAAGCTCAGGTACAATTAGACATATTGAGGCGGAACATCACTTTGATACGAAACCTAGGTACTAATTGCGGTAATAAAGAGAGAAACACAAACTTATCTTTTAGTGAGTTCCGCAATTTGAAGATAAACGAATTACTGATTTTTTTATTTTTAATATTTTATGGAGGAAATGTTATGGCCACAGCTACGCGCACGGAAATTGTCGATGTTGAAATCAATAAGCTTTATGATGTTATCATCGACTATGCAAAATACCCTGAATTCGTCGACGGTGTTTCAAGCACAAAAGTTTTAAGCCAAGACGAAAAAAGTGCGAAAGTTGAATATTCCGTCAATATGATTAAAAGTTTTAAGTACACGTTGGCGACAAAACAATCTCGCCCAACTCATGTTTCATGGACACTGGACTCAGGTGATCTTTTCAAAAAAAATGAAGGTGAGTGGAAACTAAAAGATCTTGGAAACGGAAAAACGGAAGTCACTTATACATTAGAAGTGGATTTCAAAATGTTTGCTCCAAATTCAATTCTTACGGCGTTAACATCAAAAAATCTTCCTCTCATGATGGAGTCTTTTTTCAAGAGAGCGAAGTCTCGTTAGAAAGGAGTTCTTTATGTCAGACAAAGAAAATAAAAATTCTCCCTTAGACGGCATCATCAAAAAAGTCGTCTCTGTCGGTGTCGGTGCTGCTTTTATGACAGAGGAATCTGTTAAAAAAATTTTGGAAGATCTTCCTCTGCCAAAAGAAATTCTTTCAGGCCTAGTTCAAAATGCTAAAGGTGCAAAAGAAGATTTCACAAACGGCATTCGTGAAGAGCTGAGAAATTATCTTTCGAAAGTTGATGCTTCAAAAATTGCGATGGATATTCTCGATCGCTATGATGTCGAAGTTGAAGCTAAATTCAAATTCAAAAAGAAGAATGAGTCCAAATAAGATAAAGCAAAATATCAGTGCGCTGAAGACCGAGTGTCGAGGCGCACATTTAGTCGCTGTCACAAAGTACTCAGCGATTGAAGATGTTGTTCTTGCATATGAAGCAGGTATGCACGATTTTGGAGAAAATCGCACAAGTGATTTAATGGAAAAGGCCGAAGCTTTTGTAGAAAAAAAACTCGATAAAGTTCGCTGGCATTTCATCGGCCATCTCCAAACCAATAAAGTTCGTGAACTGCTAAAAGTTCCCAATCTCTTTTCTGTTCATTCAGTTGATTCGTTAAGACTGCTTGAAGAACTTTTTAAACGGGAACAAGATTTTAAAGGGACAGAGCTTAAAATTTTCTTTCAGGTGAAGACTTCTGATGAAGCCGAAAAATCAGGTTTTGAATCTTGGGAAGAGCTTTGTAGTGCTGTAGAGCTGATGCAGCTTAAAAAAGACTCTAAATTCAAACTGTACGGTCTCATGACGATGGGATCAATCCGTACGGAGAATTTTGAAGACTCTGCACGAAAATGCTTTCAGGAGCTCACACGCATTAAGAGGGCTTTGATTGACAAATATCACCTGAATTCCCTCATGCTCTCAATGGGAATGAGCCAGGATTACAAGATTGCCCTCGAAGAAGGGGCCGACTATATCCGAGTTGGATCAAAAATTTTCAAATAGTCTCTAGCGTCCTTTGGCCTGATTAGTTTTAATATCATCATTGATAACTTTTTCTATTTGTTTTCCATCTCTGCTTAAATCAGAAACGGCATTTTTTGTTTCACACGTTTTAACTTTAGCAGCTCCATTCACGTACGCAGTGGCCAGAGCATTATTTAATTCGCAGTTATCTTGATATGCCTTA
>CAMLRB010000053.1 GCA_946482295.1 uncultured Bacteriovorax sp. | reverse complement strand
TAAGTACTTCATGATAGGAAGAAAAATTTTGTATAACTCCTTGACCCATTAAAAGGAGACAAAGAATAATTGACATAGGAATGAGTACATAAAAAAGTGAATTCGTCATATCCACCCAGAAATTACCGATGGTATTTGCCGAACGGCGAGAAACCCCTCTCATTAAAGCGACTGCAACAGAAAGTCCTACTGCTGCACTAACAAAGTTTTGAACAGTCAAAGCAGTCATTTGAGTAAAGTAACTCATTGTTACTTCACCAGCATATCCTTGCCAGTTTGTATTTGTAACAAAACTCACGGCCGTATTAAAGGCCGAGTGCCAATTAACATTGGCCATCCCCTCTGGATTAGCAGGAAGAAGGGCCTGAAACATCTGAATGGTCATGACAACCAAAATACCCAAAAAATTAAAGGTTAATAGAGCAACGGCATACTCTTTCCAGTTCATTTCTTTATTATGTTCAATACGACAGATTCTAAAAAAGAACTTCTCAATACTTTTAGAGATTTTTAGTTCGTTGTTGAAGACTTTAAAAAGATATCGCCCAAGAATTGGAGTTAAAAAAGTCAGAATTCCTACGTAGAGAACTAATTGTAAATAATCATGTGCACTCATTATTATTACCTCTAAAATTTTTCCGGATTAAATAATGCGTAAAACAAATAGCAGAGGATAAGCCCCGCTATGATTCCAGAAACTATCAAATCCATAATCTTTCCTTTTTTGTGTTTAATTACTCTCTTAAAATAAACCCATTGCCGATGGGGAACCAGTAAAGATGTCATCAAAATGCCGTAAAAATAAATTTACTCAACAAATACTGAATTACCTTAATTCTTAATAATTTGATTATCAACGTGGAGGAGATCTGAGGACTTGCGTCAGTAACGCCTTATGGAAGAGTCATTTCATTGGTACTTAGAATCTTTAAATCACCAACGAATTCAACTCTTTTCGAGGAAGGTAGTACAAATTCAGATGATAAAGGGATCTCATCTTTCATTAACCCAAAAAGTACTTCATTGTCATAGTTAGCATATCTACCTGAACCTGAACTAATGGCCCTTACCTGAATTCTCTTATTAGTTCTCAATATGACAGTCATGCCTCTAGGTAAAGTTCCAGTGGCATATTTCGCTCTGAATTTTATCCATTTATTGGAGGGGCTAATTGTATAAAGAGTTATTGGTGCATGGGTGTTATCTCCATGCGTGTTGAGAATTTCAAAGCTTCCATTTTGATCAATATCACTTGCAATCGTTGAAATACCATACAACTCTTTCTCTTCAAGAATCTCTCTATCAAGTTCGAACCATTTATTTTCGAAGCGTGAAAATAATTTGTTATGCCCCCTGATGTTATTTAAATACAGATCTTCAAATCCATCCAGATTAAAATCGCCCGCCACAGCTGCGCTTACAGCATAAGCTTGTTGCATAATTTCTGGAGTTACATCTATAAAATGGCCGTCTCTGTTTTGTTCAAAGAGTCGTGTAGGACCTTTATCATTTCCGTAAACAATATCTAAAATTTCATCATTGTTGTGATCAATAAGACTTATACCTCTTGCGCTATAAATGGGATCTAAGAGCCCCACCAATTCCGCACTTTCTTCAAATTTCCCCAAACCGTTATTGATGAAGTAAAAATTTGGTCCTTCGTTACCTACAAAAATGTTTGTAAAACCCTTAGGCCCAGGAACACCTAAAACGCTCCTCCCTTTCGAAATTAAACCCAACCCAATTTCAGAGGCAATATCAGAAATTTTTGAATTAATCATTTCCAAATATACAATTTTTCCATTTTCGTTTACTACGACTAATCCATAATCTCCATTTCCTTTTCTATCAATGCAAGCTGCGGAATAACCATGATTAATTTTGATAGCAATTGAATCGTTCATCGCTATCAAATCGCTCCATTTGCCATTGGAATATTTATAGAGACGACTATTGGACTCATCATTTGTCTTATTAGGTCGATTAATGACAAGTAACTCGTCTCTACCATCATGATCTAAATCGCAAGCAGTAATGGCGAACGCTAGTCCTTTTGAATCAATTAATTCGGGTATATTTATTGGAACCAATTCATTATTTACTAATTTTAAGAACAAGTTACTGCTACCATGGCCAGCAATAAATACTTCTAAATCTTGATCATCATCTAAATTGACTAAAACTGCGCCCGAAAAATCTTGCAAACTACTCGATTTAATTTTTTGAGATTCATCTATAACTTCGAATTTTCCAGGGTAAGTATTCTTTTTGGTAAAAAAATATGTTCCCATTACAAGAACAAAAATTACCATAATTATTTTCATCGCTTCATTAGTTCTCAATTTATTTCTCATGTTAAATTTTAATCAGTGATGCCCATACTTAACTACATTAAATCGATTTCATTAATAAGCAAACAATGCTGTTAGATATGAAAAACTTAATCAATCCGCGAAGCAATATCCAAATATTCTAGATTTTTTTTACTATTTATTTACGCGACAAAATGAATATATTGATAAAGCTCATATCGCGAATAGTGTGTCTTATTTTCTTTGAAAGAGAATATGATCAGTGATTCGAACTCGCTATTTTTTGCTTGGCACCTTTAGAAGTAGTAAGCAGGAAAAAGTCCTGCAGTTCAGTGGAGTGCGATCGAGCGTGATGTGATAGAAAATTAAAAATTAGCAAATATTTGACAGCTACCGAATTAAAAAATCTTGTAGCTGTCAGTTTTGAAGTCCTATTATTTTGAAATTGTTTTACTTCCTGAAGATATTTTTTTCGATTCACCGTCGACATTTTTTATATTCGCTCGATTTGAATTATTAACTTTTAAAGAGTTTTCATTTTTCATTCGTTCTGCTTCTCTATTCGCTTTGTAGGTCAAGACTTTCGCCTTCACCGTGGTCGGAGCAGGGCCATAATCACAGATCAAATCATCTACACCATTGCCCTTAAAAAAATATGTTATTCTTTTTTTCTCTGGATTAATCTGCACCGATGAATCTATGGAAGCAATCATAGCAATTGAATAAATTCTCGCACTCGCTTCAAACTTAACAGAGTCCCCAGAAGTAGTCTGATAATCATAACGGCAAGCGATTCCGGCCATAATTGAGCATCCATCCCCTAAGTTTTTACTTTTACCTTTAAGCTTTGGCTTAAAAACAAAACGATGATTCTCGTGAGTAAAGTTGTCCCAAGTCAGTTCCTCATTTTCATAAGCTTTATATCCATCCAACTCAAATAAAATATCGCCTTCTTCAAGCTTACCTTTAGCAAAGCTAGCATTATTATTTTTTCTCAATTGCACGATTGATGGACATCCCATTTTTTCTTTGTCTATAACAAAGACATTTTGTTCATCAATCATTTTAACCAAGGCTTCAGAAGGCGCTAACCGATTTCCTGTTTCATTTCCTTTTGGTAAGTCTTCAGCAAAAACTTTAGTGATCAAGCTAGCACTGAATATAAATGCCGAAATTAAATGTCTTTTAGAAAATGTCATAGGCTCTCCTCTCCTCAATTCTATCCCTGCTCACATATATTATCGTCATTAAAATAAATTTTATAAGCATAATGAACGCAAAAGTGCTCTGTTTTTGCCACCAATGGCAGAACACCTATACAGTTCGTTTGACACTTAGAAGATTTGATTAATATCATTAACTACTATGCAATTACAGACACCAAGACATCTTCCTCAACACTACTCTGAAATGATGAGGGAGGAATTCCAAACGCGAGCTTTCAAGAATGCTAGTTATTCTCTCAGAGCTTTTGCTCGAGATCTCGGACTAACTTCCGGTAATCTCTCGGATCTTTTAAATAAAAAGATTGGGCTATCGTTTTCAAAGGCCAAGCAAGTTGCACTTAAATTAAATTTTTCAGAGGAGGATCAACAACTATTTTTAAAGCTTGTCGAAATATCTCTGGACAATGATAAAACAAAAAGTGAATTGCAAATTTTTAATTATGACTCTAGTTACATCACACTCGCCGACGATTATTACCGCGTACTCACAGAATGGTATTACTTTGCATTGGTGGAACTCGTGCGTGTTGCCGACTTTCAAAATGATGACGAATGGATTGCAAAACGTTTAGGGATTTCTGAATCTGAAGTAAGGTCTGCAATAGAGCGCCTATTAAGGGTTGAACTATTAAAAGATGAGAATGGTGTGCTCATTCAAACTTATGATTATTTCATTTCACCAAGTGGTACACCTTCCGACACTGCAAAAAAATTCCATAAGCAAATATTAGCAAGAGCAGCACTTGCCGTTGATAATCAAGCTATCGAAGAAAGAAACTTCACTTCAGGTTTCTTGCGAGTGCGAAAATCAGACCTTCCTCACATCGCCAATCGTATAAAAGAATTCCGCAGAGAAATGGCCGCGGAGATTGAATCAGGTGAAGGACATGACAGCGTGTATGCTTTCGCTATTCAATTTTTTAGGGGTGATGCGGGATCCTGTCGTAATGGACATATGTCACTGCACGAAATATAGAAAAATGGATGCCAGCACAATTCTCATTATATCCCATGGGCCGTTAGCTTCCATGAGTGTTTCCGAGAAACCTAACTGGTATGCAATTTGTGAAGGTGCCAAACAATATTCTAAGCAACATTAGATTTATTTTTGACGACATTCTATTAAGGCGTGAAATTCGGAGAATGGAGCCAAGAGCACATTGCTGTACTAGATATTCCACTACTGAGCGGATTGCTATAATTTGAAGAGCCGTCTAGATATTTAACTTTAAACTCTCGATCACGACAGTATTTTATCAAATACACTGGTACTGCACCTGCATTCGAAGGAATTTCAAGCTCTAAATTTAAAACTTCACAGCTTGCTGCCGGTAAAGTTTTACAGTAATTAACTGGGGTCATAGCGCTAGCTTCAAATGACAAAAGAATAAGAAAAACTATCTTCTTCATGAAATCTCCTTAACTTAGTACCAATCGATAGAATGAGAAGCTGTTGTGCCTCCATCCACGACACAGTTTTTGATAGTACTCTCGCCTGCTGAATCTGTATCAAATGTCACATTCAAAGTTTGGGAAATGGGATTAAAATTTTTTTCGTTTCCTAGAACTTTTTTCATCCCTTTTAATTCTAGAACGCCCACAAAACTTTGGTTTGATCCCTCAGGGAAATCAACACCTGCTGTATAGTCGGGCATCTTAAAACCAATGGTCTCAATTGAAGTTTTGCCATATTTTTGGCCTTCATAAAATTTTTTTTGACTTTTACTACCTGATTGATCTGAACTCCATAATTCAAGAGCAGTGACAGGAGTACTTGTGATAGTAGATCCTCTGAATTTTTTTCCGCTCAAACTAGCTGTGCAGTCCTTCTCTCTGGAAATCAAAAAATTCACTTCACGAGAGAGTTGAGTGTAATCACCGTCGGCTAAAGATTCATTTTGAATCTTTAGTGAGTTTTTACCTAACTGCATAACGATCAGAGCAACTCCCCCCAACCCCGCAGCAACCAACATGAGTTCAACAAGACTAAAACCCGATTTCGAAAAATTCTTATTAGTAATAAAAGATGTCATCGAACCTCTTTAACAATATAATCGATTCTCAATTCTTTTTTTTATTTATTGGTGTTTACGGCTTATTTTAAATATTTCTTGACTATAAACTCCAAATATTAGGTTAAAAAAAAGATTCGACTAATTTTTAGACAGATTATATCCCACACGAAAGCTTTTTCATTTGCCTCATCCATAAGGCACTCTTATGGAAGCATGAGTACATAAATCCTTATGAACGGTATTCTTCAATGAATTGAAAAAATCGTGAGTGAAAATTCTTGATTAATGAGTAAGTAAATCAGAAAGATGAAAATATACTTAAATGAATACTAGGGAGGCGTACCTCCCCAGGTTTCTACAAGTGGATACGGCCAGGATTTGATTCATAAAGTTCATATTCACATTTTATCGCAGCTGCCCTATGAACGGCCCTTCTCTCTTCCATATCGGCCATTACCGAGACTGAGTCGTCATCTGGGTAAATGACCCCTTCAACGATATGACGTTTGTTAAGTTTAACCTGCCCTTCTAAAGCAATCTCAAAATTGTATTTATGTGGTCGATTCATTTCAGTAAGTTCTATCGTAAGAAGATCTCTTCCACCGTGTATTTGCACGACTCCGAACATAAAAAGCTTAGAAAATCCGTTAAGCGTGGCCTTTGGAACGTTGATTGGTGGAACCCAAGTAGACTCTTTACCAGAAAAAGTTATGTGTGTACCGTTGGCCACTTTACAATTCAAATAAGTAACATCGTAAGCATGAGATACACTTGCAAGTAGTGCAAGACCGACTAGAGCGAATTTCTTCATTAGAGACTCCTTATGATTTTTAGTTTTGCACGTCTAGCATGAAATTATTTTGTTGGGCAGAGAGATGTTTAAAACCGAGAAAAGGTTACATGGCAGCTGGTACTGATCTAGTAAATCCCTTTTTTCCCAGAAAAGAACACACTCATGTAACAAGCAATGAAAGCAAAAGGAAAGAGTTGCCATCCAAAAAACTCACTTGCCATGAGAACACTTGTAAATGGAGCATTTGAAGCTCCTGCAAAAACAGCACAAAATCCTAGAGAAGTGAGAAAGACAATATCCTGAGGAAAGAAATTAGCAAGTGAACTTCCCGCGTGACTTCCCATAAAAACAAGTGGTACGAACTCTCCTCCCTTAAATCCAGAGAGTAATGTCATGCTGGTTGCTAAAAATTTCCCAAATACATCAACGACAGTGGATGCATGTAGAAAAGATTGCTGAATAGATTCAAGTCCTAGACCTGCATATTTAAAACTCCCGATCAGGAGATAAAAACCAACAATAACTAATCCACCAATAAAAGTTTTTAAAACAGCATTAACTTGAATTTTTTTTATTTTAGATTCTAAACTATGCATGATCGTCGTAAAAAAATAAGCAAATAAACCAAAAATTATGCCCGAAAAAAATGCAAGTAAAAAAAGTTTAAAGTAATTTGAATTGAAGTTAACGGATAAATAGTGGGAGTGAGGAACTTTAAAAATTTTGGTAGCCAAAAAGGAAAACCAAGAAGCAATACCACTTTCAATCAAAGTTTCTTTTTCAATTTTACCGGAATGAATGACTTCACTGCCAAAAAACATTCCCGCCCAAGGGGCCCCTAGAACTGAACCAAATCCAGCAGAGATCCCAACAATTAAAATCCTGCGACGGTCTGTCCCTTTTAATTTAAAGCTGTGCCCTATCTTATCACTAAAGGCCCCTGCTATCTGCACGGCCGCGCCTTCCCTTCCAGCAGATCCACCAAACAAATGAGTGATCATAGTTCCCATAAAAACTAAAGGGGCCATTCGAAGCGGTACACGATCTTTGGGGTTATGAATTTCATCAATAATGAGACGAGCACCACCAGAAGAACTACCTCCATATTTCACATAAAAAAATGTGGAGATCCCCCCACCCAAAGGAAGCATATAGACGAGGAAACTGTATTTAAGCCTCAGTTGAGTGACAACATCTAACGTGTGCAAAAAAATGCTTGAGCCCACACCGGCCATAACGGACACAACAGAGATCGCGAGAATCATGTTGAAATGAAATTTTGTTTTTAGATATCTAAGCATAGATAAACACATTTTAAGGCCAGCGCCCTACATGTCAATCGCCAACTTTTTGGACACTCATGCATCTGTTCTATAAATTTTTCCGATTGTCGTCTATTCCTTCCCCTCCCATGAGATCATGTTTCCCATATACCTTTACGCCGGAGAGATTAATGAAAACTTTCATTCCAGTCATTTTGATAGCACTTTCTTTATCACTCGTTTCTTGTAAGGACTCCCCTTCAGCGTCATCTTCAGAAAACAAATTTGTGGCAAACCTATCGGCGGAGGAAAACGCAAATCTTGATAAAGAAATCTCTGCCATGTTCAAGCATGCTATTTTCACAATTGAAGTCACAGAGAAGAATGGATGTAAAATCTCGATGAAAGACCAGGTTTCAATTTTACAGGAAAAAGGTCAATCCATTACTTACCGCAATCCCATTTCGTCTTCAGCTTCAAAAGAATGTGGAGTTGATTCAATCGAATCAGAAAGAGCTGTAGAAGTTGCCGATGAAGACACTTGTGAAAGACAATACGAAAAGAAAGGAAACATTGTAAGAATGAAATCGTGTAGCGATGATCTCGTGACAATCGATCTCAATACGAAAACCGCCACAGGAAAAGTGACTGGTGATTCAGTAGGTACGATGACAATTCAGGCCATCACCATTAATAAAACAACACTGACAAAAGAGTTGGAAAACGTCACAATCATTCATTTGGGATCAGATGGGAACGGCGATCAAATCGAAAAGAGCCGTGAAGTCGGTAACGCCCTGGAAATTCTTGATATCACTCTCTAAATAAAAAAAAACCTCTTGGAGAATGGTTGCAAATGCCGCCATTCTCCTCTAAAACTCCCCCATGAAAAACATAATCTTCCCCCTTTTCGCACTGGCGATTTTAGGCACTTCTGCCTTTGCTAAAACCGAAACTCAAACTAATAAAAAACTGGACGAGTATTTCGAACTTTTAAGTTTCGAAAAAACGGATTTCGAACCAGTCGGTGCAGTTTGCGAACGAGTCGCTCTTCGCGAAATCGAGTCCCAATACCCTTCTGCTAATTACAACGTCATCAATAGCATTCAGTACGATGAGCACAATATTACAGTTGGTGAGCTAGACCTGGTCGTCTTCAACCGTTCAACGGGAAAAGCGGAAGCTGTAGCTGAAGTAAAATGCTGGAGAAGTTTTAAATCGGCCCTAAAAAAAGCGAAAGAACAACGTATGCGTTTTCAACTTCACCTCAATCGAAACATCGTCATCACAGACAAAGAAACCAAACGATACTCAAAAGATCTCTTTAAAAATGTACAAAGATATTTTTCAATCTCTCAACAAGGCGGAGAAAATCAAGGGTTCGATTTTGAGTTAAGCCTAGATCTTGATGAACTCATGCTGCTTCGTAAAAAATTATTAGAGTGTAAAGATCAAGGCCGTTGTCCAAGAAGATGATGAAAAAATTTATAGGACTCTATTTACTCTGTTCTGTATCATTCGCAGGAGATTATTCTGAAAAGCTGAAAGCGGATCTCTATAAGGCATTGTTGGAAGCTCATAAACCTCTTACTTATAAACAGGCCGGTGAAATTCTCTTCACAAAACTTGATCCAAGCGGCAGTGTTTGCAGTGTCTACACACCGGCAATCTGTCTTCCGGCCACACAAGTGCCTGATGCAAAGATCATGAACATCGAACACACTTGGCCGCAGTCTAATGGCGCCAATGGTTTTGCAAAAAGCGATCTGCACCATCTCTTTCCTGTTGATGCCCCTTCAAATTCAATTCGCTCAAGTCTTCCTTTCTGCGATGTAAAAATCAGCAAGTGGGAAAATGGAAATAGTAAACGCGGCTTCAACCAATTCAATGATCATTGCTTCGAGCCTCCCGCTGAACATAAAGGGAATGTGGCGCGTGCCCTCTTTTACTTCTCAATACGTTATCAACACCCCATTGACGATCATGAAGAATTCTTTTTGCGCAAATGGCATCTTGCAAATCCCGCCAACCAAGAAGAAAAAGACCGTAATGAGGCCATTTTGAAGTTTCAAAATATTTCTAACCCTTTCATTGATAATCCTTCCCTTGTTGAACAAATCGTTAATTTTTAAGTTTCTTAAACCTAATCAAAGTCATACTTTTTGAAGCAGTGAATGGATACCATCAAGCCATACCTTCAAAAGGAACCGAGATGACAATTTATGCATTCGACCAAATCACAAAGGCCCAATCTTTTTTAGGCGGCAAGGGATACTCGTTAGGACTGATGAAAAATGCTGGTTATCCTGTTCCTGATGGTCTCATCTTGACGGAATTGCCCGTTGATCTCATAGAATGGGAGGAGATCTTCGCTTGGTGGGAAAAGAATGAATCCCCTGCACTCGCAATTCGCAGTTCGGCCATCGGAGAAGATTCAAATGAACAAAGTTTTGCCGGCCAAAATTCGTCTTTTCTCAACATTACATCTAAAGAAGGAATCAAAACTGCTGTCGCTAAATGTTTTGAATCCATTCATAAAAAATCAAGTGCTCTTTATAGGCAACATTTTCTTAAAACAATTGATCACGCATCAATGAATGTCGTTATTCAGTTGATGGTAAAACCTCTTTATTCAGGAGTATTTTTTAGTGTAGATCCACGTACAGGGGAATCTGGATGGATCGCAGAGGCCATTCTAGGATTTGGTGAAGATCTCGTTTCAGGGAAAAAAACACCACTCCACTTTGAAGAAAATAAGGAAGCTAACACTTCATTGTTTGATATCACTGAAGTTGTAAAAACAGGATTGGCCATTCGTGATTTTTTTGAAACTGAAATAGATATTGAATGGGCCATTGATCAGCAGAATCACTTAAAAATTCTTCAGGCCCGTCCCATCACAGCACTCTCAGGAAAAAGCGAAGAGAAGAGAATGATTGATGAAGAACTCAATCGCCTTTTAAGTGAACATCATCCTGATACAATCTGGGATGGCGGGACGTTTGCTGAATGGAGTTCTCCACCAAGTCTTCTCACATTTAGTATTTGGAGTGAAGCTTTTGCCAAAGATCATGCTTTTTCCAAGGCCTTAAAGAAATTAGGCTATTTAGGAATTGATCATGAAGTAAAAAACAACACACATTCGCTATTAGAACGAATCTTCGACCGCGGATATATTAACATCTCACTTCTTTCATCACTCTATTTTGGTCCGATTCCTTATCGTATCGTTTTTAAAAATGGACCTCAGTTGAAATTTGATTTTTCCAAAATCAACTTAGAAACTATTGTCAAAACACCACTGACAATCGCCCGAATGATAAGTGTCAGCTTTAAATTGTCATCTCAAAGAAAAGAATGGTTGAATGAATCGAGAAAAGAATTAATTAAGGCTCAAGCTGAATCCCAACATCTTCCATCTCTCGAGCAAAAATCGAACGATGAACTCTTTTCAATGTTTGAAAAAGAAGTGCAGAACTTTTACGACAATCACCTTCTCTGGTCGCTGGTGCTCATCACCCTTATCGAAACGACAAATCAAAATCTCAAGGCTCTTTTAAAAGGTGTCTTAACCGAAGATCAAATTAAATCAAAACTCAATCTTTGGATGGGGGCAGGTATTCATTCCGTGACGATGGAAATGAATCAAGAATATACTAAGGCCTGTTTAGAACCGGAAACGCGAAAATCATTTATTCGCCATTACGGACATCGCGGACCGGGTGAACTCGAACTTTCTAATCCTCGCTGGGCAGAACTAAGTGACAAAGCATTTGTAACACTCGCAATCGAAGAAAAAAGAGTCCACGCCACTGGCCAATTTTCGGCAGAAGAAGAGATCTCTCAACTACAAACTTATAAAAAGCAAGTGATTGAAAAAGAATGGATACTATTGCGCGATTTACTTGAGATGCGCGAGCAATGGAAAATGCAGATTCTTAAACCCTACTTCAATATACGTCTGCTCTCTTTAGAAATCGCCAAACGTTTTAACTTGGGTGAGAACATATTTTGGTTTTCTTATCAGGAGATTTTAAAGAAAGAATTCAATCAATCATTAGCACAAAAACGTAAAGCGCATAGTGAATTGAGCAAAAACATTTCCCTTCCTACGATAATTGAACTTTCAAAACTTCAGCAGATTCTCAAAAATAAAGATAATGAATCTTCAGATGCTTTAAAGGGTGAAGCTCTCTCTCCTGGACTGGTCTTTGGTGAAGTCAGAGTTGTCTTAAGTCCAGATGGTGTTGATCTGGGTTCATGGCCTACGAATACAGTCATCGTGGCAGAATCAACAGATCCAGGATGGACTGGATTATTTCTAAAATCCAAAGCAATCATTGTGGAAAAAGGTGGCGTTCTTTCACACTGTGCGATTGTCGCCAGAGAAATGAATTTACCTGCAATAAGTGGAATTAAAAATTGTCATCATCGCTTTAAAGATGGAGATAAAATTTGGGTGGATGGAAATAATGGAACTATTACTTTGGCTTAAACATAATCACGATACTGCTGTTTCAGGAATGGTTGGTGGAATTATTCCCACAGTTCTCATCCCCATGACAGCACTCACCGTGGCCCTAACATCACTCGCAGGTATTATAGCGGGATGGTTTGGCATTAAACTTCATACTGAAGGTCCTAAGCAACTATTAGAAGTCTTACTTAAAACCAAAGTCATTGTATCGGCAGTGATTTTAAATCTTCTTATTGTTGCAGGCATCAAAGGTTATCAATACTATCAAAATGCGCCTCGAATGATTTCGACAATAAGAAAGCAGTCCACTTTAAATGCGAAGGCCTCTCCACTTGTATATGAAACTTCGGCCAGTCGTCCTTACAGGTTTACAGGGTTCTTGGTAACTCCAAACTTAGTTGGCCTAAAACATCTCAAAGAGACAAGTGTTGCAGCTGGTGCTTTTCGATCGGGATTGATCTCAGGTGAGTCACTCTTTTATGGAACGGACAACGGTTACATTTACGAATTTAATAAAAACAATCTTGAACTTCTTCGCAAGTTTTATGTTGGGACTATCATCACGACAAGACCCATTATATTCCAAGATCGGATTTTTGTAGGTGAAGGAAGTCACGATACACATCACGCGAGAATTTATTCATTCAGCTTAAGAACTGGTGAATTTATTAATTCTTTTTCAACAAAAGGCCACACTGAGGGGCAGCCTGTGCTCGCAACGTACAACAATAAGACTTATCTCTTTGTTGTGGCCGGCAAAGATGGACTGTATGCGGTCGACCCACTTACGATGCAAGAAATATGGCACAACAATGATGGACACCTTGATGCCTCTATTTCATATGAAAATGGTGTAATCTACTCTGGAACTGGAGTTGAAAAAGAAAATGGTTTTGGTCCCAAATACGCCACGGCCTACGATTTTGTAACGGGAAAAAAACTTTGGCAAACTGAACTTCCTCTCTCTAATTGGATGCACCCAGCAGTTACAATAAACGATGTCTGTTATTCATTAGGTGAAATCTATAGTCCATCAAAAATGGGTTTCATTTATTGCTTAGATAAAAAGACTGGATCGCCACATTTCTCCATACCTTTTAACTCCCCTCTCACTTCAAAGCCTTATCTTATAAACGAAACAAAAAGTGGGCATGAATATTTATTTGTTTCTGAAATTAACGGTAGAGTTTGTGGTGTCAATCTTACGTCAAAAGAAAAAATGTGGTGTCATGAAACAACTTCTCAAAAAACATCCTCTTCCTTTTCAAGTTTTGAATATGATCCCAAACGTGGTGTGCTCTGGTATTTGAGCCATGATCAAGGATTATTTGCCTTTAATCCTCTCGAGGGGAATGTAGTTCATCATGAAAAAAAATTGGACGGAAAATTTTACGGTGCCGTGACTCTAGAAAAGGATTTTATGTATTTTATGAATATTGAAGGCAAGGTTAAACAACTAGCACTATTCTAAGAAAGCGCCAGGAGCTTTAAGAGGTCTCCTGGCACCTATTTATTAGTCCACTTCAATTGGTCTATTGTTATAGAAAGCGTTCACAGATCTTCCATCCATAACACGCACATGAAGAAGGACTTTATCCGCTTCAAGTTTTTCTGGAACTTCTACCTCATAAACAAACGGAACCATCTTTTTAGGACAATGGGCCCTGATTTGCTTCATTTTAGGAAGGATTGAGTAAGTATCAATTTCATTATCTTTGATGACAATTTCTTTTAACTCAAAACAGTCACTCGGATTATATCCTTTTAAAAGTACTTTTCTCGATCCTTCTTCTTTTACAACTTCTTCTACGTTGGCATAAATGTCTTCATCCATTGAATTGCTTCTCGCCTCAACGATCTGAAGAAATGATTTTTTCTCCCACTGGCTCTTTTCATTAACTACAATTTGGTATTTACCTTTATCTAGCACTCCAAGTTTAATGAAATCAAAGTAAGGAATGATGACGTTGGGACAGTAAGAAAACCCTTCGATTCTTCTCATGGCCTTTACACTAACGTTGATTTTTCCATTTTTAATTTCAACACTTGAACTCGGGGCCTTGTAACAAAGATTCGGCAGATATCCAGTGATGACGATTTCCGAATTATCATTGCTATCAAATCCTGCTGGACTATAAACATGATCTACGGGAACAACGCTTTCAATCGCAGCTGAAAAAGCGAGGGCCGGTACGAGGTTGATAAGAGTGAAGAGCGGTGCATTTACTAGCTTCATAAATCCTCCTTAATGGACTTAAAATCTTTTGCTCAAGTAGAGTTATAGACCCCTTGATTCAACAAAAACCTGTTAAAGAACAGGTTCTTAAAAGATAGGTCTCAGTCAAAGACTCTGATTAAGATCATTTATTTTCAGTTCCAAAAGGACTACAAAACGACAAATCGGAGGATTGCATGAAGGCCCTAATGATTGTCTTATCCCTACTAATAAATGCACAAGCAGCAAACACAGAAAAGAAAGTCTCTAAATACAAAAGAGAACCAGAAACCTGTTTTCCCCAATCATTGGTTAAATATCCTGTTGGTCTAAAAAACATGAATGGAATTTCTCAGCATGACTTCAATGAGATTAGCAATAATGTACAAAAACAAATGGCCCCTGAAGTTAAAAAAATTTTAGGAAAAGAACTCATTATCGAAAAAATTTGGGACGATTCAACTGTTGATGCGTATGCAACTAGAGATGATACAAACAATCCTGTAATCGTAGTAAATGGCGGACTAGCTCGACATCCCCAAATGACCAAGGATGCATTTCTACTCATCCTTTGTCATGAAGTAGGTCATCATCTTGGTGGTGCACCTAAAATTCCTAGGGGAAATTCTGGATTGAGGAGCTGGTCTTCAGCCGAAGGACAGGCCGACTATTTTGCAACAACAAAATGTCTTCCGCACTTTCTGAAATCGGATAATGAATATAAAGAGTTTGAAAATGAAATAGACCCTACACTCTTTAAAACTGCACTTTCAAAATGTCGTGACAACAATTGCGCCCGAATTGCACTCGTCGGTTTACAAGCAAGTAATGTTTTCGCTTCCATGGTTGCTGGAACACCAGAACCTAAGTTGAATTTAAATGATTCAACTAAAGTTTCTAAGACCATTTTTAATCATCCCTCTCCACAATGCAGACTTGATACTTTTTTGGCCGGGGCAAATTGTGACTCTGCCCAAGATGTTCCATTCGATTCTGCAGACCCAAAGATTGGCGCATGTATGAAGGAATCAGGTGAACGTCCTGCTTGTTGGTTTTCTAAGCAAAACTTTTAGTCATGACAATTTATCTTTGAAAACCCTACTTTTTCATTCACAATAAGTAGTAAGATGAAACACCGAAATTTTCCCATCATTAAATCTACCGGAGAACTAGAAGCATTCTCTGCAAAAAAACTACAGCGATCGATTCAAAGGTCCGGTCTTAAGCCAAAATACTGTAAAGAAATTGCTGATGTTGTTTCAGTGGGGGTGAAACCCGGAACAAGCACGAGAGATATCTACAATAGGACGATTAAACTCGTTAAAAAGAAATCGAACATCGCAGCGACCCATTATGCGCTAAAGCGGTCACTCGCTGAGTTGGGACCAACTGGCTATGAATTTGAATATTTCGTTTCCAAATACTTTAATGAATTTGGATATAAAACTTTTGTTGGCGTCATTCTTCAAGGACAATTTGTACGTCATGAAGTTGATGTCATCGCAAGCAAGCCAGACCATCAGGTTTATATTGAATGTAAATTCCACAATCGTATTGGTGCTTATAACGACGTGAAAACCCCCCTCTATATAAAATCACGTTGGGACGATTTAAAGAATGGCCCCGATGGAAAGTATCTTGATAGTTATTACATCGCTAGCAATACATCCTTTTCCAAAGATGCTATCACTTTTGCCAATGGAACTGGTATCAAACTTTTAGGCGTAAATGCTCCTGAAGGTGAATCATTCCTTGATAAGATTAAAAAACTTAAACTTTATCCCATAACTTCACTTAGACGATTAAAAAAGATTCACCAAAAAGAACTCTTGCTGAAAAAAATTATCCTTTGCAAAGATCTTTTAAATGAAAAAAAACTTCTGATCAAAATTGGGTTGACTGAAAACGAAATAAATAACGTTTTCAAAGACATTAATAAATTGCTCATTCGATAGGAAACCTTACTGATGAAAATATCATTTTTAGGTGCAACAGATGATGTGACTGGGTCAATGACATTGATAGAGTCTTCTCAAGGAAAAATACTCATAGACTCTGGACTCTACCAAGGACAGCTCCACACTGTTCATAAAAATTTTCGCTCGCTTCCTTTTGAGCCTAAAACCATATCTGCCCTTATTCTTACACATGCTCACCTCGATCATTCCGGCTACATTCCTCGACTCATTAAAATGGGATTTAGAGGTCAAATCTTCTGCACTCGCCCTACAGGCAAACTCGCTCGCATCATTATGTCAGACAGTGCTCGTCTCATGGAAAAATCCGAAGATCCATCTCTTAACCATTTTTATGCCACTGAAGACGTTGTGGTTGTGACTTCTCTTCTAAAAACAAAAAAGTATTACGAAGAGTTTGAAGTGATCGGAATGAAGATACATTTATTTCCGGCAGGACATATTCTCGGGGCTTCAAGTGTTCATCTCACTTACAATAATAAGACCGTTGTCTTTTCAGGCGATTTAGGACGAACAAATGATCCGCTTATAAAATCGGGTGACAAATGCCCTCCATGTGACATTGTCGTTATGGAATCTACATACGGATCAAAAATAAGAAGTGGTGATCTTCAAACAGATTTAAAAAATTTTATAAAAAAAGTAAAAAACGAATCCCGTGTAGGTCTCATTGCAAGCTTCGCAGTGGCCAGAGCTCAGCTCCTTATTGTCCTACTTCAAAATTATTTTGAACAACATCCGGAAGACAAAGTGAGATATGTTATCGATGGACCTATGATGACAGAGGCCAATAACGTCTATAAGGAATTTGCTCACGATACGAAACTCGAAGAAGATCTCAAGAGGGCCTTAGATGGCGTTGAGAATATTGATCATGCAGCTGAGTGGGAATCCATTAGTAAAAAAAGCGGACCACTTATTGTTATAGCTTCAAGCGGAATGGTGACAGGTGGAAAAATTTGGCGATACCTGGAAAACTGGCAAGATGACTCCAATGCCCTTCTCTTTCTCCCTGGCTTCCAAGGTGAAGGCACCCCAGGACGTTCGCTAGCAGAAGGAAATAGATTCATTCAAGATACTACTGGAAAACGCGTCTATTGGTCTGGTGAAATTATGACGTCGGAAGCATTTTCTTCCCATGCTGATCAAAACGAACTTCTAGAATGGCTTTCAGATGTTGATAAAAAGAAAACTCAAGTTCTCCTCAATCATGGTGAGTTGATTTCGAAGCAAGTCTTAAAGAAAACACTTACTGATAAAGGATATGAAAGAGTTGAGATCTGTAAGGCTTCACATCCCTTTGAAGTGTCTATTCTTTAGACACCTGTCACTCCCATGAATGTGCAATCGTTGAAATCTAGGTAAAAAACATTGGAATGCCAGTTGCACATTTATAGAAGCATGAGATCTCTAATCATGTTTTTTCTCCTTTCGCTATCGACGGCCTATGCAACCGGACGTGGCCCGTATGCAACCAATGCGATTGCGATCGTTAACACATCGATTATAAAAATTGAGACACCGGAGTACAAACCAACTCCTTTTGAAGTAGCGACGGAAATGTTTGCTAGTGCTATTAGCAATTCGTATCACTACAACAATTCAGAAGAGATTGAAAAGTTTGTAGACTACGTTAAGGCCAATAAACTTGAATCTCAATTCAAGGAACGTTTAACACGTGATATTCCCTCTATGAGAAAACGCGTGAAATACGA
>CAMLRB010000052.1 GCA_946482295.1 uncultured Bacteriovorax sp. | reverse complement strand
GCTAGCGCGTGTAACAGTTGACAATACGGATAACTTTCTTTTAAGGAGAGCACATTCAGGGCCTCTTCTTCCGAACTCTCAGAATAGTGCCTTAATACGTCGATAAAGTTTTCTTTTTCCACTTGGTGCCGGTTGGTAAAAATAAGAAATTTTACCAATTGCATAGCAGCTCCTTCAGTGTAGCCGAAACGCGTCTCGAGATTTTTCAAGACCATTTTAATGATCTTCCTATTTTCATCTGAGAGAGGAGAGCTTTGAGTAGGGTCCATTGTCTTAGAGAATTCAGCTTCAAAGAACATGATATTCTTCGAAATATTCATAATCACTTTTTTCTGCTCTATTCTGAAAGATTCCTGCAAACGATCAACAAGATCTGGGAAAACTGTCGTATAAACAATAGTCTTTTTTGGGTTATCTAAGTAATAGGCCCCAAGTTTAGAAATTAGAAGCGATCGATATGTTTTTGGATCTTCTTTTAAAGCGATTGCCTGTTCAAATTCTTTGATAAAAAAGTCATCAGGTTCAACAAATTTTCCAGTTGTTGAATTTTTGATTTTTTCGCCTTTGATGAGAGCATTTACATTTTCGATGTAACGTTTGATATAGTCTTCATACGAGCGATCATCAACAAGACCTAGAGAATTTCTCAATTCACGATCAAAGATATTAAGATTATGCTCTTTAATCAATTCTAAGAATCGCGCTGGATTGTGGTAATCAGCTTGCGGGGCCATGTTTAAAAAATCGTATTCATTTTTCTTTTGAATTAAGTGGTGAAGGTAATCGAGTACCTCAACAAAAGTGACGTTTTCATGAAGAGAAGAAAGCCTAAAGATAATATGTTTCAAATCTCGTGGCGAAAGTCCAAATTTTCCTTCGTAAAGGCTGTCATTAACATATTCGCAAACGATGTCTTCATAACCTTGTTTAAGAATTTGTTTGGATTCAATATCTAGTCTCTCCGGCATATCAACGCCGGCAATATAAAGTGCTTTTTCCAACGGATTCATGTTGGTGGCGATATTTGCAAGTTTCTTGTCATTATAATTTTTAGTCTGACAAACGCGCAGGCGCGACATAACAGCAAAAAGACAGAGTGACGTTAAAGCATGTGGTGAAAAGCGAGAACGATCTTTAATGCCTGCAACTTGTTCTTGGTAAATTTTCTCTTCATGATTGACATCAGTCAAATAAGGAACCGTGATGAAATTGAAACGGCCTTTAAATGAATTAAAATCAGGGTGCTGTTTGAAAGCTGCGAGGTGAATTTCATTCGAAGTACCGATAAAAAAGATATCGAGCTCAGTTAGAATTCCCTGGAGATTGATTGATCCAGTCTCCATTGTCATAAGTAGATATTTGAAAGCATCAAGAGGACGTTTTAATAAATCCGAATATTCTAAAACACCTCTATTAGCTAACACCGCCTCACCTTGAAGTGAGAAGAGATTTAACGATTGAAGACTTGGGGGAAGGCTGGCCAATCTCTTATCCATTGTGATTTGTTGCATACGAGCATCAACATGGATTTGAGGTTCAATAGTTACAGCTGCCGTGGAATAACGTTTGCTGATTGTAAATCTTTCTATGCGAATGTGTTTTAGAACTTCTTGATGTTTTCCCTTATAGTTTTTTAAAAGGGCATCGTAGATCATGCGATTTCTTTTCGAAAGATCTCCACGATACAAGTACGATTTTTTTACAGAGTTTAATAATCGTTCGTCACCCTTCAGAGCTTCATCGATAATTTGCTGGCGATAATCTTTTGGAATCAGTAAGAGAGGGTGATCTTTTAATTCAGATGGCATAATAGCCGAGATTTCTTTATCTTCAAGATAAGCGTAACTGCCATGAGTACTTTCACGAACAGTTGAATTAAGGCCTAAGCTTCCTTTGACATAGTTTTCCAGAGGGAAAATCCAACTGAAACTAAAAAGTTTTCCGCTTTCTGTTTCTGAATATTCTTCAAGGCCTTTGATCAATTTACTGACTAAAGAAGATTTGGATGAACCGTTTGGACCAATGAGAAGAATAAATTTATTGTTAAATCCTTCTTCAGAAAAATTTACAAGATTTTGGTAGAGAGATTGTTGAACTTTTACCTGTCCATGAACCGCAGGTGAATCTGGATGTTGCGTTTGAAAAAGTTTGAATGAACCATCTCGTTCGACACCGTAGTGATTGAGCATGTCGCGAATATATTCAAATGTTGGGCGGCATTCAAGTTTTGCATTCTTCTCGAAAATTTGCATGTAATCGGCAAATGATAAAACTTCAGAGTTGTTATCAATTTGCTGAGACGCTTGCGAGATCCAATCTTGAGAGTTCATACATGTTTCCTTTTCTTTGTATTGTTAATATAATTGTAATCTCTTATGAGGCATTTCAAAAGATTCATTGCTGTAGTGTTATTTTGTGCCGTCGTTATCGGCGCAGGCTACGCTATCTTGCGTGTTATGCCTGACGATTCCACTCAGATGACTCTTAAAAAAGAGGGATTTCTTAGATTAGTAAAAAATTCTGCTGAGATTCATAGAGTCTGGATTGAAGGTGAAGAATCGCGTGAGTGGATTTCAGCAAAAGACGCTTGTTTGAAAGAATGGAAGATTGACAAAAAGTTTGATGAGTCTCTTTTGCGTTGTTCACCTCAACTTTTACAATGTGTTTATGAATTCAAAAAACAAAAGGATTTTTCTTTTGTCGTTGATCCAAAAACATCTCAAATTTATCGCTATCTGACCCGTTCAAATGTCTCTCACAGTCATATGAAACCTTCAGGTGTTGCTGTAGTTATTGAGGATAAGCAATCCAAAGAGCAACTTGATCTCTTTTTAACCGATTCATGTCATGAAGTTTATCTTGAGCAGAGAATTTATGCTTATGGCGAACCTCCTGAATCAAAAGATGTGCAAGACTATCGATTTGATAATTTTGATCAGCACCTGTACCTTGATCGTCATCTCGTAACGAACGCCCAAATTAATGATTGGATTCTTTTTGGAAACTCTGATTTTACGAAAGGATTGAAAATTTCAAAAGGAAATGATCTCTTTCTTCCAGCTGTAAATTTAACAGAGCTTCAAATGCAGAACTTCTGCTCATTTAAAGGCAAACAAATGATGATGGCCCATCTCTTCGATGCTGCTACGTTTTTGCCAATGGATTTAGAGGATAAAACTCCTGCAAAAAATTTACGATCGCCTTATTATTGGACGAAGAAAAAAAGTGAATATAAGTCAGACTGTTCACTACTTTATGCCGAAGAGTGTTTGTTGAAAGAACCATATCGACTCAACTCTTCTAGTCCTTCTTGGGCAGGTGTTATGGATTCTATGGGGGGAGTCTTTGAAGCCTTTCGCAATCCCATTGATCCCGACAGCAATTTAAAAGCTACATCTTTTTATTTCCCATTCAAATCTCAATGGCACAAATTAGGTTTTAGGGCCTCATGGGATGGTGAAGGTATTGAAGCTCGCAACTTTGACTTTAAAGGATTAGGTCCTGAGGCAAAGATCGATAAATTTAAAGTTGGATTTAGATGTATGAGAGGAGTGTTGAATGATTAAATCACTAACATTCTTACTTCTGTTTATTTTAGTGAGTTGCTCTCAGAATAAAAATAATTGGCCGGAAATAGATTATCAGCTCACCAAAGAGTGGATTTTTGCTCAGGAAATTTCAGATCTAAAAGTAAAAGATCAAGAGATCACACGCCCGCCAGGGGCCCTCCAGCTTATTCTCAGCCTTTTGATTCCAGAAGTAGGTGGTTTGTCCCTTAGTCGACATTGTGTTTATTACAAAGTTCCTTATAAGAAAAATTTAGGAATATTAACCATCACAAAGAATGAAGGAATTGAAAAATGTCCTGAAATTCCTCAAGAGAAATTTTGGTTGAGTTTAGAGAATGTCAGTAAATTAAGTCTTTCTTATAATCGTTTTAAACTCACCATGAAATTGAAATGGGAAAATGAAGATAAAGTTTTAAGCCTCCCTTTGGTGAATATTCGCGAAGGTAAAATTCATCAAAAGTTCAGTGCTGAAAAAGAAAAAAGTTTATATCCAGGTATGCGTTTTTTACGTTTAAACGATGATAGCTTTGATTACGCCAGCAACAGATACTTAGGAAAACTTTCAGACCGATTTTCAGCGGGAAGCGCGATACGTTGTCATCAAGTGAATAAAGACTGCGAAAGCATCGGGGAAAATCGCTGTGAAGAATGTCGTTATGGTTGGTATGAAGTTGTCGACTTTCAATGTCCTCAAGGTGGATCTAAGTTCTGTGGCCAAAATCATTGCGGTGAGAAGAATGAACCTGCATGTCCACGTGGAATCAAAGCAGAAGAATCAGAAGATATCGGAATTTGTCAGAATGATTTAGAACCAGTTCTGAATGCTGATAAAATCTTAGTCTGCCAATGAGTTGATGAAATTTGGTGGAAGTCTTTCCAAAACAGCTTGCATAATATCGTGATCAATTGTGTGAACGAGAACAAAAGATTTTAGAGGAAATTCAGCATCCGGTTGTGATGTACTTTCTTTTATTGCTGCCTTTTTAGCTCTTAAAATGGCCAAAACATAATCGCTTACTAAGAATTTATCACCATTAAGCGATTTATCAAGTCTCTGATCCGAGAGTCCAATGATCGCTACTCCACGATGAATAACATAAGGTGCGATGTTGTTTTTGCTTATAATATTGTCTTCGTTGAGATCTACAACTGAACTGTTTAGAAATTTGTAAGCATACTTGTCGAAAGATATTCCCAATTTATCTGCAATAATAAAATCTTCGAGGGCGATGTTAATGGCATTAATTCCACTGCCTGAAAATGACTCTAGGATCGCTTCGTTTTCTTGTTTGCTGAGGTTGGGATTTAAGAAGTGTCCTGTGTGGACGATATAAACATTCGAACTTGTTTTTCTCTCAACGTCAGCACGATTTTCAATTTTATTTGTTAAGTATAGGGGAAACTCGATTGAGTTGTTTTTAACGACACCAAGTGTGGCCGGTGTGATAGATACAGAGTTGTTTTCTTTTGTACTAGAGCACCCAGAAACCAATAAGGCCATCAAACACGCAAACACGAGATTTTTTTTCATTTTAAAAACTTTTAACCTTTGTCAGTTTCGCATAGGCCTTAGTGAGGGCTTCAGCAAGTTGGTCGTAATAATCGAGTGGAGAATTAAAGCATAAGCTTATTCTCACGACTCCACGGCCGACATCATCTGATACGCCCATGGCCTTCAAGACTTTTGAAGTGACTGGCATATTGTCTGAGCAAGCTGATGACGTTGTCACGAAAATATCTTGCGATTCAAGTTCAATTTGGACCGCTTGTCCGTGAAGTCCTGGATAAGAAATATATGTAGTCGTCGCGAGACGAGGAGCGCCTTCTCCAATGATAACAACTTCAGGAAATGCTTTTTTAATTTTTGCTTCGAATTCTTCACGTTTAGCACTTAAAGCATCTAGTTTTTCAAATCCTTTTTCAAGATTTGAAAGTGCAACTGCAAGTGTTTCGTTACCAATGTAGTTTTGAGTTCCACCGCGGTGACCTTTTTCTTGTCCACCACCAATGATGAGTGGGCTTAGTGTCTCAGGATTTTTAACAAGGAGGATTCCTGTTCCAGTCATTGCACCAAGTTTGTGACCCGAGCAGACTGCATAATCAAATTGCGATTCATTAAAATTGAATGGAGTTTTTCCAATGAACTGAGTTGTATCGCAAAAGAAGGGAACATTAAAATTACGACAAAGCGACGAGATTTCTTTATGAGGTTGAATGACACCTGTTTCATTATTTGCGGCCATAACAGAAACTAGAGCGACTGAACCTTTGTGATCAAGCATCCAAGTCTGCAGCGTTTCTACACTCACTTCTCCGCGAGAATTAACAGGTAGAACAAGAACTTTAAAACCACGAGTTTCAGCATAATAGTTTGCTGTGTTTACGATGGCAGAATGTTCGATGCCAGAAATGATAATAATATTTTTGCTATCAGTTTGAGGATTGATTTGTCCGAGCACGCTGTGGAAAACTGTTGAGATCCCTTCAGTTGCACCAGAATTGAAAATGACTTGATTGAAGTCAGCGCCTAGTACCTTCGCACAAAGTGACCTCGCATTTTCCATACCCATAAGAGTCTTAGCTCCCAGGTGATGAATTGCATTTGGATTAGCGAAAGGACCTTTTTCAAAACGTTTTAAAAGGTAAGAACGAACTTCCTGGCATAAAGGAGCGCTACCGTTATAATCTGCATAAATCATGATGAACCCTTTCGTTATTTAATATCTAACATTCTCTCAAGTGCGAGCAGTGAGGATCTTTTTGTATCCTCAGGAACACTGATGATATTGATGGGTTTATTCTCTTTGATCGCGCGGAAACTGGCAAGTAGCCATCTCGGTCTTACGCGATACATAGTCGTGCAAAGACACTGGTATGGCGACAATGACACAATTGTTTTATCGCTGAATTGCTGAGCAAGTCTGTTGACAAGATTAATTTCTGTACCGACAGCAAATTTACTTCCAGCTGGAGCTTTGGCGATTTTATCGATGATGTAAGAAGTTGATCCATCATCGTCTGCTGCTTCCACAACATCAAACGGACATTCTGGATGTACGATAACTGTCATATCAGGATCGCGTTTTTTAATTGCAAGAACTTGATCTTTTGTAAAACCCTGGTGAACCGAACAGAAGCCATACCAAAGAATAACTTTTGCTTTGTCGATTTGTTCCGCTGTTAATCCGCCGTTCAACATGTTTGGGTTGTAGATAACCATGTCGGAAAGTTTAATTCCCATTTTGAAACATGTATTTCTACCTAAGTGTTGATCAGGGAAAAAGAGGAGCTTTTCACCTTGAGTAAGCGCCCAACGAATAACTTTTTCTGCATTGGATGAAGTACAAATACTTCCACCATTATCACCAACAAATGCTTTTAATGTAGCCGCACAATTGATGTACGTAACAGGTACTATTTTCTCTTTTGTCGATGATGTAATAAATTTCCAGGCACGATCAATTTCTGACCTGCGGGCCATATCGGCCATGGAACATCCGGCCTTTAAATCAGGAAGGATGACTTTTTGATGAGGCGCCGTCAGCATGTCTGCTGTTTCTGCCATAAAGTGAACGCCACAAAAGATAATGTACGGTTTATCGAGTTTAGCTGCTTCTCGCGCAAGTTGAAGTGAATCACCAGTGATGTCTGCGAAGCTTATTACATCATCTTGTTGGTAATGGTGACCTAGAACAACAACTTGATCTTTGAGTTCATCTTTTATTTTTTTTAATTCAACCAAAACTTGTTCATCAGAAAGTTCAGCTTCAGTAATGGTCGGTTTGTGAGCGTCTTCTTGCTCATCACCAAATAGATCTAACATTTTTTATTTTCCTTGAGTCACTGGATAACCTTCGTTAATCCATCCCAAAATACCACCTTCAACATTTGTAAGATCAGAGTAGCCTTGTGAAAGAAGGAACATGCAGGCATTTAAGCTTCTTTTGCCGCTTCTGCAGTGGATGATGATAGGTTTTGTTTTATCAGTAAGTACTGAGGCGTATTTTGCTTCAAATTCAGATAAAGGAAGGAGGGTAGCCCCTTCAATATGTGCTTCATTCCATTCAGGAAGTTCTCGGCAATCGATAAATTGATAAGAGTCTCCTTTATCCATTTTTTCTTTCAACTCGCGAGCATCGATTTCTTTAATCATAAGTCTATCCTTTATCATTTTTAAGAGGCTGAATGTCGTTTTTCATTGGTAAATTACCTCTTAAAAGATCAAATTGCCACTTATTCACAGGCGTTTTCTAATGACAATATTGCTCCGCTTCACACATGATTGAAATGACTTTAACTAGCTTGAAATAGTAGGGGATTAATGTCATTTTGAAGTAACCAAGGGAGAAACTCATGCTTAAGGAATTTAAAGAATTTGCTGTTAAAGGAAATGTTGTTGATTTAGCTGTAGGGGTGATTATCGGTGCGGCCTTCGGAAATATCGTCAAATCATTAGTTGACGATGTCATCATGCCTCCCATTGGATATGTCCTAGGAAATGTGGATTTCACCAATCTCTTCGTGGTTTTGAAAAATGGTGTAAAAAATCCTGGCCCTTACGAAACATTAAAAGAAGCTGTTGAAGGTGGAGCTGTTGTAATTAAGTACGGAACCTTCGCCAACACAGTTGTAAGTTTTTTAATTGTTTCATTTGCTGTTTTTATAATGGTTCAACAGCTCAGCAAACTTCAAAAAAGCACTCCGGTGCCAACTCCTGCACCGACACCGGATCAAAAACTTCTAACTGAGATAAGAGATATCTTAAAAGAGCAACGTTAGTTTAATTTTGATTCAGCTTCAGCATTTTTAATGATTAATTCCAGAGCTTCTTCGGCAGAAATATCTTCAACTTTCTGAAGATCTGAAATTTTTTGTTGTAAAAGGATCGAAAGATTTCCTGATAAAGTGTATTCTTCTAAGTCTGCAAGGACTTCACGAGAATTATCTTCAGCTAGTTTACATCCGCTGATAGCGACGCAACCTGAGATTATTGATGAAACATGAGTGGCGTTGAAAACTTCAAGAGCATTACTATTTAGTGAGAGCAGTGTAGCTGCAATTAAAAAAATCTTTTTCATGAATACTCCTACTATGATCGTTATGTAAGTAGGAGTCTAATTCATAGCTTTTAATTTAAAAGCCTTTGGAAAAAATTTTATGTGACTGTCAAAAATTTAGACGAAAACCGAATCTAAAATAAGGGGCTTAAATCAACATCAATGATGAGGATTTGGTTTTTAGATTGATCCAGCGGAGTTATACCGGTTTTAAAATCAGTATGACCCGCTAACTGAAAATCATTATCATAAACAAGCGCAATTTTTTTATTTTCAACGATCGCCATTCCTTCAATCTTCTCCATGTCTTTAAAAGGAGATTGGGCCAGATCAACTACTAATGTTTTTTTGACTGTTGAATCCGATTCACCTAACTCGATAAGGTGGATAGACTTCTGGGCTTCAGGTCCTGTTTTTCCATTTTGTTCTAGCACTAAAATTTTATTATCTTTTAAATGAACAGCGTCGCCGATTTTATCGTTACCTTTTTCGAATGGATAAAAATACTCTGCGCTCGTTTTTGAGTTTTCTAAATCGACTTCGACGATAAGCGATTGATCTTGTCCTTTTTCCAGTGGACTTTGAAGAAAGCCAAAAAGTTTATTCCCATTTTTTGCGATGGCCTCGAACCCACGGTTTGTTCTGCGGTTTTTGTACTGACGTGGAAGTTCGTGGTCTGGTGTAAAACGTTTTTGCAGTTTTCCTTCGCTGTCGAAATAAGCAAGTGAGGGAGCGTACTCTTCAGCTACCCAATAACCACCTTCTGCATCTGTAACCACAGCTTCTGTATCCATTCCCAATTCATCGATTGAATAAACAAGGCCGAAAATATCAAGTGGATTTTCTTCCTGGCGCGAAGGGGGAAGGCCAGTTAATGGTTCGCCATTTTTCTTTTTCAATTTAATTTCTTTTTCAACCGTCAATGTTTTGGCAGTCAGGTCAGCTTTTAAAATTACGAGCATTGGTGAGTAGTCAGGCAGAAGAAAAGGACGATCTTTTTCAACCATCTCACCGTTTGGACCACGATCAGTTAGAGTGAGAAAATAATGTTTGCCATTTTTTTCATAGAGAAACTGCAATCCAGAAAATCCACCCAGCTTAATTTCCTGTCCGGCCATCGTCGTTCCGATTGTTGGGGCTTCATTCATCGTGAGGAGCTGCCAGTTTGAGGCTGAAACTTTTTTTGATGATGATGAACATGAAGATAAGATCAAAATGAGA
Organism: uncultured Bacteriovorax sp.; assembly: GCA_946482295.1. The sequence continues at coordinate 8,167 of CAMLRB010000052.1, read as the reverse complement.
GACAGAAGAGAAAGCACTTTCATAGTTTTTCCAGTTGAGGTGTTCTAAAAAGATATCATCAATACACATTTTTTAAAATGTTCGCCCCTATGATTTTTGATAGGGGCATTTTTTCTTTGACATCTGATATTCATTGCTTGAACATTTTAAATAAGTATCCAAAAAAGAGAGGGAGTGATTCATGGAAGTTATCACGATCGGCAATAACAAAGGTGGCGTTGGTAAAACAATGCAGTGCTACCAATTGTCATGTTATCTGGCCAACAAAGGTCATAAAGTTCTAGTTATCGATCTAGATTCTCAGGCCAATTTAAGTTCAACATTCGGAGTGCAAATTCAAAGAACATTAGTTCCAGAATGGCTCATTGGTGATGTTGGTTTCGAAGATGTCGTTGTTTCACCAGAAATGACAGGCAAGCTTTACAAAAACATTAAGATTGTTCCGGCAAGCCGCCATCTTTCAAATCTTTCTAAGCTTCTCATTCTTTCAGAGGGAGAAATTAGAAAAGAGGCCGGTAGAAAAGAACGTCTTCTTAGAAAACGTCTTCAAGACGCTAAAATTGATTTCGACTACGTCATCATCGATACGCCACCAATGTTAGGTGACGAATTGATTATGTCGCTAGTTGCTTCTAATCGCGTATTAATTCCCACTCAGGCACAAGACTATTCAATCGATGGTTTGGAAGAATTGATGGATACATTTGAAATCATCAAGGAAACTGAAAATCCAACACTAGAATTTTCAATTATTCCTTCAATGGTTAATCCACGTAGAAAAATCGAAAAGGTCAGAATGGATGAGCTTTCTCAATCATTCAACATTACACCGATGATACGTAACATGGTTCAAATGCAAGAATCGATCTCAACCAGAAGACCGATCTGTATCATGGGAGCGAAGTCAGCTGGACGTCGTGACTATGAGGAACTTTGGAAATCATTAAATTTATAATTACTTTTTGTTTCGCCTCAAGGATGTGGAGAATAAAATATGTCTAAGACATTTGCTGCTCGTGTATCAAAAAAAGAACGTACTACTATAGATCTCTCTGAAAAAGTCGGAAGAGATGTTTTCAAAGTTTCAGATGACCGTCTCCTTCAGGGAGCTAAGCTTACTGAAATTCAGATGAAAGAAATTGTCGTTAAAGAACAAGTAAGAACAAAGTTCAACGATGACTCTATTAAAGATCTTGCAAAAAACATTGAAGTAAACGGATTGATTCAACCTCTTGTTCTTCACCAAGATAAAAATGGCAAGTACCGTCTTATCTGTGGTGAGCGCCGTTACCGCGCTTTAACTTTTAACAAAGCAATCAGCGCCCCATGTTTTGTTTTAGAAAATAAAACAGAAGAAGAATTGATGGCGATTCAGTTTTCAGAGAACTCTTCTCGTGAAGAACTTCACTATGTGGATAAAGCCGATGGTATCTTGAATTATCAAATCGCAACTGAGGCAAGTGAGAGAAAGATTCAAGCGGCCTTAGGAATTTCAAAATCTGAAGTTCACCGCTCACTTCTTATTGCAAAAATGCCAAGAAACTTGAAAGAAGCCGCGAAAAAACACGACATCGAAAAGTATGTACTTCTTGAATGGGATGCCCTTTCAAAAAGCCCTTTAAAAAACGATATCGAAAAGAAAATTCTTTCAGGTGAAATTACTAAACGTGCCGAACTTGCTCGTCTCATTAAAGGTGGCGGACTTGTTAAGGCCGGGAAAAAAGCACCTCTTAAAGCAGCTCTTCCTAAGGGGATTAGTGCCAACGCCTTTTTGAAGGCCATGTCATCTAAAACGAAAGACCTTAATCTCGATAAGAAGACCCAAGAGCTCTTAAGGACTCTTGTCGAAGAAACAAAAGAAATTCTCGACCAATAATTCTCATTAATATGTTGACTGGGCCTGTTTATGCAGGCCCTTCAAGTACTCATCTCCAACCTGAATATTCCACCATTCCTGGCATGGCCCTTGCTCTAATAATAAATGGAAACAGTTAGTAATACCTAAAAAAGGCATAACTTATGAAAACGACTGGCAGACATTTTATGAACAAGAGCAGGAAATGTTTAAATTTTAGACAACTGTACATGTTCATTTTTTTGACAATTTCTGCACCCATGATGCTGCAAGCGCAAGAGCTAAATCGCGCTCCTGCGGCCATTGAGGAAGAGGTTTTGACAGTTCCTTTTGAGAAAGACGTTCCTACTATGGAATTTCTTTTTGCTGAAGATGATGCCGGGATTATGAAAGAAATGAAATCTACTCTCAAGTCGTGGGAGCAAACTGAAGAGTTTGCCCGCGTGTGGGATTTAGAATCAACTAATCTTTATAAAACTCCAGACAACAGTGACAAAGCAAAGTATCTATCAAAAAAGATGTTTAGATATGCGGACAAGCGTCTTTCGGGTGAAATGAAAAATGCTGAATCAGGTTCAACACTTCATAAGATGAGCAAGGTTGAAAAAAATTTGAGACCAAATGCTTCGGTACCAGTAAATAAATATATCGCACTTAAATTCAAAGCTCGCGTGCTTCAAGGTAAAGCTATAGTTGAAGTGAGAAACCCGTGGATTGAAACGAACGCAACAGTCTCAGCAAATGGTAAAGCACGTTTATCAGCGAAAAAAGATTTTAAAGAGATTGGTTTTACTTCAGGTGCAGAATATTCACTCACAGACTCAGAGTTCATGGCCTACGTAGATCAGGCCATTAGCTCAAACATAAAAGCTCGAGTCTCATCTACCGCTAAGGACAATGAAACCATCTTCTCAGATGACGCAGATGCCAGGGCTGAAATCACTGCTAGTTTCCCATTTAATCTCTAATTTTAAGGCGGAATCCTAGTCATAATTTGAATTAAAGAGTACTCTCTACACCACTTATTGTTATGAATCGGAGGTCGTAGATGAGTCTGTTTGACAGTCCTTTATTTCAAGATGCTATTAAGCAATTAGAGGACGCTAGTAGAGTAATGGGGTTAGACCCGAACGTTGCTGAAAGATTAAAATATCCAAAACGTGCCCTTCAAGTTTCTGTTCCAATTCGTTGCGACGACGGAACTGTAAAAGTGTTCATGGGATACAGAGTTCAACACAACCTTTCACTAGGCCCTGGTAAAGGTGGTATTCGTTACCATCCAGGTGTCGATCTTTCTGAGACTGCTGGTCTCGCTATGCTTATGACATTTAAGTGTGCTCTTGTAGGCCTTCCTTACGGTGGTGCTAAGGGTGGTATCTGTGTTGATCCAACTCAACTTTCACGCCAAGAGCTTCAAGCTCTTACTCGTCGTTATGCAACAGAAATTAACATGATTATTGGGCCGCAAGTTGATATCCCAGCTCCAGATATTGGAACTGACGGACAAACGATGGCGTGGTTCATGGACACATATTCACAAATCAAAGGTTACACTGTTCCGGCCGTTGTTACAGGTAAGCCAATTGAAATCGGTGGATCACTTGGACGTGCTGAATCTACAGGTAAGGGAGTTGCATTCTGTGTAAACTTCGCAGCTGAAAGAATCGGTATGACAATTAATCAAAACACAACAGTTGCAATTCACGGTTTCGGTAAAGTTGCTATCCCAGCTGCTTATGATCTGAAAGCTCAAGGTGCAAAAATCGTAGCGGTATCAGATGTTTCTGGTGGTGTTTACGATCCAAACGGTCTCGACATCGAAAAATGCGAGAAGTGGGTTAAAGAAAATAAAGTTCTTAAAGGAATGCCTGGAACAACTCACATTACAAACGATGAATTATTTGGATTGAATGTAGACGTTCTTATCCCTGCAGCGATCGATGGTGTAATCACTAAAGATAACGCTCACGTGGTAAAAGCAAAAATCATTGCTGAAGGTGCGAACGGTCCTCTTACAAAAGAAGCCGTAGATATCGTCACTGAAAAAGGTGCATTCTTGATTCCAGATATTCTTTGTAATGCTGGTGGTGTAGTTGTTTCGTACTTTGAATGGGTACAAGGTCTTCAGTCATTCTTCTGGGATGTTGATGACATCAATAAGAAACTTCACACGACACTAAAAAACGCTTTTGAAAACGTTTATACAACTTCAAAAGAGTACAATGTTAACATGAAGTCTGCTGCTCTCATCGCAGCGATCAAGCGTCTAGAAAACGCCATGAAGCTTCGTGGACTATGGCCGTCATAGTAGTCTTGGCAAACTGATTTAAAAAGTAGAATGAAAAGGCCACCTTCGGGTGGCTTTTTTTATTTAGTGCTCTATAATTTCTAATATGCTTATTCTTTTTTTTGCCTCATTTTCCCTTCAAGCCGCTCTCGTTAAAAACGAAGTCACCGCGCTTAAAGTTCACAGTTATCCACTCGTTGATGTTTGCAAAGAAATGAATGGTAAGCATGCAGAGTTGATCACTGGACATTCAATGAATGAAATTGATTGCATGGGAAAAATTACGAGCGGCTTGAATTTCTGTCTAAAGAAGCATCCAGATGATCCTCGTTTTCTGCGTGCAGAAGTCATGGAACAAACGAAGAATCTTTTTTGTAACTTCGGTGACGGTGTAAGCCTCACCATTAATTGCGAAGGCAAACATCTCAAGTTTTGTCTCGACTCAAAAAAGTCATGTGAAGAATTGAAAAAACTTTATGCTTATAAACTTGAAGTTGTTCAGCATTCTATTAATGATAAGAATTTAAACTGCCATTTTGCAAAACCTGTTGGAGAGAACCTTGAAGATCTTTAAAATTTTAGTTGTCGCTTTATTCATGATTTCTTCTGCTTTCGCTCAGGGGTTTGCTCCTGTAGCTAACATTATCAAAATTAAAGGAGAAGCCTTTATCAACAAAGAAAAAATTGTTGAAGGAGCAGAAGTCGCAACAGGAATGGAAATTTCTCTTCCTAAAAAAGGAAGTTACATAGACATCAAATTCCAAAACGGACACATAGTCCGATTCGCTGAAGCAGTGGTGAAAGTAGAATCAATTACTCCAAAGGAAACTTTTTTCAATCTGGTGAAAGGAAAAGTTTTTTCTGTAGTGAAAGGACTTACTGAAGGTGAAAAATTTCAAATCAAAACTCGTTATGCGTCGTTTGCTGTTCGTGGAACAAAGTTTTTCATCGAAGAAAAAGCAAAGCAGAGTTATCTGTGCGTCTGTGAAGGTGTTGTAACGGCCGAGAGAAAAAATGTGCTTGTTGAAGTCCGTAAAGATCAGGATCTCTATGCTAATCAAAAAGGTAAACTAAAAGCGCTTCAGGCTTCTGAACAAATGATTTTGATGAGCAATCAAGTGTTCGATGAAATGACGAAGTAGGTTCGGACTAGTAGCTAATATTTTTTGCCATAGTATTCTGGGCTTAATAAATTCTCCGCCGAAAAAATTCTGTTAAGGTCTTCTTGCGAGAGAAGGCCCTTATCCAAAACAATCTGACTGACACTTTTTCCCGTTTGAACACTTTCTTTTCCAATCATATCGCACATCTCATGACCTAAAAGTGGATCAAGGAAAGTCACGATAGCGACTGAATTCATGACATTCATTAAACACACATCAGGATTAGCTGTAATTCCCTCGATGCATTTTTCTTTGAGATTAGCACATGCATTTGTAAGCAATGTGAGTGATTCAAAAAGCGAAGATGCAATCACAGGTTCCATGACATTCAACTGTAACTGGCCCGCTTCAGCTGCCATGGTGACAGTCATATCGTTTCCAATAACTTTAAAACAAACTTGATTCACCACTTCTGGAATAACTGGATTTACTTTTGCGGGCATAATACTCGACCCTGCTTGAAGTGCCGGCAGATTAATTTCGCGAAGACCGGCCCTTGGGCCTGATGATAGAAGGCGAAGATCATTACAAATCTTTGAAAGTTTCACCGCAGATCTTTTGAGAGCGCCTGAGATCATAACATAAGCACCGCAATCTGAAGTCGCTTCAATAAGATCTTCAGAAAGAACAAAATTATAACCCGTCACTTGTTTTAATTTTTTGACAGCGAGAGGAGCATAATTCTTAGGAGTATTAATACCTGTCCCAATGGCCGTAGCTCCCAAATTCACTTCGAGAAGAAGCTCTTTTAATTGTGTATGCAATTTAATTTCTTCACGAATGAGAGTGGCGAAGGCCTGAAACTCTTGTCCTAGAGACATAGGAACCGCATCCTGCAGTTGAGTGCGTCCCATTTTGAGAACATTTTTAAATTCGATGGCCTTCTCATCCAACGAACCAGCTAAACTTTTTAAACCGTCTACTAAAAGAAGGATGTGTTGGTAAAGGGCTACTCTAAAAGCAGTAGGGTAGGCATCGTTTGTTGATTGGCATTTATTCACGTGATCGTTTGGATGAATGATATCGTAGTCGCCTTTTTTTTCATTCAAAAGTTCCAAAGCAAGATTAGCAATAACTTCATTGGCGTTCATGTTTACAGAAGTTCCAGCCCCGCCTTGGAAAACATCTGTCGGAAATTGATCGAGGCATCTATTGCGTTCAATAATTTCATCGCAGGCGCGAACGATTATGGCCGCTACTTTTGGTGGAATGGTACCCAGTTCTCCATTGGCCAAAGCGCACGCTTTTTTGGTCATCGCTAATGACTTAACCATGATGATGTTGTCGCTGATTTTTTGATTAGAAATTTTGAAGTTTTCCATCGCACGCAAAGTATGAATTCCATAATAGGCGTTGGCGGGAACTTCCATTTTTCCAAGTAAATCGCGTTCTAATCTGGTTTTAATAGTCATGAACTTATCCTCGAACTCGTCATCAAAATTTGATGACCGGGCATCTTAAAAATCAAATCTTTTAATGCCTAAGAATGAGCGCACTGATTCTTTTTTGCAAGGGGGAGAGCAGGATTTTTTATAGGAAAACATCAGATGAACATGAGAACAAAAAGTCTTTACCCATTTGGAGGACAGCATTGTCCCGTTGATATTTTCGGATACGCCTCAAACGGTAGTCCAGGAATCGAAATTGTTGGGATGGGGAAATATTCGCGGGCCATGAAAGAGAAATTCGTTTATCTCTCGCGCGAGAAAAAACTAAAAATCCCGGCTAAAAGATTTGTCCTCTGTGTGGAAGGCGAGCTGGAATCTAAAAAATTTCAGAACGAAGAATATCGTTATCTCGAGCTTCCATTGTTGCTTATGTTATGGAGTTTAACGGGACATCTTCCCATTGATAATTTAGAGGATTGTTTTGCGGCAGGTAAGATTTCGGTTGAAGGGCAAATTAGTCCGCTTCAGTTAACTGCCTCGCAGCAACTAGAGCTTCTTTCACTGTTTAATTGGGATGAGGATGCGGCCTGGAAAATAATTGCACCTGCCAATGTTTCCGTTCATGAAGACTATTATCACTTACCGGTTGAAGGGCTGATGCAATCTTTATTAAATGGACAATGAATTGAGGAGTTCAACTTCTTGAACATCAAATTCATTTTTTTTACGCAAACAGTTTGAAAGATCTGTCGTTGTCACTTTTCCATTTACGTAAACAGTTGCTTGAGCAGCAAGGCCTTTTAGGAGTGTGAGCACCGCTAAATTGCCCATTTGAGAAGCAATTAGACGATCTGTTGGAGTTGGGTTACCTCCACGTTGAATGTGGCCTAAAATACAAACGTGAGCGTCCAATTGGAATTTCTCTTTTAAGTTTTTTTGTATGACGTAACCAATTCCTTCTTTTTCACCTTCCGCTGCAATAATAATGGAAGAAGTTTTACCGCGTTTAATTCCACGAGAAATATCGTTAGAGATTTTTTCATATTCAATTTCAGCCGTTGGTAAAACGACGTTCTCTGCGCCCGTACAAATCCCAACTTTAAGAGCTATTGCAGGCGATCTGCGTCCCATAACTTCGACAATGAATGTTCTTGCGTGTGAATTGGCCGTATCACGAATTTTGTCGACAGCTTCAACCGCGTTTTGTACGGCCGTATCAAATCCAATTGTGTAATCCGTTCCGCTAATGTCGTTATCAATTGTCCCTGGAATTCCGCAAACTGGAATCCCGTGTTCTTGATGAAGGGCCATAGCGCCATTGTATGAGCCATCACCACCGATCACGATGAGGGCATCGATTTTATTTTTTTTCAATATATCGGCCGCTTTTTTTCGTCCTTCAGGAGTTCTGAATTCTGGACAGCGAGATGTTTGCAAAATCGTTCCGCCATGTTGAAGAATGTTTCCCACTGAA
>CAMLRB010000051.1 GCA_946482295.1 uncultured Bacteriovorax sp. | reverse complement strand
CTCCATCGCATCGATCGTGAAACGTCCGGCATACTCATGCTCGGAAAAAATCCCGCGATGGCCACAGAGATGATGGAGCGTTTTGAACAAGATGATGTTAAAAAATGCTACCTCTTCATTGGCCGCATTCAACCGCACTTCAAGCATGAATCTTTTTTCATCGCAAACGAACGAATGGGTTCAACGGAAGAAGGTTTAAAACGCATTGTGGTTGAATCCTTTCCTGAACATTCAGCTGAAGGAAAACATGCTCGCACATTTTTTTATATATTAGAAAAAAATGAAAAGTACGTGATCGGAATTGCTTGTCCTCAAACAGGAAGGCAGCATCAAATTCGCGTTCACGCAAAAGCTCATGGTGTTCCGTTGATTGGTGATAAACTTTATCTAGGTTCTTATGAAATGTTTCAACGATTCAAAGACCACGAAGCTTCCTTGGAAGATCATGACTTCATGGAACTCCCTCGACATGCTCTCCACGCGATTGCTCTTAAAATTCCCTACAAAAAAGAAGAAAAACTCTTCATCACAAAAATCCCTCAAGATCTTGCGGATTGGATTCACCTCAACACTCCTTTTTCCCTCCAAGATCTTGATAAGAAGATCCACGGGACAGTTGTCACCTATTACGATCGGAAAGACTAAAGTAAATGTTCCTATAACCCGATCAGTTTAGTAGACCATACTTTTCGAGGGTTTTATGAAATTCATTCTTGGACTTTTTCTTATCGCAAGCACATCTGCATATGCTGCTGAGTATGTTTCCAAAAACGACATTATGACATTTTGCAAAGCTCAATTCCATGATAGTTCTAAAACCGCTTGCTGGAATGACCTTCAAGACGGAGTCTTTCAAGTTGAAGTTCATAACTTTTGTATAAAAATGCTTCGTGATAGTTTAAAAAATAGTTGCATGCAAAGGCTGGCTTCCAGAAAGATTGATCCTGAATCAATTAACTTTTGTGAGCAGCAAACAAAGGATACTATGAAAATAGATTGTGCTGTCCAACAGAAGTACACTATCCTTAAAAAAGAAGTGGAAAAAGTCTCTAGAGAGGATCTAGAGACAAAACTCAGAAGTTGTGAAGATAAACTCGCTCTCATCGAAGCAAAAGATCCAAAAGTTTTTTCGAGCTTGATTCGTGACTTTAAATCTATCGAAAAGAAGTCATCAGAAAGTGTACCGGCGGGAACTAAAAAGCGTTAGGTACGCTTGACCGTTAAAGGAGTAAAAACAATAATCTTAGAATGGTTTTTACTCGCTTTTTCTCTAAAATATCATTCACTATAGTTCTAATTTTAATAAGCTATTTATTTTTTCTTCCTCATTACATTCAAGGTGGTGACAGCGCAGAATTGATCGCTTCCGCCTATTACAACCTTGTGGCCCATCCTCCTGGTTATCCACTTTGGTTACTTCTTCAACAAGGATGGATGAAAGTTGTCACTATTAACTCCCTTGTATGGAGAGCTTCTTTCTTAAATGTACTTTTCGCTCTCACTTCACTGGTTTTCATTATTTTTCCACTTAAAAAAAGACAGGTCACACTTCTCTCCTTAGCCCTTATGATCATGCTGGCCTTTACTTGGACATTTTTCCAAGCGGCCATTATACCGGATGTCTTTGCGCTACATGCTTTGTTTGTGAGTGCTGTTCTCTGGCTTTCAATTGATGATCAGTTGAACGATAACTATCGCTCTTTTTTAATCCCCTTTCTATTTGCTTTGAGTGTTTCTAACCACCACACCACAATCTTTCTCATTCCTATTGTGATTGAAAGATTTTTAAGCGCACATTCGAGAAAAACATTTATCAAGGGAGCGGTTGCTGGATGTATTTTAACAGCTCTCCTTTATGCCACTCTAATGTTGAGAAATCCTGAAAGCCCTTATTCATGGGGTGAAGTGAAAGATTTTTCTTCTTTAATCTCCCATTTTTTAAGAAGTGATTATGGAACTTTCCGACTAGCTGCCAATGATGACTCTCATTTTTTCAACATGCTGGGAATTTGGAAATTCTTAGAAATCAATGCTGTGGCCTTATTTTTTGGTTTCATCGTTTTTTTACTTTTTGTTCCTCTTAAAAAACAGCTCCTATTGACCAGAAAAAACTTAACCCTAGTCTCAACTTTGATACTCTCACTTCTCTTTTTAGGTTTAGTGAACTTTAAAATTGAAGGAATGGCAGAAGAAATTGTAAGTCGATTCCACGTCATGCCACTCATCGTTTTAATAATGACTTTAGTTCACTTGATTGCCAGCACTCAAAAAGTGATAAACCGAAAGAGTGAATATCTGGTCGTCATATTGGCCGTTCTTATAAGTCTTCCAACCCTCTATAAGAATCTAAATCTCTCTAAAGATAATATTATCGAGAATTATTCACACAATCTTTTAAAACAAGCCCATCACCATGAGGTAAATGCTCTTTTAGTCGACAATGATAACAGTTACTTCGCTCTGCGATTACTTCAACTGGAAAATGCTGACTACCAATCAATTGCCGTCATTTCTCCGCCTCTACTTTTTCATTCCTGGTACTATTTGAAACAGCAACACAAGCTTGAACATTTTAAACTTTTAAATGAAGAAAAAATTTTCAGTGAACTTAAAATGGATTTCGTTGAAGATTTGCTTAAACCCAATACGGCCCAATACAAATTTATTCTAACCAGACACTTTCAAAACAGTGCCGATTTTAAATTAACATTTCTTCCCCTGGGAAGAATTGTTGAAAAGGGGCAAGGGTTGAATTTAAATGAATCGCTTCCAGCAACCATGACAGCAGACATTTCAGCACAGTTCGACTCACTTCAAGGCTTTAGTAAAAAACTTTTACATGCGGAATATTCACACTACTACTTAGCAAAAGGCATGATGTCTTTTGCTCAAAAGCAGGAGGCAGACGCTCTTGTTTCATGGAAAAAGGCCATTGCTCTTGTTCCTTATTGTCTGCCTGCCTATCAAAACATCTGTCAGATAACTCCCCAAGATTCACAGTATTGCTCTGTTGAAAAACTAGAGGAAGTTAAAGAAAACGCTCAGCTAATTTTTTAAAAATAAGTTGTAAGCTTCTCGTTGTAAATTTTCTTGATGTTCTGGTGCTGCGATCTTAATCAATGCTTTAATACGTTCACTGATAGACTTTCCATAGAGGTAAGCAACACCGTGTTCAGTCACTACATAGTGAACGTGTGCTCTCGTAGTAACGACGCCCGCTCCTGGCTTCAACTGACAGACTATCTTACTTAATCCATGTTTAGTCGTTGATGGTAGAGCAATGATCGGTTTTCCACCTTTAGATAAGGCCGCTCCTCTAATGAAATCCATTTGCCCGCCAACTCCTGAATAAATTCTTGAGCCGATGGAATCAGAACAAACCTGCCCAGTAACATCGACTTCAATAGCACTGTTGATCGCAGTCACCTTGGGATTCTGAGCGACAATATGGGTATTGTTCGTATAGCTGCAATCAAGAAGCAATACTTCCGGATTATCATCGATAAAATCATAAACTTTTTTTGAACCGATAACAAAACTTGAAACTATTTTACCACGATGGCGCACTTTATATTTCCCATTAATGGCACCGGCCGCATGCAAATCAATCAAGCCATCCGAAAACATTTCAGTATGAATGCCGAGATCTTTGTGATTTTTTAAACAATCAAGAACAGCATTCGGAATGGCCCCAATACCCATTTGCAAAGTAGCCCCATCTTCAATAAGACTCGCAATATTTTGCCCAATTTTTCTCTCTTTATCAGAGAGTGAAGCACGAGCTACAGAATAAATTGGTTCATCAACTTCAACCATGCGATCAATTTTCGAAATATGGATTTGGGAATCACCAAATGTTCGTGGCATCTGCTTGTTCACTTGAGCGATCAGAACTTTTGCTGTTCTCACTGCTGAAACCGAAATATCAACAGAAGGGCCTAAACTACACATGCCATGGCGATCAGGTGGTGAGACTTGGATCATAGCTACATCAAGCTGAATTACTCCATTGTAAAAAAGAAGCGGAATTTCACTAAGGAAAATAGGAATATAATGAACAGAGAGATCCTCACTCGCTGCTCGCATGTTTGGACCATTAAAAAAATTATGGACGTTGAAATTTTCTCTGTATTGGTTTTTTGAGTAGTCCGCATTACCTTCAGTATGAATCTGGTAAATTTTAACGCCTTTGAGTTCATGCGCTCGCGCAATCATCGCTGCAATTAATTGTTGTGGAGCTGAAACGCCGGAATGAATAAAGACGTTATCGCCAGACTTGATGATTTCAGTACATCCGGCAGCTGTTGTTGAAGTTTGTAGAGTCATTTGCAGATTACCTCGAAATTAAATCATTGCATTCTTAAGGCCAAGCCTATCATGTCATTGAGTATAACAGTTGAGAATCAATGCTCCCCTATTTAAACTTTGGAAGAAGCATGACTTACATCATATTAAAGAACTATTAACTGCCGCTTTTAAAGATTATTTTTAATGTAATTGAGCACACCGAAAGGACCAGCATTCTCAGGTCCAGTTAAAATCGTCGTCGGCTTATACGTCATGCGATCGAGAACTTGAGAGATGTTAGAAACACCAATGGAATTTTTGAATGACTTGAACATTGTTTGATCATTGAGTGAGTCACCGAAGAATAAACAATCATTTTCTGATGTTTTTTCTTTGACGAGGTAATGAGTGACGGCAAGATATTTAGAAATTTCTCCGCACCAAAAATTCAAGTGTACATTTGAAGTCGAGAAGTTGATATTTTTCTCGCGAAGAAAGTCTTCAATGTGATGAAAAAGTGTTCCGTCTTGTAGATCATGTAATTCAATAGCTCGATCTGTTTTTCTTCCAAATGAATCCACCGATAAGGGAATGTTCGTAAATTTCTTTTTGAACTCTCCACAGAAGTCGGTCAGACGCTGAACTTCAGCTTCACTAACCAGTAATTCCTCTGTGATGAATTTTCCACGGCGGGAAACTATTGATCCACCACCCTCAACAATAACGTCTGTAAGGAAGGGAAAATGAGTCAGGAGAAAATGCCCCCAAGATAATGAGCGACCTGTAACGATCACCAGGGGAACTTTTTTTTGATCAAGATAATCCATGATCTCAAAAAAAACGGGACTCAAACCTTCTTTGTAGGTCAGAGTCCCGTCAAAATCCGAAAAAACAATTTTCGTCATAATTTTTTATTCGATTGGGTATCCGAAACCAACGAACACACCAGAGAAGCTGTTCTTTAATCCGATAATCCCTTCAGCACTTGCTGTAATTTTCTTTTCTGTACTTAAGAAATCACCTGGAATCACACCTGTGATACCGATGTTTGCACTTACAGTAGTCTTATATGAATTAGATCCACCATCAAGGCTGATCCCGTAAGGAATCGAGATGTATGGGAAAGCTTCGTTGTCCCAAAACACAAATCCTTTCGAAAGAGTTGGAGCGATTCCAAGAATGTTTCTTCTTGCACCGAACTCTTTTGAGTTTTCGATGAAAGCTTTGATTGATGTGCGCGGTTGGCTTTCGTAGTCAGGTACGATTTGATAATCATAGCCAGCGAATAAACGTGCAGAACGTTCACCACCTGAAATTCCAAGACCAGCGTCTACAGTAGAATCCTCGTTTAATTTTTGCGTATAACGGGCCTGAAGACCAACGCCTCCACCGCTTGAAACGATTCCAGTTAATTCCGTAGAAAGAACCTTCTTTTCAGCTTCTAATGGGAACGTCGAAATACCAGTTCCGTAAGCATGAGCAGCAGATGACCCAAGGGCCAAACTAAGAACAGAGACAGCTAATGCAGAAAATCCATTTAATCTTTTCATTTAAACCTTCCTAACTAAGCAATATGTCGTCTCTTTTATTAGACTGCACTATTTTCGAAGAGTCAAAATCAAAGAGAGTAAAAACTACCTGAAGCATTAAAACGCCAAACTTTTCATTGACTAAAACCCCTCAACCCCCTATAAATGTGCTTACAAAAATATGGTGGCTGTAGTTCAGTCGGTAGAGCACTAGATTGTGATTCTAGGTGTCGTGGGTTCGAGCCCCATCAGCCACCCCATTCTTCTCTGGGAACAGATGTATACAGAATGGTTTTTGAAAATTCATGGTGAAAATCTTCGTAAGAAGCCAATCATAATTAGCCCGGGTTAACCTTCCGGGCTTTTTTTTGTCCAAAATTCTGGGATTGCTAAAAATTTTGAAAGGATGTTAGAATTTAGAAACTGGTGGGTTTTGAATACAAACGTTGCAGGCTAGTTTCTTAACCCACCAGAAAAATCCCACATTCATGAGAATTTTCCGGTGAGCTATCAAAACAATCTCCAAAAATCAGTTTCTTTTGCTGCCCATGCTTTTTTATTTCAAAACTGAACTCAATGAATGAAACCTTAAATCCTTATCCCATCCAACTTTAAAACTAAATTCTTTCGGCCGATAAAAGAGAACGTCTACAATATGTTCTTCTCTATCTTTTTTATGAAGCAAAATAATTTTATTAAAAAATTTGAGCTCCAATGGATTAGGAAGTCGAATGTCATCCATAGTAGGTTTCTTATCGCTTCTGTATTCAAGTTCTCTACTTAGTTGAGAAATAAAAATTACAATGCACTCTTTTTCTTTCGCATAATTTTTTAATTTAAAAACTTGCTCTTGCAGAGTTGGATTAGATCTTTTTTCATCTAGCAACTGAAGGTAATCGATAACTATTACGGAGTTTTTTGAAATAGTTTTACTTGTTTTTTCTATAATATAGTCAGCACTTATTTCATTAGAATAATCTAATCCTCCTAGATATTTATTATTCTCGCCAATTGTTTCATCATAAGAAGCGATTCTTCCAGCAATATCTTTATGAATTTCAGATAAAGAAAAACAGTAATTTGGTGCCTGTTTTTTTTGAATCGCCTGGACGAGCAAGCCAATCGTAAAAACAGTTTTTCCTTTTCCTGGCCTTGCTCCAATAAGAATGATGTCCCCTGGATTGAAAAAATCTAGGATTTCATCATATGAATTTGGAAACATTTCTTCTTTTTTTGATTGAAGTAAGGACCAGGAATTAAATCCTTCTCGTTTCGCTATCAAATCTAATGCTTCAGTGTTAGTTATAGATTTTTCTTTTTTAAGCTGTTGAGCTTGGGCCTTAAGAACATGAATAGGCGCAGATAGTTTCACAAGAACCTCCAATTTTTGGTCTTAAAAACATTCCCTTCTTTTGCTTAAACCATAATTAAAGGTTTGATTGTTAGCTTGAAAATATTCGACACTTTTGTGCTTTCCCATTGAAGGGGGGTGGCATGAATAAGATACCTATGTTTATTATTGGCCAAGATGAATGAATCATCAAATTAAATTTAAAAATGATTTAATTCACTGAAAGTAAAGTTCTTAGTAAAAGCCGAGAACGTGATTAAAATGCCATTTTGTATACACTTGTTCCCAGATGCATGCGACACCCCATTCTTCCCAAGGAATGGCGACTTCAAAAAAAATTCAAATTGAGGAACTTCGAAAGAAGTAAATCATAATTAGCCCGGGTTAACCTTCCGGGCTTTTTTTTGTCTAAAATTACAGTTTTAGTAATATGCTAAAATTATCTCGATATCATCAGCGACGATTGGAGAAATTGTCTTAGCTTCTAACTTTGTGAACCAGCCAAGTTCCGAATGCTCATCATTGGCCAATCTTGGTATGCCTGAAATAATTTCGGCCTCAAACCAGTAATGTGCAGCTTCTTCTTCAATGATTTCCTTAATTTTTTTAAGAGGCTTAACAATCACATCGATTTCTTCAACACACTCTCTGATTAGCGCAGACTCAAGAGTTTCTGCATGCTCAAGTCTGCCGCCAATGAAAGCCCAAGCACCAGGCTCACTCTTTTTTAGAATGCTTCTCTTACCTAAAAGAAATTTCTCATTCTCTTTAATAATTGCATGTACGACTTGGACTTGTTTCATATTTAAAAGTTTACTGCTTCTAATTTTGTCCAAGTTTTATCTCAAAATAATTACTAACTATTCTTTTTCTTCAGAAAGTGAACCTAGAATAGAAGGGATTTTTTTATTCGTACTCGATGTAGGAGTAAGCTTATAACAAATTTTTTCATTTTCGTTACATAATACCCAGTAATTCTTTTCTTTAATTGAATGAGGAACGTATTCAAACCCATTCACTTGTCCAAATTTTGATTTAACCAACTTGGTGAAATCAACCTTATTCTTATCGAGTGTTTCTATATCAAGAATTTTTTCTTTCGATATCAGATCTATGACTGTATCACCAACACGCTCTACTTGACCCGCTAAACTATTGGCCATAAAACCTTTTGCAATACTAGCAGTTCCTACTCCCGAAGACCCATTCCCTGCTAAGGCGACATTGAAAGAAATAAAAATTAACAGCAATAATACTTTTAGTGCCATAACTGTGCACCTCTAATGTCTTCACTTGAACTCAATGGAACTCCCGCAAACATGAATGAATAAACTCTATCAGGATTTGGGTTTTCCATCGCAAAGTTATTTAATTCTGAAAGGAACTCACGAACTCTTCTCCTGATCTCTGGCAATTGCTCTTCAGAAATACCAACCATGTATGCACCCAATTCACGTTCTACTGGCTGATCAAGACGAAAAGAATCGATCACTCTTTTGAACATTCCTTCATAAAAAAGTCTTGCTCCAATCTTTTTTAACTCAGAAGAGGTTTTTAATTGTTTAAAGCTCTGAATAAGTTTCCCGTTTTCATCATGCTTCAAGAGGCCTAAAGTCATGAGCCTAGCAATAATATCGGCTGCCTCCTCTTCAGAAACCAATCCGTATAATTTTTTAGAAATCCATTTAGGACTCTCCCTAAAATCTGATAAATTAGTGAGTATCATCACGGCATGATAAGTCCAATTGCTAATACTCTCGAATTCGAATTCTTCAAGTTTCTTTTGATTAATAACTTCATTGCTTATTGAGTTTTTAATACGCTCAACTCTTTTCTGGTAATATTCTTTTTCTAACGCATCTTTAGCCTGGTTGAAATTAACTAAAGCTTCAAAATAGTCACTTTCAATCTCAGATAATCCTAATGCAGCAGTAAATTTTATAATATTTGCAGCCGTAAGATTTTTGCTCCCGTCAGCAATAAGTTTGAAATAATTTGGTGAACCTAAATTTGCTTCTGTGGAAAAGCGGGCATAAGTAAACCCGCTTTTCTGTTCTTTTTTAAAGCTATAAAAGTCCTTCAGATACTCTCTATAATTATTGTAACTATAGATATTAATCATAATTAATTTCCAATCTCAGAAAACTGAATCTGTGCCATACCTGAAAGTTTATATGAGTCTCTATAAGTAGAGATTGTTGGATTGTCTAACTTCGAGTGGTAAACTCTTGCCCCAACCAAGGCCACATCATTACTCGGAGAAATACCAAGACCATCATTTACATCAACGGTCCATGTTGTAACATCCGAAAGAATTTCTGCTAAGCCGGTGTTAGCTCCAGCTCCCGTAAACACATACCTTACAGCTTTGCCATTATTAGAATAAATTGCATTTTTACTAACTGAAAAATCTTTTCCAGAAATCAAAGTATAAGGAATGCAGTTTGTTCTTTGATTAACAGTACTCAATCCTTCATTGAAGAATGCTTCTGCAGCTGCAAAATCTCTTAATTGTCCGGCATATCTTTTTGAACAAGTAAAAAGTTCAGCTCTGCGTGGCTCTTGTCTTAAAATTGCAATCGTCGATCCACCACCTTCCAAAGTTGCTTCAGAGTTATAAAGAGTAATTACTGTCGGTAGCTGTATTGCAGCCGTTGCTAATGTGCTTGTCACTGAAGCTGCAAGTAAAGATGCCATTGAAAGTCGTTTAATCATTTTTTTCATTTTTCCCCCCTAGATTTAAAAGCTCAAAACTATTTTGAGCAGCTGAGACTAAAGTAGAGGTCAAACTTTTAACTTAATAGTTAAAAAGTTGCAATATTTTAACTATTCCTTACATTCTGAAGAAGTTCTTAATATCAATGAATTAGCCTCTTTTGAAATAAGAGCTATGGCCTATTTATACTTTTTTACAATTTTAAGCCGTGATAAAAGATAGGTTTTTGTCCAAAGTTGTGTTCACAAACAAATACCCCCCTACTAACCGTGAGAATGATACGAAGTCGATAATCACTCTAAAAATCAGATTGAGGAATTCGCAAGAGAGGTCATTAATTGGCCAAGTCTTCCCTCTGGGATTTTTTTGTCTAATGCTTTTCAATAAGTTTAACTAGTACGGCCAATCGTTCTTGAAAAAGTTCTTCATCGCCTCTTAAAACTGCCCATTGAAGAAAGCCGTAATTTAAGTCTAATTCGTAATAAGGAATTGTCTTTTCTAAGTCTGGTAACGGTCTCAATTCTGAATATCCGTCTAAAAAACTTTGCCAAAGTTCGTGGTGATCACCAATGACTTCATAAATTTTGATAAAATCGTATGCACCATCACCTGTTCTCGAACTTTCAAAATCTATGAGGCCAGTAATTTTTCCATTATCGGCCATTATGTTTCCAAAGCGATAATCACAATGAATAAAACATTCAGAGCTATTGCTAAAACTTTCGAAGTAACGAGAAAAAATCGAGTGAATACGATAGAGTATTTTCTCATCTACTTTATTCTCTATTGTTTTTGTCCAAACACCAAAAACCATGTCACGACGATATTCCCACCAGTTTGCAAATGGAAGTTGTTCAAAACCATCCTTTTGAAAATATCCAAGACCATTTGTAGAAATTGAATGCATCATCGCGAGCAATTTTCCGCATTCTCTTGCAAGTGAAAAATCAAGTGTTGCTAAATTCAAAGGTTTCCCCGGCACCTTATTCATAAGAAGTGCACCATTGAAACCTGCTCCAGGATCTATAGAGCGAAGAACACTTGGAACCAATATGAAGTCTTTTAAAAACTCTAGCGTTTTGAGTTCTCTCCAATACTTGGTTTCATTGTGAGCAAACTTGAGAATCATTTGATCGGATTCGACATCAATTAAATATACCTCAGAAGCGAATGACTCTTCTGTAATCCTAGTGCAGGAATTGACATCGATTTTAAGTTGACGAAGTATTGTGTCAGCTTTGCTCATATTGATTTTTTTTTATACATTAAATAGTTTTGATAAAAATTATATTACGAATTTGAAATAATTACTAATCACTTCAACTCACACGATCCAATTCGGGGATATTTAGTTCTAGCATCATCGTTTTTATCAACGCCGAGTGCTTCTTGGACTGTCTTTAGTTTTTTAAAGCAGTCGTTTGGAACTGTTGATTATTCAATTCGAGGGTTATCTTTCCATCTGTGAACACATATGAAAATTGCGATGAATCGATCTTTGAAATGCCAAGATCCTTCTGGATGTATCTTAAAAACTGCAGGAGCATATTAGGCTTTAGAGCTGTGTTAATTCTCTCATTAAGAAGGTGACAAAATGGCTGACCGATCATAGTGAACTTTTTTAAAGCGCGATCATTGAGCTCAACGCATTTTTTCGGTTTCATTTCCTCTTCGTAAAAATAAAGATCTTCTCCATCTATATACTTAAAGAAATAAGGTATATCCCCTCTTTCAAGTTGGATGATTTCTTCTGCGAGTAAATCTGCATTTTCTTTCGTTCGATAATCAAGTGTATGGCGAATAATGACTCGCACAGGATAAGCTGAGAAATCAACGCTTGAAAGTTCTGATAAAAGTGCTGTTGAATTTTCAGCCAGGCATGAAAGCATCTCAATCATACCTTCAAGAAGAAGTTTTGCGTTTTCTTCATTGAGATAAGGGAGTAATAAAAAATAAAGCGAATAAGGACGTTCTTCATCATTTAGCGGAAATAATAATGTTTCACTAGGAACTCTGATAGCAGCATTCACGACTTCAATATCAATTGGGATAAAGCGCTTTCCGTTATAGACAAGGTTTCCGGTGTGAAGATCTAGCAATCCAAATACAGAACAATACGCAATCAATTTTCCAACATCTTTGAAATCAATTTTATCATTTAAAGAATGTGCATCTACTTTAACGGATGAACCTTCGATTGATGGATTTTTTGAATGAATTTGAAGTTGGAAATGATTTTGAAAGAATGAGAATTCTTTAGACGAAACTAATTTCTTAAAGGCCGCAAGCAATGGGGAATCACTACCAAAGTAGAAATGTTCCCAGAAAATGCAGCGAGGCTTGAAAAAAGTATTTTCATTATGGTCCAGGGAAACTTGCTTACCGAAATTATGCAGATCCCCTGAATCCATCATGAGAAGCTCTCTTAGTTGCGGCTACTAACTGCGCCTTCAACAGCTACTTCATTTTCAATAACGTCTAGATCGATAATTGTTACACTCATGACTCCCCCTATTTGATTTCGTGGTAAACTAAATAACATATAATTTAAGGGACACAACGAATTTCAAATGACGAATGAAAAAATTAGTAAATCTTTCATATACTTTAATTTAGGTATTTTGTTTTCTTCTATTGGCACGATGACCTTTTTAGTGACGTCAATGGGAGCGATGTCGAAAATGGGTTTCAATGTTTGGGACATTGGCCTGTTTGTCGGAACTTTTAGATTTCTGCCAACCTTGTTGTCTCTTGTATTTAGCCGTTTTTTTATAAGAATGGCCCATTTAAAATTTTATATTCCACTGGAACTCACTTCTTTTGCCCTTTCTTTGGTCCTTGCTTACATAGCTTCTCGGCCCGATTTTAATATTTATTCTTTCACCGCCCTTTCTGTCCTTAGTGCCATTTTGACCCTACCTCAGAGGGCCAATCGCCCGGCCATTATGAAGTTTTTGGAAGAAAAAGCTGGGTTAGGACATACACGCCCGGCCTTGTGGTTAAATAAAGTCACTCATGGAGCAACCTTTTTTTCGGCGCTCATCGGTCTTTCAGGATTAACAGTCTTCTCTCTTTCAACCATTATTCTATTTGATGCATTCACCTTTCTTATAAGTGCAGCTTGCTCATACGGAGTTGTTAAATACATCCTTCAAATGCAAAAAACATTTGAAGCTAAAAGCGAAGAAGAAGCTCCAACACTTCAAGGTTTAAAAGAAGGCGCATTGATTTTTGCCAAAAAAATTCCACTCGTGTTTCTGCTGGATTTTTTCTTAGCCACAATTCTCATCGGCGCTAATATGTTTTCAGTTCGTGTTGCTGGCGATCAACCAATACTGATTCCACTTCTACTCATGTCTTATGGATTGGCCGTTTGGGTTGGCGGATATCTCATTCGCTTTAAAAAATTCGAAGAAAAAATTGTTTGGGTCTGGCCGCTCATGGGATTGGGATTTTGTGTGGTCGGATTTTTTCCAGGGCGAGGAGTTCTGACTTTTGGTCTCACTTTCCTTTGCGATTTAGGTTATTGGCTGCTCTTTCATTACCTCACAGAGATGATTCAAAAAAATTGTGATCTGAAGGATGTTGAGAGTGTTTATTTTGCCCGCAACTCCCTAATGGCCCTCTATCTTGCCTTAGGTGAATTTGCCGTTGGTGGATGGGCAAATTCATTACCATTAACATACGAAGGTTTATTGAGAGGCTTCATCGCCTTTGCAGTATTCATTCTTCTTACAATTAAACATGATAAAAAAGTACATATTTAATATTTTATTGATCCTACAAATTTTTCAATTTGCAGGATGTACCAAAAAAAATAATGGGGAAAATCTCATGCTCAATTTTCATATTCCAGTGAGACTCGCACACCTCGATCCACATCGAATGGAAGATGCTTATTCAATGATGATTAATATTCAAATTTATAGAAGTTTATTTCGTTACCTGGCCGATGGACAGTTGAAACCCGATTTTGTCGATAAATACGAAGTGTCCGCAGACAGGCTTCATTACACTTTCCATTTGCGCGAGAATATTTTTTTCAGTGATAAATCACCAATCACTTCGAAACATGTCCAACATAGCCTTGCTCGAATTTTTTCCTCAGGTGCCTCTATCGGAGCTGATCTTGATTATATAAAAGGGGCTGAGAAATTTAAAAAATCAAAAGATTTAAATGATTTTGGATTTATCATTAAGTCCGATAAAACGTTTGAAATAACTCTCGATCATCCAACTAACGTTTTCATCAAACACTTGGCGACTGCAGACTGTGCAATTCTTCCCATCACTGATTTCAAAACTGATAAATTGCCTAATATCTATTCTGGTCCCTATGAAGTAAATTCATTTTCCGCAGAAGAAGTCATTTTAAAAAAATGGCGTAAAGATATTTTTGATTCTAAAAATCCACCTCAAAGTGTGCGACTCTTTTATACTCTAGAAGAACCTTCAAAACTTTCAGCTGCTCATAAAACTGACTGGGTTGTTTTCGATCATATTGCTGAAAACGTTCAGACAGAGCTTATGAAACAAGGCTGGTTTCAAACTTCGGGCGAAATGGCTTTGGAAAATTTTCTCATTGCGAGCCCCAAACATTATTCTTTTCCCTTGCGAAAGAAAATTTATTCTGTTCTTACGAAATTCAATCTCATTGAGAAACTAGATTACCCCGGACTAGAAAAAGCTTACGGACTCATTCCTCCATTTTTTGGCGGTGGTTTAGATAAAACCAATATTGAAAGTGTTGAGAAGCTGGCCGAGAACACTCAAACCTTTTCGGAACTCATCGAACTTGAATTTAATAAAGATATCGACATTACTACACAGACAGCAAAACATATTGCCCAGGTCCTTACAGAAAATGGACTGAAAGTTAAGTTAGTACCTCTCGCTGCGGATGAACTCCTCGATCGTATGTTTTCCAAAAAAGGTCACTTGATCCTTGGACGAAAGGGCATTGATTATCCGGATGCGATTTCTATTCTCAATTACTTCAAGGCCGGAGTTGAAAATAATTATTTCTACACTGAAAGTAAGACGCTCCCTGCTCTTATTAATAAAATTATTGTCAACGATTCAGCCGCCGAAAAAACAAATCTCGTTCGCGAAGCACAGATCGAAATTTTAAAAGAATTTACAACCATACCGCTCTTTTTTGGTACAGACTCGAGCAGTTTATGGTCTTCAAAACTTGTTGCAGTTCCCCCTTTTCCTGCTGGCCCACATATGATTCCAGTCGAAATGCTCGAGGTGAAATAGTGCAATTAAGTTTTGCCATTCTTAAATCGGTTCAAAGCTTTTTTGTTAAAGTGATGGTTGTCGCATTCTTTTGTGTTTTCCTTTTTGAAGGTTTTGGTTTTTATCAAGCTTTTCAATTAAAGAAAAAAGTGATGACCGATTATCTTTCTACAGTGGGACTTGAGACTGAACTGAGCAATGATTGGATAAACTTCCCTAAAAGCATTAGGACTTTCGAAAGCAGTGTCGAACTCAAAGACAAGAACCACTATGATGTTGATGTTTTTAAAAACAATCAACTTATCTATCGAAGTGATTTGCAAAACGACAGCTACATTGAAATTGGTTCCCACGAATTGACTATGCCAGGTGGAACTCATCTCAAAATTGTTTTCAGAATGAATCTCATTCAATCTGTCTTTGAAATTCTTAAGCCATTTTTAATTATCATGCTCATCTCATTAGTAACGTTAATGCTCTTTTTTAATCATGTAGGAAAAATTATTTCCACTTCCCTTCGACCGCTTAGTGGACTGCTTGATAGTTTTCAAAGTGGTGAACAAGTGCAAACCGACGTTGTGGGAATTAAAGAATTTGATAGTTTAAGAGATAAAATTCTCGATTACAAACGCAACAAAGAAGAAAATGAGCAATTAAAAATCGATCTCACTGTTCAGGAAAAAATGCTGGAACTTGCTCAAATGGTTTCACATGACATCCGCTCTCCTCTTAACTCTCTAAAGATGGCCGTCGATGATGTTCAAAAAATTAACAACGAACAACGTTTTCTCATTAACCACTCTATTCAGCGGATTAATGACATTGCTCTTAACCTTCTAAAAGGCAAAAAGAATCAAGTCCCTGAGTTACATTTAAAAAACGAAAATATTGCCGAAGTAAGCAAGCAACTCTTTGAAGCTAAAAAATTAGAATTCAAAAATCAGACTGACCTAACTCTATCTTTTGTAAATGAACTGCATTCGGAAACAACTGTACTCATCGATTTAAAAGAATTCTCTCGAATATTTTCCAACCTTATCAACAATTCAGTCGAGGCCATGGAAAAAGGTGATATCCAAATTAGCTTGAAAAAGATTGAAGACCAAAAAATTGCAATCAGTATTGCAGATAATGGCAGAGGCATGTCTGAGGATTTCCTAAAAAGACTTGGAGAAAAAGGGCTATCTGAAGGGAAAAAGGAAAGTGATTCTGGGTCTGGATTAGGGGTCTACCATGCGAAAAAAATTATAGCTTACTTCAACGGATATATGACCTTTGAATCTACAATCAATAAAGGAACAACCGTTTCTATCATCCTTCCCGTAAGTGAAACCGAAAAAAAAGCTGAAGTCATTTACGACTATGTTTATATCGATGATGATCGCCTACTGCGCATTGGTTGGAATAAACGTGCTAAAGAAAAACAAATCAATCTTCTGACGCTTGCTGGTATTGATGAGTTTGCTACACACGAACTTTATATCTCAAAAGTAACAACTCATATCTATATTGATTTTGATTTGGGAAAGGAATCAAAAAATGGTCTCGACTTTGCTTTAGAGCTTCACCAAAAAGGTTATCAAAAGATTCATATGGCCAGTGGACACGGGGAAGAACACTTCAAACAATACCCATGGCTTGTTTTTGCTGGAAAAGTTTGTCCGTTTTAATAAAAAAAAAGGGCCGTGAGGCCCTTTCATATTAACTAGATTATGGCGTCAGTCTGTGGATATCTCTCGGGTACATCGTGGCAGATTTGATGTTGTCGAGTCCCAACAATCTTTGAGTTACACGCTCAAGACCAATCCCGAATCCACCGTGTGGTGGTAATCCATGTTTATGGGCAGTTGTAAAAAACTCGAAGCTCTTTGGATCAAGACCTTTACGTGAAAGTTTATCGACGATTTCATTGTAGTCGTGAATACGTTGACCACCTGAAGTGATTTCGATTCCTCTGAAAATCAAATCGAAGCTTGAGGTAATTTTAGGATTGTTCACATCATCTTTTGTATAGAATGGTCTTTTTTCAAATGGGTAATTTGTGATGAAGACGAAATCTGAATTGTACGTTTCTTTAACGTATTCAGCGATTTTCAATTCTTCAATTGGAGCTAAATCATCTGGTTCCTCTGATGGAACTTTATATTTCTCGTTAACGATTTTTTTAACTTCATAAAAATCTAGAGCTGGAATATCTGTGATCTCTGGAACATCTACTTCGAGTAATTCAAGTTCAAAAGGGACAGCTTTTTTGATGTATGAAAAACAATGCTTCAGCATAGCTGTTTCAATGTTCATGACATCGTAAAATGAATCAATGTTACTTAATTCAACGTCGATTGAAGTATATTCGTTGATGTGACGGCTCGTATTGTGCTTTTCTGCTCTGAAAACTGGAGCGATTTCAAAAACTCGGTCGAAAATCCCTACGCAAAATTCTTTGTAAAACTGTGGTGATTGAGTGAGGTATGCTGTTTGACCGAAATATTCAAGAGAGAAAATGTTCGCTCCGCCCTCTGCACCTTCTTTAACAATTTTAGGAGTTCTGATTTCTGTAAAGCTGTTTTGAATAAGAAACTCACGGATTCCATGAACGATCGCCGATTGGATTTTGAAAATCGCGCGCTCTTTTGGATGTCTCATCGAAAGATAGCGGAAATCAAATTTCGTGTCGTTTAGGACATCTAGTTTTTTCTTAGTGATATCAAATGGCATTGGTTCATGAGGAGTGCTCATGATTTCGAAGCTCTCAATAACCATTTCGCAGTTTTTTGGTGATACGAAAGCATCTTTTAAAGTTGCTTCTTTAATTGTTCCTTTCAGCTTTACACTGCAACCGTCTTTAATTCCAGTTGCCCCTAAATCCCCATTGAAAACCGTTTGAATGATAGTTCCAGAAGTATAAAGAAGAACGAATCCAAAACCAGAAAGTACTCTTGTTTTAAAAACGACACCTCTAACTTCAATTTGCTGGCCGATATAGTT
>CAMLRB010000050.1 GCA_946482295.1 uncultured Bacteriovorax sp. | reverse complement strand
CTGAAATATATTTCTTCTGCCACTTGCATTTCTTTTTCCACAGTTTCTATCTGTTATTCAAATGAATTTTGCTCTTTTTCAGTAACAGCAGAATTGGATTGTGCTTTCAATTTATTGAGTCTATTTTGAAAATTTTCAATAGTGGCTTGAGTTTCTTCAAGCTTAAGATCGGCGATTTCTTTTTTTAGATTTTCAAGTGAAATTTCTGTTTTCTTACGACGCTCAACTAAGTCGGATATTCTCTTGTTTTCGCTTGAGATTCTCCTGAGATTGTCGTTGTTTTGCTTCTTCAGAGCTTCTCTTTCTATAATATGCCTAAAGCTCTCCAGGAACATGACCGATCCTTCCTTGTTTTTACCCTTAGCCTTTGAGTATAATGGGCATCATATGCGTGGAAATAGTTTTGGTAAAATGTTTTCTTTATCTAGTTTTGGTGAGTCCCACGGACCAGCAATGGGGGTTGTCCTCGATGGCGTGCCACCAGGATTAAATTTTTCACTGGAAGCCTTACAGAGTGAATTAGATAAAAGGGCTCCTGGAAAAATAGCAGGGACGACAGCGAGAAAGGAAAGCGATACGGCCATAGTCTTATCAGGCATTTTCGAAAATAAAACCTTGGGCACACCCATTGCCATTATCGTTCATAACGAAAATCAAAAAAGTTCTGACTACGATGCTTTAAAAGAAGAGCATCGTCCTGGACATGCAGATAAAACGACGCTTATTAAATATGGAATTCGCGATCACCGCGGAGGCGGAAGAGCTTCAGGACGTGAAACGTTGGCCAGAGTGATCGGTGGTTATTTTGCTCAATTAATTCTTCCACAATTATTGGTGAAAGCTTATGTCACAAAACTAGGACCATTCGAATTTACTTCTGAGCTTGTTGATTTAAAAAAAGATCTAAGTCCTTATTCATTTCCTCAAACGGAAAAGAATAAAGAAATTGCAACCTATCTAGAGGATTTGAAAAAAAAGGGTGAGTCCGTAGGAGGGCGCGTTCGAATTCTCGTCGATCAATGTCCAATGGGGTTAGGTGAGCCTGCCTTTGATAAACTTAAAGCTGATCTTGCAAAAGGTTTAATGTCGATTGGAGCAGTTGTTTCTTTCTCGTTTGGACTAGGCGAAGAAATGGCCAACCTAAGTGGTTCGCAAGTCTCTAGCACAGCAAATGCCTTCGGTGGAATGGAAGGCGGAATTTCTAATGGCGAACGATTGGTTATGTCGATTACTTTCAAGCCGACATCGACAGTTGGAGAAAAAGCACGCGAAGGAAGACATGATCCGTGTATTATTCCTCGTGCCATTCCGGTCGTTGAATCGATGGTAAAAATAGTTTTGGCCGATCATTACCTGCGCCAAAAAGCTTATCAAAATTAAAAAACGTAAGAGAAAATAAATATGAAAACATTAATAAAAAACATTGAATTGGCATCTATCGTTGAAGAGATTAGTAAAATCGATTCTGATACAATTCTTCTTATTGTTGATCATCAAATCTGGTCGCACTATTCAAAAGATTTAGCGATTGAAAAAATCGAAAATAAAAAAGTGATTTTTTGGAAATCGCCAGACGGTGAAAAAGTAAAAAATGTAAATGATTTTCAAAATGCGATTGAATTTTTCCTTGATAAAGGGATTCACAGAAATGCTCATCTTGTTGTGATCGGCGGGGGAGCCGTATCTGACTTTGCTGGTTTTGTAGCGGCCACCATCTTACGTGGAATCTCTTGGAGTATAATTCCGACCACTCTTCTTTCAATGGTTGATGCAAGCATTGGTGGAAAAGTGGCAATCAATTCTCGTTCTGGAAAAAACCTCATTGGAGCTTTTCATTTACCTACCCAAGTACTTATCTGTCCAAAATTCCTTGATACTCTTCCTCAGAGTGAAAGAGAAAGTGGAATGGGGGAAGTTCTTAAATATTGTTTCCTCGATTACTCCATTTATGATTTAGCGATTAAAAAAGCTCCGATCGAAGAAATCATTAATGCTTGTGCGACTTTTAAGCAAAAACTCACAGACGAAGATTTTAAAGAAACAGGAGTAAGGAAGATTTTAAACTTAGGCCATTCATTTGGACACGCTGTTGAGTTCATCTACAACATTCCTCATGGTGAAGCTGTGATGTGGGGAATGGCGCTGGTCTTTAAATTATTTGGTACTGAAAAAAATCTAAATGATATTATTGCATTGAAGAAAGTTCTCAACTTTCCGTCTAACAGTGCACCTTGGTTGAATAAAGAATTCCCGATTGAAAAAATTATGATGTATCTGTCGAAGGATAAAAAAATCAGTGCGCTTAGCTCTCTTGATTTAGTCATTGTTAAAGATATCGGAAATGCGGTCATTGAAACAAAAACGTTCGATGAAATTCAAGCGACGTTAGAGGCCAATAAAGATGAACTCAAAAAGTTTACCCTTTAAAGTTCAGGCTTCAAAAGTCTTTGATAAAAAGCTTTCCATTCCCACCAGTAAATCGCATGCCAATCGCGCACTGATTGTTGGAGCACTTCGTGGGCAAAATTTTAAAGTTCATCAAGTTCCAGAATCAACAGATGTTCAAAATTTAATTTCTTGTTTAGAAACGATGGGAGTCCTGATTGAAAAGTCAGGATCAACTTTAACATTTCAGAATTCTTTCCCCGCTTGTGAGAATTTGTCGAAAAGTGATGTTATTGATTTAAAAACCGGTGATGGAGGCACGACAAATAGATTTCTCATGGCCTTGTGTGCTCGCGGAAATAAAACATATCGTTTTTTTCCAACTGAAAAAATGAGCGAACGTCCGATGGACGATTTGATCGCTCCTTTGAAACTTTTGGAAGTTAAAATTGAGAAAGGTGAAAATTGTTGGCTAACTCTCAAGGGGCCAGCGACGATGATTAATACAAGTGTTATCTCCATTAATTGTCAAAAGAGCACGCAGTTTGCCTCTGCCATGAGATTGGCCTTCTCTACACTCCCTCTGACTATTAAATATGAAAATGTAGATGCTTCACAAACCTACTTAGAAATGACGGAACATATTCTCTCTAAAACATTTAGCGAAAATAACTATGTTGTTCCAGTTGATTTTAGCTCTCTTGGCTATCCTGCCGTGCTGGCGGCCCTTCTAGGTAAACTTCAAGTTAACAATGGTTTTGAAAGAGATCTCTATCAAGCAGATTCAGTTTTGATGGAAGTGTTACAAAACTCTGGAGCGGAAGTTAAATGGGAACCAACAGGGCTCACAATCGCTTATAAAAATCCCTTAACAGCTTTTAATTTTATCGTAAAAAAAGCACCAGATCTTTTTCCAACTCTGGCCTTTCTTGCGGCCCATTCAAAAGGCGAGAGCACATTTTCAGATTTAGAAATTCTCAGACATAAAGAAAGCGATCGATTGATAGAGACGATGAAGCTACTTGAGGCCTTTAAAGTTCCTCACAAGCTTCACAATGATCGTTTAACGGTGTCTGGCAATGCGATTGGAACATATCCCTTTGTTGTATTCACTCCACCACGTGATCATAGAATGGTCATGGCCGCCTATCTATTTATGCGGGCCAACAATGGAGGAGAGCTCTACGAACATGATTGCGTAGAAAAATCTTTTCCTCACTTTTTTATGGAGCTAGAATAATCACAGAGGTGTTTATGAAATTATTAGCTTTAGTTATTTCTCTCTTACTTTCAACTTCGGCATTTGCTGCTAATTTACAATGGAATGATATCGATCTTTATAAGCGTTATACCCTTACTCAAGATATCACATTTGATAACGGCGCTTCTTTTAAGGCCGGTCAAGAGTTTGAAGTTTTAGACTTTATTGCAGGTGGTGTGCCTGTCGCTTGGTTTGAAATGCATTCTGTAGAATGTAAAAATGTTGATCAGACGGCAGAAATGATTCTCGTCGATGTTGGTTCAACAGTGATTGGTGCCGAGCTTTACGAAGGATGCAATATTGGATTATTTGTAGAATTAAAAGATTTCTTCAAAGAAAGTTCTTTTAGAGAATAATTATTTTTGAATTTGCGCCTTCATTAAGCGCTCTAATGTAAAAATATCATGGCAGCGAAACCAATCGTTGCCAGCTCCTCTTCCTACTGGTTTTAATTTGTTTGTTACAATTCTTCCTTGATCCAAGATTTCTTCAGCGACATGCACTTTAACAACTTCACCAGTAATAATTTGGCCTGCACCAGGTTGATCACCATAGCTTAGTTGATCACGGAAAATGCATTCAAAATGAATCATACTTTCCTTAATTCTTTTAGCTTTAACTTTTTCAGAATCAATTGGAGTGAGTCCAGAAAAGGCGAATTCATCTTCACCGTAAGGAAGTTCAGTAGAAGCAGTATTGATTTGTTCAACAATATCTTCGCTTACAATATTCACAACAAATTCTTTTTCTCGAAGGATATTAATAGGAGTGTCTTTCATAAGCCCTGTGCTGGAGCGAATGAGCGGGCAAAACGCAATGATCATAGGTTTTGCAGAGACTGCTGTGAAAAATGAAAAAGGGGCAAGGTTATTTGTTCCATTTAAATTGAGAGTTGAAACAACAGCTATTGGTCTAGGTAAAATTCCACCAATTAAAAATTTATAATTGTCAGCAAAAGCACCGTCAGTATTAAAAGATTTCATTAGCATAAAAACCTCAGTTACAAGCCATTTAATCCTTATTAGTATAGATCCAATGAGACAAATCCGCTTATTTTTTAGGATTCTTTTTTTCGCAGGTGTACTTGTCGTTTATTTCACTACGGCGATTGTGCTCTATTGCTTGTCAGGTTTTAGTTTTGACCGGGCCCGTCACTCACTGACCGAACTCATAGCATGGACATGTCGATGTGGTCTTAGAATCTTTAATATAAAAGTGGTGACCAATAGAGAAGTGAGCATTGATGACATGAAAGTCCTCATTGTGGCCAATCATCTTGGATATCTTGATGTGCTAGCGATAAGTTCACTTTTTCCTACAAGTTTTGTTACATCACTAGAAATGAAACGAACTCCATTTCTTGGTCAGCTTTGTCAGTTTGGTGGATGTTTATTCGTTGATAGAAAAAACAGAAGACAACTTGGTGGCGAAGTTGAACAACTGGCTGCCGCACTAAAAGCAAAAATTCCTGTTACCATTTTTCCAGAGGCCACTAGTCATAATGGGGAAAAAGTTCATGCTTTCCGTAAACCACTATTTCAAGCGGCCATTAATGCAGAAGCGCCCATCCTCCCTTTGGTCTTAAATTATACTAGTCTTGAAGGTGAGCCAATTTCGCTTAAAAATCGCGATACAATTTTTTGGTATGGCGATATGCCTTTTGTCTCTCATGCGCTTAAATTATTTTCTCATGACGAACTCATTATTCATGTCCATCTTCTCGATCTTGTTTCAAGTGAAGGCAAGGATAAGTACGTATTGAGCAGCGAAGTTCATGAATTGATCGCTGCTCACTACCGTCCTATCATTTAGGTCATCCAGGATTTCCAATATTCTTTATTTTCGTTTTTTGAAAACCAATCTGAAGGGATGAGTGGTCTTTTTGCATCGATCATCACTGCGAATTCATCAGTATGTGTTTTAGCATCGCTTGCCTTAAAGGCCTTTGGATGTGGGCCATGATGTATGCCTTGTGGGTGAAAAGTTAAAGCACCAGCATCAATATTATCGCGCGAGAAAAAATTTCCCTGATGATAGAAAAGAACTTCATCGAAATCAATATTGGAGTGATAGAAAGGAACTTTTAAAACACCATGTTTTGAATCTTCAAGTGGTCTTTCAACAAATGAGCAAATAACAAAATTTTTGCAGACAAAAGTTGTGTGGGCACTTGGGGGCATATGATAACGATGACTAATAACTGGACAAAAATCATAGATAGACAATTTGAAAGGATAAACAGAACCTTTCCAGCCTGAAACGCAGAGGGGATTATGGGGATAAGTTACAGTTGTTATTTTTCCTAATCGTTTAATTTCAACTTTATATTCTTTTTTATCTTGTTCAGATCCACTGGCAGCGGTTGGAACTACTAGCGCAGTTTGATCATAAAGAGCATTTGGGCCTAACATTCCACGATCTGGTTGTTCAAATTCGCTACGGGATTCGACTTTTAAAATTTTTGTTTCTGTTTTCAGGTAGAGTTTATATGTCGTTCCTCGTGGAATGATAACGTAATCACCTTTCAGATAGTCTAGATGACCATAAATGGTTTCTATTGTTCCAGTGCCATCGTGAATGAAGAGCATTTCATCAAAGTCTGCACTTCTATAAAAATGTTCAAACGATTTTGTATAATGACCAATACTAATGACAAGATCATCGTTTGAAAGAATGGGCTGGAATATATTTTTAGTCAGTTTGTCATTGAACATAGGAGGCTGACATTGCGGTTTTAAATCGCCTTCAATATTAATCCAGCTGACAGGTGGTTTTTGATGATACAAATGCGATACTCGACCAAAAAACCCGTCTCTGCCGTGTTCCTCTTCAAAGTGTCCTTCTGGGACTTTTACGTGCGCTTGTTTAGTATGCAATCCAGATGATTTGAAATTTTCCATAAGTAACCTCGTAAGTCCATTTTCACTGAAGCTTCACCGATTGAAAAGCTCAGGAATGTTTTGACGCCCTTTAAATTTTATTGATTTAAGTTATCTTAAGATTAATCAATTGTATAAGGATGCCCAATGAAATTAAACTTTTCACTTTCAACAAAACTGTTCATTAACAATATCTTTTACGCCATTCCTATTATTGTGCTGATTTATCTGATGTTTAGTTCATATAACAAAGAACTTCAATTCTCTCAAAAAGAAGTTTTGGGAAATGAGATTCAACGTTCTACGATGCATCTTTTGCATTCAGTTATTAAGCAAAATAAGTACACACCTGAAATGGATGCTCTTTATTCAGCTGTGAAAAAAGATTATCTTAAATATCAGACAGAACTTCTTCTAGATGATGCTTCTTTGGCCGCACGTAAACGTGAAATTATCCAACAAGTAAATCTAGATTCAACTTTTAGTCTCTTTAAGGCAGGGAAAGTTGAAACGACTAAGATGATCAAAGATCTTCGCGAACTTATTATTCACACAGGTGATACTTCCAATCTTATTCTCGATCCCGACCTTGATTCATATTATTTGATGGATGTGACTTTAATCGTAGCACCTCAGATCAGTGATCGACTTTATAACTTGAGATCAATGCTGAATGGTTACCAGACTAATGTTTCTCAAGCAATGACAGAAGATGAAAAAATTCAAACAGCTGTAATGCTTGCTATGGTTCGCGAATCAGATTGGGGTAGAATCTATGCTTCAACTATGACAGCTATTAATGAAGACAAAAACTTTTATGGTGCAAATGCTACTCTACAAGGCCCAGTTAAAACGGAACTAGAAAAGATAAATGGCAATTATAGCAATCTCTATGGAGTGCTGGAAGCCATCGCAAAAGGTGATAAGGCCAAAGCATCACAGGCCCTCACATTAACGAATGGACTCATTTCTCAGACTCAAGAATTTTACCTTCTTACAAACCAAACTCTCACAACTATTCTTAATACACGAGTTGATGCAATTATTGGTTCAAGAAATAAAGCGATGACGATTGGAATTGCAGCCGTGCTTCTGGCCTTGTTTGTATCATTGTTTACTTCTCGTAACTTTCGTAAAGGAACGTCGAAAGTTGCATCTGCGCTTGGTCAGTTAGTTAGTGCAGTAACAGTGAATGCTGAAGCAAGTGAAAAGTTAACAGAAACATCGACGAATCTTTCATCTGTTTCTTCTCAGCAAGCTTCAGCTGTACAAGAGACTGTGAGTTCACTTTATGAAATCAATTCAATGTCTGAGAAAAATTCAGCGAGCATTGAAGAATCTGCAAAAAAGACCTTGATTGGAAAAGAGCGCGCTCTTCTTGGAAAACAAGCTATTGATAAAATGGCCTACACTATTAAAAATATTTCAGACACAAATCAGAAATTTTTCACTGAAATTCAAACGAGCAATGAAGAACTACGCGCTATTGTAACGATTATCTCAGATATTGGGGATCGTACTAAAGTTATCAATGATATCGTTTTTCAAACTCGATTACTTTCTTTTAATGCTTCAGTAGAAGCAGCTAGAGCAGGGGAACATGGAAAAGGTTTCGCCGTTGTTGCTGAAGAAATTGGAAAGCTTGCCTTAATCAGTGGGAACTCAGCCAAAGAAATAAATGATATTCTTGTGAAAGCAACGACACAAGTTGAAAATATTATCAAGAATATGAGCAACCGAGTTGAAGCACTCACCAGACAGGCGCAAGAAGAATTAGCTTCTGGTGAACAAATTACAACAGAATGTGTGGATTCACTGAATGAGATTGTAGAGAATATTTCAGATCTCTCAGCTATGATGAATGATGTGTCGCTGGCACTTACCGAACAGACTAAGGGATATTCGGAAATTACGAAGGCCATCAGCCAAATTGATGAAGGTGTTCATTACGGATTGGGACTATCACAAGAGACGGAGACGAGTGCACAAAGGCTCAATCTTCAAGTTGGAGAGTTGAAACAAATTGTTTCCACTATTGAAAGAGAAGTTCTAGGTAAAGTTAACTAGAACTTCTGCTTTGATCCAACGACGTTAATAAGCTTTCCTATTTTTTCCACTTCCAACTCGAGTTTGTCACCTGGTTTAATCCACTTGTCGAGCTCGAGTCCACATCCGGTCCCAACTGTTCCTGAGCCTAAAAGATCGCCGGCAAGCAGCCATTCATCTTTTGCAACATGAGTGATCATCTGCTCCCAGCTAAAGTGTGAATCGGCAGAATATCCACGAGACCATTCAACACCATTTACTTTTGCTGTCATGAGAAGATTTGGTTCAATAGACTCAAACTCATCAATTGTTGTAATGACAGGGCCTATGATTGAACAGAAATCTTTTCCCTTTGCTGGACCAAGACGAATGCTCATTTCTTTTTTCTGAATATCACGAGCAGAAATGTCATTGAGGATAGTGAAACCAAAAACATGTTTGTGAGCTTCTTTGGGCTTAATATTGTAGCCATCTTTTCCAACGACTAGTCCCAATTCTAATTCATAATCGAGGACGTCGGTATAACTGGGCCAAAGAATTTCATCATGAGGACCGATGAATCCTGCAGTTGCCCCTTTATAATAAGCCGGGATTTCATACCAGGCTTCCGGAATTTTTTCGTTACGTTTTTTAAATCCAACGGCCACATGTTTTTCGTGAGCATAAAAATCACGGTATGTTTCGATTTTATCCAGAGGAGCGGCAAGTGATATTGTTTTATGATCGAGTTTGCGGAGATATTGCGTTCCATCTTTCATTTGCAAGGTTCCGCATTTCTCCAAAAAAATCATCAGGCCCGAAGCCTCGTGCAAAATATCGAGTGGGTTTTCTTTTAAACGAAGCAGACGATTGAGTGATGGTGGACAATAGTCATTAGCACGTTCACGTGGATTATAACGTCCTTCACGTTCGAAGTCGCAGGCAAAAGCGAGATTCGGATCGAGGATCATCGAATCATTAACGAGAAGTCCCAATCGTGTTTCAGTTCCATATTGATGTTGGTAACGATAAGTTACGATTTTCATGCTTTTGGTCTCCCGTATCTTTTATTGTATTCAGGCAGAACAGATTCCATTGCAGAGAAAAAATGCTTCATTTCTTTTTTAGTTCCGAGAGAAACACGAACAAAATCTGGCATTTCATTGGCCTTTAGTTGACGGATGATAACTCCATGATCAAGTAGACGCTCAAAGAGATCTCGAGAAGCCGCTTCAGAACCTGTTTTAAAAGCAATGAAGTTCGTTACAGATTTGATTGGATTGAACTCGTGTTTCGTTAAAAAAGCAAATGTCTCTTCATAACGACGACGATTGTTCACCACTGTTCGACGAAGGTGTGGTTTATCATGAACAGCACCAATTGCACCCATTTGAGCAATGAGGCCTGGTTCAAATGGTAATTTAACTTTAGTAAGATTGGCGATGAGATCTTCATGCCCAAAACCATATCCAATGCGAATTCCGGAGAGGCCATACGCTTTAGAGAAAGTTCTTAAAGTGATGACATTGTCGTAACGATAGTCCATCGAATTTGGATAATCAGGTGTTTCACAGGCAAATTCAAAGTAGGCTTCATCTAAAATAACCAGTACGTGAGAAGGCACGTGAGACATGAGGTAATCAAATTCTTTTTTTGTTATGTATGTTCCCGTTGGATTGTTGGGATTGCAGATGTAGATGACTTTGGTTTTTGGAGTAATATTTTTGGCCAATGCTTCAACATCAAAACGATAATCTTTTGTAAGTGGCACTGTTTTTAGATGAGCACCTACTCCGCGAGCAATAATAGAAAAACCAATAAAAGTATGTTCGCTCGTTAGTATTTCATGACCTGGCTGAACGAAAGCTCGCGCGATGTACGCCATGATTCCTTCAGATCCGTTTCCGAGAATAATATTTTCGTTTTTGAGTTTGTAGAGTTTTGAAAGTGAGGTTTTAAGTTGATAGGCGTTCATATCGGGGTAACGATGTACATCCCACAAGGCCATCGTCATTTGTTTAATTGCATAGGGTGATGGACCTAATGGATTTTCATTACTTGCTAGTTTCGAGATATGAGTTAGCCCCCTCTCGCGTGTGAGTTCATCAATGGGTTTACCTGCTTGGTAAACTTGTAGATTACGAACATACTCGGGTACTAAGGTTTGGATTTGATCAGAAATTTCCGACATAACTTTGTTCTCGTTTAGGGATACAATAGTGGTAATAGTTGAATTAAATACCCCTTAAAGATAGCAAGATGGCCCAGTTTAGCAAAGAACATTTAAAACTCATACGAGAGGGGCTAAGGCTTTTTAACGCCCAGAAATATTGGGAGTGCCATGAATTTCTTGAAGATTGCTGGATGGAAGAGCCAGGACCGGAGCGAAATGTTTATTGGGCCATCATCCAAGTGGCCGCATCGTTGTTTCACTATCGTCAAGAAAATCTCATTGGGGCAGCCGGCATGCTTAATAAAGCGAAACAAAAATTTGATCGTTGTGAAAGTTTGCATGTTGAGAGTCCTTTATTAAATGAAAAATTGAAGTGGCAAGAATTAAAAAAAATGGTGAGATCAGTACCATCCAAACCGCAGTTAATTGATTTTGATGATCTCTATCAATTTAGATTTGAGGAAACGTAATGGAATTGAGTGACGTAAGAAAAATTTTGGTAAAGATGCCCAAAAATAATAATGAATTATTCGAAACATATCCTTTTCTTATTACTCTTAGTGAAGAGTTTCCCAAAGCGGAAATTAATTTAATTACGGAGGATGGAGGAAGTGCTGCTCTTGCATTTTTGCCTTTTAAAGTTAAAGTTTTTGAACGACCAGTTACAAAGACGAGTCTCATTGAAACTCATCATTACTGCGCAAATCTGCATGACGTTTTTAATATTGATCTTTTTTTAGATTTAGAAAATTCTTTGAATTCTGCTTTTATGGGATTTAATTTCAGGGCCCGCGAGCGCGTAGGTTATGAAGTTAAATGGAATAAATATCTCCTGACAAAACGCTATCCAGCGCCGATCGCAGGAACAACTGAAGAAAACTCAATCAAACTTTTGGAACTTTATCTACAGCAAAATTTTTCGACAGTGAGAATACTTAAAGACAAGGATTATGGGACTCAAGTAGAAGCGATCGAAGCCCTCTTTAAACAAGTTGAGCCACCCAAATTTATCATGATTATGTTGGATAACTTTACGAATGTTTCACGTCAGATTGATACTTGGAAAAAGTTTTTTGATTCCTTTGAAAACCAGAAATTTGCTATTTGGGCAAAAGATGATGAGGGAGTCATTTCAGATCTATTTGCCAGTATCGATCTAGGAAAAAATGATCTTTACATGCATCGTGGTTCAGATCCAAAAGAGATGATATACATGTTAGGCAAAATGCAAGGTGTAGTTACAAATAATCTTTTTAGCGAAGGACTTTGCAACTATTTTGGCGTAGATTCTTTTTCCATTTTTGAGAGCGAAAAAGATTTACCAGCGTATCGCTACTTTAAATGCAAACCTCGTCGTTTTATTATTGAAGGTGAGAAAATAAAATTTCTCAATCTCGAAGAAACTCGAGAGCTTTCTTCGATGAATGAATTAGTGGATGTTCTTCATTTTTCATTCAAGCTTTAATCACATAACAGAATCAACTTGTAGATGATTATGAACATCTTTTACACCGGAAATTTCTCGCACAAGGTCTTCTGCTGCTCCTCGCATACCGGTTAAGGGAACATGTCCTTTTAAATCAACACAACCTTCGACGACATCAACTTCAATGTGAGTCGCATCCACATCGTGATTTTGGTAAAGCAGGCGACAAATTTCTTCTTTGATTTTATTATCAGAACGACGGTAGCCCTTTGGACCAACACCAACAAAAGTTCTTCCCACGGGTGCATTAAGTTCACCTTCGAGTGCCTCATCTTCAGCTTCTTCACGCTCTGATTCGTTAGGAAAAGCATTTCCATAAGGATTTCCAGTCCAATAAAGATCATCACTAAAGTTTCGATCATGATCATGACGGTTTGGCATAATACCTCCCTAGTTGTCTCTTCCAATATAAGAAGCAGGATGCTTGCCAAAAAAAAGCCCTCCTTAAAAAGGAGGGCTTCTTGAGAAAATGTGTGTGGAAAATTTCTATTATCTGAGGTTGATGATAATGCGATCGATGTCAATCATTCCCATTCTCACCGAGAGAGAGACTTCTCTAAGTTTTGCGTAATTCACAGATTGTAGTCTAACGATTTGTGATCCAGAAGAAAGTGTTGTTGGAGCACCACAGTTTACAGCTTGGAATTGTCCTGCAACGATTTGGCAAAGTTTTACTTTAGAGGCCATATCTGCATTTCTTAAAACAAGTTCCACTGATTCAACAATTCTTTCTTCGTGTCTGCGCTCTAATCTCATAAGATCTGAAAGAAGAACTCCAGATGTATCGTATAAACGTTGATTGATCACTTGCTCAAGTCTACGTTCTTGTGGAAATCCTGGTCCTGGACCTGGTACTGATCTGTTTTCGATTTCAAGCGAGATTTCTTCGATCACAACATTTCCACGAACCTGAAGTCTTAGAGCTTGGATCTGTTGACCAATTCTTTGACCGTATGTTTCGAAAGAAAGTCGTGTAGAAGTCGAGCCGATGTATTGAGCAGCACCTGCACTCTGGCTATTCAAATGAAGTTCAGCAGTCGCTGATCCCCATTGAGCGCGTGCAAGAACTGTTACTCTTAGAAGTGATTGGCCTTGTCTTTCAGCTGCTAGATTGAACAATCTAAACAGATTCTGGCCGCCTTCACCTTGGATAGTTTCATTAAGTTGTTGTCTAACAACTTCCACTTGTGGCCTTCCTGGATCAACTGGGCCAGGACCAGGAGGAAACTGAGCTTCAGACACATGAAAGACAACCTTCTCAACATAAATACGCCCCCTCATTTCTAAAACTAGTGAACGGACAGACGTTCCCATCGTATTAGCAAATGGATCGAGTTTGAAAGCATGTTTGTCCATTGCTCTTGGTAAAGTCTGTGCTCCTTCGACAGTCACCTGGCCATTCGCGAGAAGTCGCGCTTGGCCGTTACCCATTTCAGATGATGCATGAATAACAACGCGTCTGATTTGAGCTCCTTGAAGGCGCATGCGTGTATAGGAATCAGCGAGAAGATCAAGGCGACTTTGTCCTTGAAAATATTGTCTGACTTGAAGCTCTTCTTTGCGAACATCGCGCTCATCACGATCTGATTCCCATGGATCACGTGAGTCCCAAGGATCACGATTATCCCAAGGATCATTGGGTGAAGGAGGAATAGGGTTACGATCTTCTCTTCCTGGACGACGTGGGTCTTGGATCGGACGAATGTCAGCAAGTGCAGCAGATGAGAGTGATAGTAGAAGTGTACCGACGATGAGTTTTTTAAGATTCATTTTTCCCCCTCAGAAAAAAGCCTGAGAACACAGGCAATCACGAGAGAGCAAGCAGGGTGCCAAAGAAAACCGACTAAATCGGTCTCAGTTTGGCACCAAATTGAGTTATTTGAAGGACTTTTGAAGTCTTTTTGTCACTGGAGTGGTGAAAAATTCGAATGTATTGACCGGTTTGTCCTCACCTTGCAAGTAGCGATGACCGCCTAAAATTCCAAGTGTGAAGGCATCGAGTTTGAAAACTTGCGAGAAACCTTTGCTCTCTTTAACGTAGCGACCTGTGTGTCTCCATGTACCTTTTGTGAAGTCATATCCATAGATGTGTGGAACATATTCATAACTTTCTTCTGAGAATTTAAACATTCCGCCAAAAACAAAAAGTTCATTTCCTAATTTTTCTGCGGCCGGTGCAAAAGTTGCGAAAGGAAGTTTTGGGTATTCAGTTGCAGCACCCGTTAGTGGATCAATGGCCGTAACATTCGAGACGAGTTCGAAGTGACTCGCACCTACACCTAGTCCGCCCACAAGAAGAATTTTACCTTCATGCTCCATACCTGTTAAAGCGCGGCGAAGAGGAAGAGGCATTTGAAATGGAGCTGTTGTTACGGTTTCAGTTTCCATATCAAAGATGTCGATTTGCGAGTGAAAAGTTCCGTCGTAATCTTTTGGAAATTTTGGTGTGCTATCCCATCCACCCACTAAATAAACTTTTGATCCAATCGTTACTGCAACGTTAGAAGAGCGTGCTCGTGGAAGTTTGCCGATAACTTTCCATTGATTTTTTTCAATGTCGTATCTTTCGATGACGTCCAGTGATTTCCAATTTGGTTTGTGATCTTCAGAATAAGCAAAACCGCCAAAAGCATATATATACTTTCCGTGTCCTGTAATTTGAAAGCCGTGAGCTTTGTGCAGACGTGGAGCTAATTCACTCCAAGTTTGAGTGGCAGGATCATAAACATTAAAATTATCAGTGAAAGACTCTTTCGGATAAGTGTGCTCTGGTCCTTGGTGCCCCCCACACATATAAATTTTTCCATAGTGGTTCAAAGTACCAAACGAAGAACGCAGTGGTTCCATGAATGATGGAAGTGTCCCTTGTTTGAAATTTGTTTCTCCTGAAAATTGAGGAGCGTAATCATCGGCATCAGTGTCCGTTATCTTCGTCCATTCAGTCGTTCCAAACTTATAAAGATGGAAGTGGCCATCTTTGTTGGAAGCAAAATACATTTCATTTTTTGCATTAAACGTCGGTGCCATTTCATCTGTTTGATCATCTTTCGTTACGCGAATAATTTTTTTTGAAAAACGATTGTAGTGATAAATATCCCAGCTACCATTTTTCTTGGCCGTATAGGCGATTGTGATTTCATCGAATGACAATGAAGGGCTCATCCCTTGATCAATAACTGTTTTTGTATTTTCTAGTGAATCGTAAAGAACAATTTCACGAATTTTGCCATTGTTTCTTTGATAAACAATAAACTGTCCATCGGCCGATGGGCGAGGAAAATACTGTTCTTCATTTTCATCAAGGGCCTGAACGACTGGCGAAGATTTAACATTTACTGAGTAGATGGAATTTTTCCCAGCGAGTTTTGGTGAAGGAGCAGAAAAATAAAGACGCTCTCCGTTTTTAGAAAATTTCGGATGAAGAATCATGCCGTTAATGCCGTTTACTTTTAAACGTTGGACGTGGTCCGCGCCTAGTGAATGGATTGTTAGGTGAAGATCGGTTTTGCCCTGGTCAATCGTTCCTTCGACGTAAGCGACTTTTTGTCCGTCAGCACTAATATCTGGATAAAGATGAGCATTGGTTCCTGAAGTTAATTGTTCAAAAGTTCCATTGTTCTTTTGAATCCAAATATGTTTTATAGCTTGATTGTTAACGGTACTTTCGCGCATGAATACCATTGAAGCTTTCGCCGATAGACTTGTTAAGAGAGTGAGAAATAAGATTGTTCTTTTCATAAAAGATCCTTCATGATTTTTAGGTGAGATGATCTTATAATGAAAGTGTTTGGTTAATCAAACTTAAAGGGCTTAAGAAAATGAAAACACTAAATTTCGTTAAGTACAACGCAACCGGGAACGATTTCATTGTGGTCGATAATCGAACAATGGAATGGGATGCTGCGGATCAAAAGTTGTGGCAAAAAATATGTGCTCTCAAAACGGGTATTGGAGCCGATGGTGTTTTATTGTTGGAAAAATCTAAAGAACACGATTTCAAAATGAGATACATCAATGCCGATGGTGGTGAAGTTGAAATGTGTGGCAATGGTGCTCGGACG
Organism: uncultured Bacteriovorax sp.; assembly: GCA_946482295.1. Next base: position 2,064 of record CAMLRB010000050.1, on the reverse strand, counting down.
ATTACAGCGTTTGCTCATGAGGTAACTGGACTCAACAAAACTGATTATAAATTCGAAACGATGAATAGCGTATACTCTTGTGGGCTTGATAAGGAATTTGGTTATCAACTCAAGATGACCGAGCTCTACGACATTGGAAAAATTGATCTGACAGATATGCCGACGAATGCTACGAAGTCGCTTTATATGAATACTGGTGTTCCGCACGCCGTATTCGAGGTTAAAGATATTTTGAACTACAACGTTTTTGAAAATGGTCAAATCGTTCGTTACGATAAACGATTTCCTAAAGGTAGTAATGCAAATTTTTTTGAGGTTGTCTCTCCAAAAAAAGTTCGCATTAGAACTTATGAGCGTGGTGTGGAAAACGAAACACTTTCATGTGGCACAGGTGCAACTGCGACTGCTCTTGCGACTGCGAAATTTTTTGGTTGGAAAGATGAGGTTATTCTTGAAACACTTGGAGGAAGACTTGCTGTTCGTTTCTCAAAAGATTTCAGCGAAGTCTTCCTCTGTGGAAAAGTCGAAAAAATATTTGAAGGTCGCGCAGAATTAAATTAGATTCCCGCAACTTCAACACTAGCAATTTTTCTTAAACGAGTTTCAACTTTCTTCTGGTAGATGTTCTTCAATGATTTTGTGTGCGAATGGTATCTTGCATACCACTTAGAATCAGTACCAGCATGACGTGTTTTAAGAATGTTCAAGATTTTTCCCATTTTGCTTAAAGCATAGGCTTCATCTTTCTTAAGAAGTTTAACGTTAATTTTATCAAGACCCATTCTTACGAATTCTTTATTCCAGATTTCAGTGTTGATCTGAGCAAGAGAAAGGTCACCAGTGCTTGAAACAACATTTTGTCTGAAATCGCTTTCTGTATCGATAATAGCAATGATGATTTTTGGATCAACTCTATACTGTTTAGAAGCTTGGTAGAGTGACATTGCAATTCTGTCTCTTTTCTTAGAATTTAATTCTGGAGAAACGGCTTTGATCATCTGAGAAATCAATTTCATGTTGTAAGTTCTCATTTCTCTCTTCGAGAAACTCTTCGGCATGGCCGAGAATGACAAGAGTGAAGTGATGGTTAAAACTGTAAAGATTCTTAGTGTTTTCATGTTGCCCCCGCACACTCTAAAAGTGCACGGACCGGGCCAAAACTGGACTGTTAAGCCTATGAAAGGTGCTGTCATTTTTGACTAAAAGTTAGGCCATGTTGAAAGTTTTGACAGGGGGTTCTAGTATTATGAAGGGTTACATCAAGGGAGCTAAATCAGGTCTAACTCGGAACAAATAGTCCGTATTATTGAGTTAAATGACCTTTCAACTTGTTACTTCTGACCTGTCAATTTGGGAACATAGGGCCGGGGAAAATTGACCTTAAATCTCGTTTATGTACGAGACAGTCCCTAGACCTTCATCGTTAATAATGAACTTATTAATTTTATGGGCTTCATACTTCTTCTTCATTTCAGGAATGCGAGAAGCATCGACAGGGCAACCTGAAAACCCTAAATCCTTGATGGCCTTATTGAATTTTTTTGCGCCCTTTTTACTCGCAAATTTCGAACAGTTAAGACTTTCATCAAATGAAGCATCCACATAGTCCGCAAAATCAATTGATTTTTCAGTATTCACGATCCACTTGTTTTCTTCACATTTTACGAATGGACCGCGGTTAAAGTCAGCTCCTAAGATATCGTTATTTTTTAAGAGTATATGATTCCAAAAGCGCATCCCATTGAAATTGGCCGAAAGATCAGCGTATGAAAACACGCCAGTTGCGATGATGTTTCCACCGAGAATAGTTTTTTCAGCGAGAACACCGCGACTGAGAACAGAGTCGATAGATTTGTTGTTTAAATGATGTTTTGTGAAATAGCTAAATCCCATCCCGAACATATGCTCTAGTTTATCCACACCAATATTGTGTTCACCTATGCGAATGAGTGGTGATAAGGCAAGAGGGCTGAGCGCAGCTTTTTTTCTTCCAAGTAAAAATCCATTAGGTACAGACCATTCACCATAAACAGATTCTTTAAGAGGAAGTGAATATTTAGCGAT
>CAMLRB010000049.1 GCA_946482295.1 uncultured Bacteriovorax sp. | reverse complement strand
ATCAAGAGCGACAGCATCACTCAATGCCCTTAAACAAACAAGACCTGAATACTCTTCTCCTGAAAGATTTTTCAAAGTGAAAGGAAATGAAAAGCGCATGTCTTTCATTTGAAATTTAACTTCCGTAAGTGCCTTCACTTGAGGAACTACAAAAGCATGCTCTTCTTTTTTATCTGCGAGATCGAGCAATGCTTTCATATCCAGCATTCCGAACTTCGCAAATCTCTCCTGTCTGAAGAGCTCTTGATCTTTATGAATCGGTTTGGAACTTCTAAAAAGCAAACTTCTCACCTGATCATTCGTCAAACCTGGATGCAAAAGTTTTAAATTAGCGATCGCAGCTGCAACGTAAGGTGAAGCCTGGCTTGATCCACGTTTTAATTCATAATTTTTAATTCGAAGTACTCGTGACTCTAGTTTTTGAGGATACGTACTGATGATCGATTCACCAGGTGCGACAATATCAACTTTTGATCCATGATTGGTAAAATCGGTCAGCTCTCCTCTATTATCAATTGCACCAACGCAAATGACGTTTTCATAACTACAAGGAAATGTAGGAAGGTCTTTATTATTGTTACCGGAAGCCGCAATGATGATGACATTTTTGGCTTCAGCATCTTCAAAAGCTTTTCGAACTTTTGGTAAATCAACGAGCTTCGGCCAGCCAAGAGAAAGGTTGATAACTTCTGCACCATTTTTCACAGCGAAGTTTAAAGCGTCAGCGATGACGTCTGTGATGACTTTTCCGTTATAAACAAACCCTGAGACATCTCCACTCAAAACTTTGAGAGGCATGATTTTGACACGAGGATCTGCAGCGCCTGCAATTCCTATATTATTTCTATTGGCCGCAATGATGCCTGCGACGTGAGTTCCGTGACCAATATCATCCGTGAGTAAAGTATTGTTATCGAGATAATTATATCCGGTACAATTTTTTCCAGGAGCAGCGATTGACCCCGCACATGTTTTATCACTCGTCCAAATGCGACCTTTAAGATCTGGATGTTCTAAATCAATTCCACTATCGAGAACGGCCACTATCAATTCTTTTTTTGAAGTCTCTCTCTCAGAAGTATCGACCCACTGGATATCCATTCCTGGTAATCCCTTTACTGGAATTCTCTCAAGTTCAGTGACATTCTTCATGATCACTTGCCCTTGATTTTTGAGCGCCCACTGTTTATTTAAAAGCGGATCAGCCGATTGCGCGTTTAATTGTTGAGCAACTGTTAAAGCTAATAATGTGATGAGTTTTGTTTTCATTTTTATCACCTAAATCCCTTCTCTGATCCAGCTTCCGCCGAATTCACCGCTTGAAAGACCTAAAAGATCCTTCACAACTTCCAAAGGCCCATCCCACTGCTTGCTACCAATTTTACCAATTGAGTTTGAATATATCGTATCGTTTAAGATTTCAGATTTTTCTCTGAAACCATCTATTGAGCCGTAAACATAAACATTATCTGCGCCTAAAATTTTCTGAACGTCTTTAAATTCCAGATCATTGAACATCGTCTCGATGAGTTCAACATTACAATCAGCGACTTCTTCTTCTGTTTTGGCCTTTTTACATTTCCATAATTGGTTTTTAACAGTTGTGAGGTCACCACATTCGATCGTGTTGTATTTCTCATCTCCCGCCCAACACATTTTTTTCAATCTGTATTTGTTTTCAATGGCGTTTACATCATTCAAGCTGAAACCATTTAAGCGAGCTATACCAGGATTATAGACATTCATATGGTATCCAATTCTGAAAAGTCTTAATTTCGAGAAATCTATCGTATCAGTTTGGAATAATGGAAACTGGAATTTTTCATTCACTCCCGTCATGAATCTTTTCAATTTCTTTTCACTAAGCGCCCACCCTTGTTTAACATCCGATACAGATAGGAATTTTTGTTCGAATCTATTTTCTTCATTCACTGAAGCTTCAAAGCGTATACTTTGAGTGAAAGAACTACCAAAAAAGGTTTGACCTGGATGCTTGTCAGCTTCTTCGTTGATGGTGATATCATCCGTTTTTGTAGAGAGATAATAGTTCACTAGTTGCTTTGAGAAAGCTTCGACATTAAATCCAGTCATAAAGTCTTTAGTTAAGCTAAAATATTTTCCATTAACTCCGTCTTTTGCTTTCAAATCAAAAAGTGTTCTTCCCTTCACCGACTTCATTCTCCAAAATAAGAATGAAAGTCCCATAGATTTATCTTTGTATTGAGCATCGAGACTCACTGGTGTTGATACTGAATCCAACAATTCAAAATTGTGATCTTTAAGAACGTTATAAACTCCAAGAGCATGAGTGTAGAGTTCCGGGTTTTCCTCTAGGTCACCTGAGAAATTAATCATATATGATTTAATACCGTAGTGGCCTTTATCATACTTACCGTTAATTTTAACAATCGGAATGTAATTGCTAACTTGGAAACTGAGATCCAAGTTTTTTACAAAACCTTTATCATCATAAATTTGTAAAACCTTCGGACTCTTTTTATACAAGTGAATACGTTTAACGATATTCGCTCCTCCGCTTACTCCAACTCCGGCCCCGATCATTCCCTGTGTGAAATTCAATTTCACTGCTGCCGTTGGCATAATTCTGTCAGTGATTAGTAAAGACTCACCCACAGCTAAATTTTTATCGATATCTGTAAGAAGCGCTTGAATCTGTTTTGTCTTTTCATCAACGGCATTGGTAGAATTTTTTATCTCTGACAATGAAAAAAACTTCTCTTTCAAAGATCGTTTCATCAACCCTACGAACATGTTCTTGTACGGCTCTTTCAAACTTTCTTTTAAACTCTTAACCGGTTTTAAGTGAGTGTAAGAGCGAACAAAAGATGAAGAGACTTTTACAGTTGACGTAAGATCCGCTCCCAATCCTTCAATACCGACAAATAATCCGAGATCAGCTCGAGCACCAAATGTATCGGCCAACTGAACGAGGTTATCTGTTCCCAAATAATTACCGAGAATGATATCCCGAGAAAAGAGAATATCGCCATTGAGGACTGGACTCCACCACGCTCCAATACCTATTGGCAACAATTCACCTGTTTCAACAAAGTGATCGTGTCCCTTTTTAAATAACTTTTGAAAATAGTCAGCTCGAGCTTCACCGATTTCATAAGCCGTGAGTTGTTCATTGAATTTCATGATGAGATTATCAATGACGTTGCTTTGAACTTTTGAATATAAAAAGAAGCGAATTTCATCGAGAGGAGATTGAGCATCTCCATAAGCGAATCGAGAAGCATATCCTGGAAATTCTTTTTGGATAAGTTTTCCTTCAACGACAGTTTGTCCTACTGTAATCTTTGAGTTGAATGGAATTTCAGGGACCTTCGCATCCATTAAACATTTGTTAAGTGAATTTCTTCTGGAAATTAATTTCTCGGCCACTACTTCTGCTACACCGGCAGGAAAATACGCGTTTTTCACGGCCTTCACAAAATCTTCTCGTTTCAATTTATTTAAGCGCTTCAGCATCCATGTTGCATCGTCTATAGATGTATTGAAGTCATTGGCAGTAAAGTGTGAAAGGATCACAGCTTTGTTATCAATTTTACAGCTGACCCAACTGAACTTATTAATACTCTCTCCAAGATCCATTAGAGCGTAAGGAACGACGAGAGAGCGCAATGTTCTACTGTTTATGGTCTGAGTTGGGATTCCCATTGAAACGTTATAAAAATCAAATTCATTGGGTTCCGTAACTGCAACATCTCTAAGTTCCAGAGATAATGTATCGCGGTTAATGTTGGTCACTGTCGTCCAGCGCTCTGTGGCCCCAAAGGTGGCCTTTGGAACTTCATGTTTAATGAAATTATCCATGAGGATTTGTGAACTAAATTGGATCGTTAATTTGGAAATGTATTTCATGGCCGGGATTTTATAGCCAAGCTTTCTCAAAATATTTTTTCTCAAAAGAAGTGTATGCAGTGTTTTATCTAAGTGAATGGTATAAATCTTATTTCCATTCGTAGGAATGGCATTGAATCGATAGAGACCTGAAGCAGAATCAATCTTCCCTTCATATGAGAGTTCATCACCTTCAGTGATGGCGATTTCTTCTTGATCATCAACTTCATTTACAAAGTTGTTCCAAATATCATTTTGTTTGGGATTTAAAGTCGAAAGATCTATCTTCTTTGATATTTCTAACGTTTGGGCTTCTCGACTGGTAAGCACTTTATTGTTGTAAAGAAGATCATCGCTGGGAATTCTTAATCCTTTTTGCAGAGGAATAAAGGATTCACTAGCGAGTGCACCTTCTAGGGCAAGCAAAAGCCCCAAGGCCAATAAAAGGGAATAAAAGCTGAGAAGCAATTTGTTTTGAGTTTTCATAATGCTGGATTCAGTGCAAAAAATGGTCCAGAAATAGTTCTCTAATTCCAGTGAATTAGAAAGTGACAACTGTCTAACTTTTAAACAGCTGTGCAATGAAACGAACACTATCTTCTGCTTAAGAAAAAATTAAATGTCGCTATCGGCACCTTGGAGTTAAATCAATAAAGATGCCACTGAAGAATCTTTTTTCATTCAAAAAACTGCAAATCAGGTCTCAAGACAAATGTTCATTCATCTTGATGAGTAATCTTATTTTTGCACTTTATTTTATTTGCGCAAATCTCGGATTAAAACTCGCTACTCTCCATGAGACAGTGTCACCTGTATGGCCAGCAACTGGTATTGCTATTGGGGCCATAACTTTTTTTGGATTTCGTTATCTTCCTTCTATTTTTATAGGAGCGTTTCTTACAAATTATCTCGTCAACGTTCCTCAGCAATGTGCTTTCACAATGGCCGTTGGAAATACGATGGAAGCTTTCATTGGTGCAACCATTATTCTCGCCCTTCGCGAACGAAAGTACCGCTTCGGTTATTATTGTAAAACAGTTTCAATCATGAGTGCTTCAATGATTGCTTCCGCTGTAAGTGCAACGATTGGTATTTCTTCACTTATTTTTTTTAAGGCAACGACCTTCAATGACATTGGTCATCTATGGCTAACTTGGTGGACAGGAGATACTCTTGGAGGAATTATTATTCTTCCTCTTTTTTTTATGCTTATGGCACCAGAAGAAAGAGAAGAAAAAATTGATATTTCCCTTTTCCAAATCATTACTCTCATTGCCAGTGGTGCTCTCCTAAGTTGGACCCTTTTCTTTACTAATATCGGTGCTCCCTTCCTCTTTCTAGTTTTCCCTTATCTTCTCTACTGTGTCGTTCGTGCAGGTATTAAAGGTGTCACTATTGCCACTCTAGCTATTTGTTTTTTAGGGATTATAGCTGTCAAAGAAGGTCATGGAGTTTTTCTTAATGGAACTGTGAACACAAACTACATTAATGTTCAATTTTTTTTAGCTAGTATGGGATTATGCTCTCTAGTATTAACCGACTTAAAAAAAGAATCTCTACTGAAGAAGCCTTCATTAATTCTCATTCTTACATGGCTTTCGGCCGGTCTCATTTTCACTGTCTATCATACACATGCTAAAAAAATGCTTGAGGACAATTACCAAAAAGCAGTTCAAGAAATGCCTCAAATTATTCAAGAAAAAATGACTTTCTATTTTGCGGCACTTCAAAATGGCGCCAGCTTATTTGCTACAAGTACAGAAGTAACTCGCAACGAATGGAGAAGCTTCATTAATCAAGGTGATTATTTCTCATCACATCCAGGATTAAAATACATTGGAGTTATCTTTCCAGTTGAAAGTAAACGAGTTGATCAATTCGTAAAAAAGCAGCAAAAAGATTTTCCTCCATTCAATTACTCTCGCTTTAATGGATTGAGAGTTGAGGATGATGCTTACATCATTACTTTTATAGAACCCATGGCCATTGGACAAGATAAAGTTGGTTTCGACATCAATAGCGAAGAAAAGAGAGCAAGGGCCGCTGAATTGGCCCGTGACACAGGAAAGCCGCAAATCTCCAATCAGGTCATGCTTGATACTGGTTCTGGTCCAAGACCATCGATCATCGCTTTTTTTCCCTTTTATAAAGATGGAGGGAAATTTTTGAAACCGACTGAAAGAAGGCAAATGCATAAAGGATGGATTTATGCTCATATTGATGTCCAAGAATTCTTCTCTGCCATCTTTCCTTCTGGTACACATGAGGAACTCTCATTCGGTATTTATGAAAACTCTAACAACTCTCCTCTCTATATATCCAAGGATTTTCAATCGACTCCAGGAGAGGAAACGATTGTTTCCATTTTAGTAGGTGAGAGACGGCTTCTTTTACACGCCAAGCGCTCTTTAAATTATATGAACTCACAAGATGATTTTTCTTCTTGGACGGGTGCTTTAACTGCGATTTTAAGCATTCTCCTTGGAACATTCATCGTCACACTCCAGGCAGCACGAAGTAAAGCTCAAGCAGAAGCGGCAAGATACAATGAAGAATTAAAATCTTCAGAAGAACTTCTCAAATTCGCTTTAGAAGGTTCTGGGGACAGTGTTTGGGAAGTTGATTATCAAAATAAGATAGTCACATTTAATTATCTCTTCGGAAAAATGATGGGGTATCTGCATTCACAACCGATGTGTTTTACATTTGAAAATTTTTCAAAAAATGTTCATCCTGAAGATTTGGAAAAAGCTTGTAAAGAGCTTCATGGATCAGTAAAACAAGGAGTGAATTACCAAAGTGAATATCGTCTCAGACATCACAACGGAAATTACAAATGGTTTCTCTCAAGAGGTCGAGTCGTAAAGCGCGATGCTAATGGCGATGCCTTGAGGATTGTCGGTACAATCTCAGATGTGACTTCAAGAAAATATGCGCAAGAAAAAATAGCAAGCGAAAGAACAAAGTTTGAATCTATTTTCGAACATTCTCATGATGCCATCATTTTAATTAGTGAAAACTATCGCCCGCTCGAATGTAATACTGCAGCCGTTAAGATGTTTGGATTTAATACTAAACCTGAATTCATGGATCAAAACCATCGTTTTCTCTCTGTCCTTCCCTATTCTCATCAACCAAATGGTGTAGAATGGGACTTCACAAGAAAAAATGGCGAACTCTTTCCTGCAGAAGTCACTTTCAGTTCATTTATTTATGACAACCAAAAAGTTATTCAGATTTCAATTAAAGATCTGAGCGAACGAAAAATTTACGAAGCCTCTCTCCGAAAACAACAAGAGTTGTTAATGGCCTCAGCTAAAATGTCATCACTTGGTGAAATGGCCGGGGGAATTGCCCACGAAATAAACAATCCTCTCAGCATCGTGGTTGGCAAAGTAGCCCAACTCAAAAGAAATTTCAAAACTCTCAATCCTGAAAAAGTGGAAGATGATTTAGTCACTATTGAATCAACTGCAAAAAGAATAGCTGCAATTGTAAAAGGATTAAAAGCATTTTCTCGAAATGCAGAACAAGACAGCAAGCAAAAGGTTGTCATCCCAGGGCTCATTAAAGATCTTTTTGAATTATCCAAGGAAAGATTTAAATTTCATCATATAGATTTGATCTTTGAACAGCATTGCAAAGATCCAGTAATCGTCAAGGCTCGTGCAGCCCAAATTCTACAAGTTCTTGTCAATTTACTAAACAATGCTTTTGATGCTGTTGAGAACCTCGACGAAAAATGGGTCAAACTCGAACTAGAGAATAGAAACGGCAAATGCGTGATCATGATTACTGACAGCGGACATGGAATTGAGAAGCGCATTCTTGATAAAATTATGTCTCCCTTCTTTACAACCAAACCGGTTGATAAAGGCACAGGGCTCGGCCTCAGCATTTCAAAAACAATTATCGAAGAACATGGCGGACATCTATATTATGACGGCAGCTCAGGACATACACGTTTTATCATTGAGCTGCCGCTCATAAGTGATTGGGACTATCAGGCAGAATACAATTAATTTTTTAATAGCGAGAAAGCACTCAGGTAAGCAATATACTCACGAACAATTGTTGTCGAGTTCTTGCCATCATGTTGAACTGAACATGTTCCCGGTTTTGGTATTCCTGTAAAAAGAACTTTCTCACACACGACTTCGGCCTGACATTTTTTAAAATCACATTCAATTTGTGGTCTCGTAAAAGGATTATAAGTGTAATCCTTAGTGGCCACTGCGAGTTCTAGATTCTCCTCACATTCACGTCTTAAGTCTTTCTTCGAACTGACTGGGCAAAGGAAATCGAAAACAGCTTTTTTGTAAGTTTCAATTGAAGAGTCCGATTTTAAATTCACAATACTTGTCTGAGAAAGGAGATTACGGGCCATGGCCTTTTGACAATCTTCTTGAGAGTTATTCACACAAAACCATTTAAAGAATGGAAGACCTCCATCTCGGTACGATCCCCAGAATCCAAAATATGCTGTGTTGTCTGGTTTTAAACGAAGACAGTATCCATCCTTACATTTTTGAGTTTGATCAAATGAAAGAGTATTTGTTTCACTCCAGTCTTTGTTAGGAGCATAACCTTCTTCTTCCAGATAAAAATGGCCATCAGAGTGTAAACGTTGAAAGTTCGTCGACGTTAGTGAACCTGCAACTGGCAATCCCCACATTTTCGAAAGTGCTGGTGCGAGAACGAAACCTGAATTACATCCATGAAGAATAACAAAAGCACCTTTCACGAAATGGGACTTAAGTGCTTCAAGCCCATTTGTTTTCTGATTGAAACGGTGAGTTCTACTGTTGATATGAATTCCGAATTGAGCAGAGCTATGGCTAAAAATATCTAATGAAAGAATTTTGGAGAATTTTTTAAGTTCAACTAGTAGGTCATCACCATCCATTGTTTTTTTACTAGTATCATGAATAGTGAAACCCCATTTTTTCAAGGCCCCTTCGTTGCCCATCTCTTCTTCTTTAACGGCAATCATGACGATTTGTTCGGCATTATTCATTTCTTTATATTTTTCTGCTTTTGCTTTTGCAACTTCTTGGAAAAGAAGTTTTAAATCGTCGCCGGCAGCAGCCACGAGAATTCTCGTAGGTCTTTTAAAATCAATTTTTTGGTCGCCATAACTAGTGATGAAGTATTCGGCCTTTGCTCCTGCACTTAAGAATAGGCAAAACATTAAAGCTAAAACTTTCGACATAGAATCCCCCAATTAATGTTTGGTATGTATCAAGAGGGGGGGGGATTAAGAAGGTACAAGGTAGTTTTTACATGATCCTAAAATAAAAAAAGCCCCCATTACTGGGGGCCAAATCGATCAAGGTTGTGTTGAAAGACTCAGAGGGAGATTCCAAACACTTCAGGAAGGAATTTGTGCTCAAGGTTTTGAGCGCTTGTTCCAATCTTAGTAGCAACCTTGGCGATAACATCTTCTTTAGCTTTGCTGTCAACAGCTGCTTTTTGAATTTCTTCTAGAGAAACACCAGTTAAAGTTTTTAAATCGCTCATAAGAGCTAGTTGATCTTCTGCTGTTAGTTCGCCATTAGTACGTGAAAGCATTTTTTCAACTTTTGCACCTAAAGTAACCATCGACATACCTGTTTCGATACTTACGTTGTAGACGAAAGAAACTTTAGCTGCTTTTGCAAAGAATTTTTTCTGTTCTTGCTCTTGTGCCATTAAGCTCACGTCAGTAGATTCGTTTTCATCTTCATAGAGGTATCCAGAATTTCTTCCCTCGTAGTACCCGCTAGAAAGTTGATCAACGACTTCGTAATCATTTCCGTAACGATCGCCGTTTAGCTCACCTGAAAGGACATCTCCTCTTTCAATGCTTCTAAATTCAGATGCTACAGCACGGTTATTTGAGTAGTAATCGTAGTAAACGATTGAACGGATGTATTGCAAGCTAACAGCTTTGTATTCGCTAAATTTTGCGTCGTAGATAACGAACCAGTCATCTTGACCTGCTTGTTGAGATCTTGCTGTTTCGTTGCTGTAAAGCTCGATACGAGTTGAATATGTACCATCAACTGAGTTGAGGTTTGAAACAAATTCAGAAGCTAGAATGTTAGCTGATGAATATTGGCCATATGTAGAAGTTGGTGTAGTTGGCGTTGTAGGAGTTGTTGGAGTTGATCCACCACCTGTTCCTGGAGAAGATCCTCCACCTGTTGTTGGAGGTGGAACATAGACACCGCCGCCGCCGCCGCCGCCTGAACAGCTGGCAAGAGTTAATAATGCTGCTAACATTGATACTTTTAATAGTGCGTTCATGAAATCCCCCTCTTGAACCAATTCTTGTCGAATCACTCGACCTATAAGCAACAAGTAACATTGATAAAAATTTTAGTCGACTGTTTCGCTCAACTTGTAAGAAGATAAAATTTTAGTGGGATTCTTATGACACTGATTTAGTTTTTTGTGAGAGATTCGGTTTCTCTTTGATACCAATTGAACACTTAATAATGAAAAATGAGCAAAAAAAAGCCCCGCTTTCGCGGGGCCCTTTATAAAAAATACAGACGAAATAATTAAAGAGTAATTCCTAAAACTTCTGGAAGGAATTTTTGCTCTAGGTTTTGAGCTGAAGTACCAACTTTAGCAGCAACCTTAGCAAGCACTTCTTCTTTTTTAGCTTTGTTTTCTGAAGCTTCTTTCATCTCTTCTAAGCTTACACCTGTAAGAGATTTAAGATCGTTCATAACAGCAGCTTGATCTTGTTCTGTAAGTTCCCCGTTTCCGCGAGAAAGCATTTTTTCGATTTTAGATCCTAACGTCACCATTGACATAGATGTTTCGATGCTTACGTTGAATACAAGAGAAACCTTAGCTGCTTTGTCGAAGAATTTCTTTTGTTCTTGTTCTTGAGCTAGCAAGCTTACGTCTGTAGTAGAAGCTTCGTCTTCGTATAGGTATCCAGAGTTTCTTCCTTCGAAGTATCCAGATGAAAGACGATCAACAACTTCATAATCGTTACCGTAGTAATCACCGTTAAGTTCGCCACCAAGAATGTCAGATCTTTCGATTGATCTGAATTCAGAAGCTACTGCACGGTTGTTAGAATAGTAATCGTAGTAAGTGATAGAACGGATATATTGAAGTGATACAGCTTTGTACTCTTGGTATTTTGCATCCCAGATAACGAACCAATCATCTTGTCCTAGAGCTGCTGAACGAAGAGTTTCGTTCGTGTAAAGTTCAACGTGTGATGTGTAAGTTCCATCAACTGAGTTTAGTGAGTTAACGAATTCTGAAGCTAAGATGTTTGGAGAATAGTAAGTTCCATAAGTAGAACCACCACCAGTTGATCCACCGCCGCCGCCGCCGCAGCTTGCAAGAGTTGCCATCATCGCTAACAGAGAAATTTTAAGCAAAGCTTTCATCATAAATACCCCTCTTTGAGTCAATGTCGGGATTCCCCGACTAATTTTTGGTTCAAGTAACATTACAAAAAAAAGAAGTCGATTTTTTTAGTCATTTGTAAGTCTTTTCCGAATCTTACACATAATTCAGACTCGTTTTGGCACCAAAACGTTTAAAGTTTGGGCCAAGAAATGCCGTTAAACCACAAAGAGTCCTAGTTTAGGAATGGGTCATGAAAATTTTTCTCGCATTATTACTGACAGGATTGTCATTCAGTAGCTTTTCTTCTGAGCTGAGTTCTATTGAGCTCATTACCCCACTTTCCTATCAACGAAAATCCAAATTCACTCAGTATGTGAAATCGAAGGCCGAAGCAAAAATCGGAGACATCATCAACATTGATGTAAAGAAGAAAGTTAAAGATACAATTGCTCCCTATGCAAACGATCTTCAAGGATATTTTGGAAGTCGCGCAGAACTCGATCGTTTTGTCGATTACGTCGCACAAGATGGCATTTACAACCACCTGACTGAATCTGTCGTTCGTAATGGGCAAACTATTCGCGTTCAAAAAATTACAGATGCAGGACTAAGTAGTTTTTATGGTCATCTAGGTAACAAACTCATTGGTAAATTAGCCGATAAAATTTTAGAGAAAGAAGGCGTTGAAGATCCTACACGAAGAGCTATTTGGGTCAGCAAACTTGTTGAGCCCTTTAATAATTGCATGGCAGTCTCACTTAATGCTCAATATGACGCCAATCATTGCGTAGAAGCTTTAACTTCGAGCCTCGTCCCAAGTGTGGGTATTGGCATAGTTTATGAGCTATCGAAGTCTAATTTAAGTAGCTCACTACCTGAAAAAGAAAAACAACCTTTTCTCCTAGGTCAGACTCAGCTTTATAAAACTTGTCTGACAAAAACGAAATCAGCTCCAAGTGATGTTACAAAATGCGCACTTGAAGCGATGAGAACGGGTATCAACAAAGTAACAGATACAACTCTTACAAAAACGATTAATGAAAAAGCTTCATCAGTTGCAAGTGCTCAGGCCATCAAAAAAGCAGTTTGGCCAACCTTCCAAACATGTACTCAGAATGTCGGCAAAGCAAAGAATCCTCTACGCGATCAATTCATGAGTTGTATAGATGACCTAGTAGGTACAACCGGTAGTCATCTTGTTAATGATAAAATTTCTAATACAAAAGCTGTGACATCAATAATGCTTCCTGCTGAAGCAAAAAAACTTGCAGCAGATAAAAGCGCTCAGTTCAAAAAATGTGCTGAATCACAAAGAGCAAAGAACGCTCGCAAAGATGGTATGCTCGATATTGATGTTTGCGAAAATACTATTACCAACGAAGTTGTCTATACTGTAGTTTCTGCAACTCTAAAAGATACTGCAAACTCTACAGCTAAAAATGATAAAGCTGCGAGCTTGAAACTTGGAAATGAAGGTGTTGCAATTCTTAACGAGTGCTGGAGCAACTCCCTTGCTCCAGCGGCAAGAGAGGCTTGCCTAAAGAAAACAATCCTGACATTTTCAGGAAAAGTCGCTTCACTCAAATTAAACTCTGCCGTTCCTGCCGATATGAATGGTCGTGATAAACTCATCTCTAGCTCTATCACTACACTCACTTCATGTTTATCAAACGAGCTTCCATCGAATATTTCGGAAGCCAACGACCTCTCACAAAAGATTGATGGTTGTTCTTCAAAACTCACTCGCTCAGTCGCCCTTGAAGTAGCTTCGTATCAAATTAAAGACACTGCCAGTGACATGCTCACCAAAGAACAGACGGATAAACTACTTTCAACTCTTGTACAGGATCAATTTGCAAAATGTCTGGGGCCAGCACCAACTGATGAACTTATTGATAAGTGTGGTGATGAACTTACACTTAAGGCCGCAAAACAAATTACGACAATCGGATTTGATAAAGAAGTAAACGCCTACCTTAAAAAGAGTGGAGGCCCTCAAGCATTCGGCCTAACCCAAAACGATGTTAATCTCTTTATCAAAGGACTCAACGAGCGTACTCAGGTTTGCCTGGATAAAAAATCGCAATCAAAAGCAATGGATAAAGTTAACGTCTGTGCCAAAACGGCTATTAAAGACATTGCAATGTATTTTGGTGATCTTCAATTCAAAAAATCAGTTGGCGACATGTATGCAGGTCGCGAAGCAGATAGGAAAGAAGTTGAAAAGAAATTTAAACTCAGCCTCACTCAATGTTTAGATACAAAAGCTTCATCTGATTTTTCAATCAGCGACTACACGAAAAATCTCTACGTCTGTTCTGACAAAATTTCTGGATCGACTACTCTAGATGTAGGACAGGATCAAATTGATTCTTCTCTCAACACTTATTTAAAAGATCGCCCAGGTCAGAACTTATCTCCACTCCGTGAACAGATTCGTTCAAAAGTAATCGGTGATTTCAAAAAATGTATGTCATCTACTCCATCTGACAAACAGGGCAGATGTATTGATGAATTAAAACGTGAAGCGACTCAAACAATTGTTCTTAACTACGGTCGCACCGAAACTAAAGCTCAGTTGAACGCTGATAAAATGCCGCCAGAGCTTAAACCAGTTGAAGATTCACTTATTCAATGTACAACGACTAAACTTGCTGGTGATGCTCTCAGTGCTCATCTTGACGAATGTACAAAACAATATGCTCTGAAGTTTGCCAAAGAATTAGGGACTTTAAAACTTAACCATCTCTTGAAGTCAGCTCTAGGTTCTGAAGAATTTGCAGCTCAGAAAAAGAACATTGATGAAATCGTGGCCAAGTACGCTTCTTGTCTTGATGGTCTCAAATCAATCAAAATGAGCGAAGGTTTAACTGATAAACTTACTGTTTGTACAACAGGTCTTGAAGATCGTGGTACGGCCCTTGTGCGAAACAGCCTTAATGGCTGGATGAGTACGGATAAAAAAGATGCTGCAACACTTATGCTTAAGCGTGAGTTCTCAGCATTTATTCCATGTTTAAGTGTGCTGCTTCCAACTTCACCCTACACTCCAGTCATGGATAAAAACGTTGATTCGATTTTGAAACCTGTTGCTGTTATGTTTGCTCAATACATCGAATACAATCCTGAAAACGCGAAATCTACTTTAGATGGAGTTCTGAATAAACTCTCTACAGATCTTCAAGATATTGCGAGCAACCCAAAGTCCCGTGAAGAACTCATCAACTTCCTTTATGAGCATGGAACTCTTGATCAATTCATCAAGTCAATGGTTCAAGGTGAAGTTAAAAAAGCTTTCACTATGATTCCAGAAGAAGATGTGCCTAATGATTTAAAAGAAATGCTTCTTCAACGTCAGAATTTCGAAGACATTTTCAATTCACCAGAAGGTGAAGAAATTAAAAAAGCTGTAATGGATAAGATGCTTCGACCAGCACTCATTCATCAAGCCGATTTTAAAGTACTCGAACCTGAAATGGTGGCCATAAAAGATAGAGTTGTGAATGTTCTTGCGAATTCTCCAAAATTTGGTGAACAAATTTTAAGAACAGGTGTTCAAACGCAAATAAACAAAATGAGCGGCGTGAAATCATTCTTTGGAAAAATGCTCTACGGTAAAGAGTCTTTTGAATGGGAAAAGGTTCGTTTAACTGAAGAAGGTAAAAAAGCAGAAGCTTACATCAAGGAACATATTCTGCTTCCGAAATTTAAGTCAATGCAAAGAACACCCGAAGTAGAAAAGAAAATTGCAGAAGAAGCTGAAGAACTCGTTACCAATGCAGTAAAAAAATATAAAAAATAAAATGAGTATAAAAGAAAACGATTTTAAAATTATGATCCTCAGTGAAAATGTCAATTACCGCAACAATCTAGCGGCTAAACTTCGCATTGAAGGATTTAGTGTGGAATTTGCCAGCGGTGGTTTTCATTTCCTTCATCTTTTAGAAAGACTTCGCAATGGAATCGATATGGTCATCTGTCATGAAAACATGAGCGATATGCCAGCTGATGAAATTGTCTCCATCTCTCGCCTCTCGCGCACAAAAACTGAAATGCCTATCCTCTACATTTCTAAAAATAATGATGAAGAAGCTGTCTGTGACATGATTATGATTGGGGCCAATGATTTTATTCTCCAATCAAACAACATGCTTCCTGTTGTTGAAAGAGTGCGTAAGCACTATTTAGCCCTCAAAACACTCAAAGCTTCTTAACCCATTCTTGGACCATTCTTAGCCTACGGCAACAATAAATAAATCTCTTTTTCTAAGTGTTTCTCTCCACAGGAACTCACCTGTGCTCTTCATTTTTAAGCTTTATTTGCTTCTCTAGGCTTGATATCATCTGGCAAAATTCTCAATAACTATAAGGAATATGCGCATGAAAAAGATTAAAGTGGTGGGCCCTGTGGTGGAGCTTGATGGCGATGAAATGACCAGAATTATCTGGAAATTTATCAAAGAAAAACTCATCCTCCCTTACCTAGATGTAGATATTAAATATTTCGACTTAGGTATGGAACACAGAGATCAAACAAATGACCAAGTCACTGTTGATGCAGCTGAAGCTATCAAAAAATATAACGTTGGTATCAAGTGCGCGACGATCACACCTGATGAAGCTCGCGTAAAAGAATTCAACTTGAAAGAAATGTGGAAGTCACCAAACGGTACAATCAGAAATATTCTGGATGGAACTGTTTTCCGTGAACCTATCATCTGTAAAAACGTTCCAAGACTCGTTCCAAACTGGACAGCGCCAATCATGATCGGTCGTCACGCTTTCGGTGACCAATACCGTGCAACTGATTTCGTCGTTCCTGGACAAGGAAAATTAACGATTACTTTCGTTGGAGAAAACGGCGACAAAATCGAAAAAGAAGTTTATAACTTTAAAGGTCCAGGTGTTGCTCTTTCTATGTATAACACTGAAGAATCAATCCGTGGTTTCGCCCACTCTTGTTTCAACATGGCCCTTTCTAAGAAATGGCCTCTTTATTTTTCTTCTAAAAATACAATTCTTAAGAAGTATGATGGTCGTTTTAAAGATATCTTTGAAGAAATCTACAATGCTGATTACAAGAAGAAGTTTGAGTCACTTGGAATCGTTTACGAACACAGACTCATCGACGATATGGTGGCATCTGCTCTTAAATGGAACGGAAACTTCGTTTGGGCATGTAAGAACTATGACGGTGACGTTCAATCAGATACAGTAGCTCAAGGTTTCGGCTCTCTTGGTTTAATGACCTCTGTTCTTGTTACTCCAGACGGGAAAACGATGGAAGCTGAAGCTGCTCACGGAACGGTTACTCGCCACTATCGTATGCACCAGCAAGGAAAACCTACTTCTACTAACCCAATTGCTTCAATCTTCGCTTGGACTCGCGGTCTAGGACATAGAGGAAAGCTAGATAATAACAAAGAACTTATCCACTTCTGTGAAACACTAGAAAAAGTTTGTGTTGAAACTGTTGAATCAGGAAAAATGACGAAAGATCTTGCTGTATGTATTTATGGCGAGAAAGTCACGGCCGATCAGTATTTAACAACTGAGAAGTTCCTTGATGCTCTTGATGAAAATTTAAAAAAATCACTTTCAATGTAAAAACAAAAAAGCCCTCGAAAGAGGGCTTTTTTTTGGTCAATTATCTAATTCGGCAAAGGCTTTCGTGATCAGTAATTCTATCACTTGTGTGTGAATTAGCATTGATTGTTCCTGCTAGTGCAGTTGAACCTGATCTCATAAGCTCTAACTGAACATCACGTTTTGTGTACATGTAGTGGTAAGTTACATCTTTACGACCTTCGTGCGTGATTGTGATTTCTTTACAAACAACATCACATTTTCTTGGCTCACCTACACAAACTTTTTCACAACGGTTTTCTTTAGTCGTCCAAGTACAAGACTCAACAGCATGATATTGATCAGAGTAGCTGTAGTCTGTATTGATATTTCCAACTACATCAAATGGCTGACCAATTTTTTCACCAAGAATAGCAAATTTACCATTTACTGGAATGTCGAGATCGCTCTCTGACTTAATTGGTACTAGGATTTCTTTTCCAAGATTTCCACCTTCAAGCTTTAGAGTGATGTTGCTATCGCTGATGATTTTAAGAACAGCTGAATAGTTACCAGCTTTCAATTCTACTTTAGAAGTTTTTAAATTTAAGAAACCATGTTTCTTCTTAACTGTTAAAGAATCAACAACATTTAAGCGACCACCAAGTTCGTGGCATGAAGATGATAGTAGAAGTACTCCAAGAATTAGCGCTAATTTTTTCATTTGTAATCCCCCTCAGAATTAGTGTCTGACACCGACACGACCACTCTAACAGCAAGGCCTATGCCAATTTTTTAATTTTTCATATTTCAACTAGATCACTCAGTTTTCCACAAATTTTTTTGAAAACTGGGGCCACTATGCAACCAATTTAAAAAATTATCTAGTGCCACTTTCTTTTTTACAGAGTCCTTTACTCTTCAAGTGGTGCGATTTAAAACCGCCCAAGAAATTAAATGGGGGTTCTATGAAATCATTAATGCTTTTAAGCTTATTATTGTCTGCTGGTGTTCAAGCAGAAACTGCGATCCAAGATGAATTAACACTTGCTGATGAGGCCATTCAAGCGCCAACTCTTAATATCGAAGGTCAATATCAAACTGAAGAGACTGTTGCTCCTGCACCGGCGCCAGCTCGAAAACGTGTTGTTGTAAAACAAAAAAGACTGACTCAATCTGAAAAATTGAAACTCTATAGAGAGAGATTAGAAGAGAGAAATAGAATCATGGTTGAAAAGAAGATGGAACAAATTAGATTCCAACAAGAAATGGCCCTTGCTAGAAAGCTAGAAGCTTCAATGAACCAGACTTTAAAAGCAATCGATAATATCGAATAACGAACTCTCTATATATTAAGAAGGGAGCTTCGGCTCCCTTCTTTGTTTATTTTTCCAACACCACCATGGAAAAATTACACTTTCCCACTTTCTCATCTCATTTTGCTTCATAATGCCTGCATGCAAAAACATCAAACAATATTACTTTTAGGTTTCCTCTTTATTATCCAAGCATGTGCTAAGAGCACTAACAAAAAGGCTACACCTGGCCCG
>CAMLRB010000048.1 GCA_946482295.1 uncultured Bacteriovorax sp. | reverse complement strand
CGCTCGCGGATTAAAAAAACGCGGAAAAAAAGTTCGTTTTATTTTCTCTTGGGATGACTTCGATACTTTTAGAAAAGTTCCAGCGAATCTTCCTAAACAAGAAGAACTCGCTAAATATCTTTTTCAACCTATCGTGGATACTCCAGATCCTTTTGGTGAACACGAATCGTACGCCGCTCACCATGAGAAGAACTTTGAAGCTCAACTCAAAAAAATGGGTATCGAGCTAGAGCCTATTTACCAGGCAAAAAAATACCGTGCGGGTACTTACAAAGAACAAATTAAAAAAACATTAAAAAACAAACAAGTTATCGCTGACATACTCAATAAGTGGAGATCAGCTCCTCTTGATGAAAACTGGTGGCCGGTTTCTGTTTATTGCGAAAAATGTAATCGCGATAAAACAAACGTGACGAACTTTGATGGTGATTCAAAAATCACTTACGTTTGTGAATTCGAAGAATGTGCTCACGTTAATACGCTCGATCTCAACACAACAGACAGAGCAAAACTTCCTTGGCGTATGGACTGGCCAATGAGATGGGCCTTCGAAAAAGTTGATTTTGAACCAGGCGGGAAAGATCACTCGTCTCAAGGTGGATCATTTACGACGGCAAAAGATATTGTGGCCCAAGTTTATGACTGGAAACCACCGATGTATCTTCAATACGACTTCGTCTCGATCAAAGGGATGGGCGGAAAGATGAGTTCTTCAAAAGGGAACCTCGTCACAGTCAATGATGTTCTTGAAGTTTACGAGCCAGAAATGGTTCGCTGGATTTTTGCGTCTTATAAGACGAATATCGACTTTGGTCTTTCATTCGATCTCGACGTTATTAAAAACTACGAAGACTTCGACCGTTTAGAAAGAATGGCCTATGGCCTCGAAGCTGGAAACGAAAAGAAAGTGGCCATGGCCAAAAGAGTGTATGAACTCTCAGCTATTGGAGAACCACCAAGTCTAATGCCTTTTCAACCGGCCTTCCGTCACCTTTGTAACGTTCTTCAAATCAATGATCTTGATATTAAAAAAGCTCGCGGATTTTACACCTCGGAAATTAGAAATGAACGAGATGAACGACGTTTCCAAGAGCGTGCTCAACGAGCGGCCTACTGGATTGAAAACTCTGCACCGGATGAATTTAAATTTTCATTGAACAAAGAACCCATGAAGATGGATCTCTCTGAAAAAGAAAGTGCTTTTATCAATGCCCTAAATACCTATCTAGCTACTGAGTGGGACAACATCGCTGACGATAAAGCTCTTCATGAAAAAATGTATGAGATGATTCACGCTCACGAATTGGAGCCAATGGCCGTCTTCACGCTTCTTTATAAAAAATTGATCAATCTTGAGAAAGGACCAAAACTCGCAGGCTTTATTCGCACCATCGGAAAAGAGCGCGTCCTCAAATTGCTAGTGTCATAAAGAGACCAAAAAGCTTTAACGAGCATCTGATCATCTATCACTGTGAAAAAAATACTTACAAAGGGCCAGTCATTGGCCCTTTTTCGTTGTTTTTTTTCAACGGCATTTGCAAAGCGCACAAATGTTGGATAAACCAAAAGAAGATAATGATCTTTAATCAGGAGACAAAAAGATTATGAAAGCAAAATTAGCTTTTTTTCTTATGCTATTTGCGGCCACTGCTGCCCACGCCGATATGTGTATTTCAACGATCAAAGACCGTTATGGTTATGAACAAGCAGATCGTTTTACAAAATATTCATATTCAATTGAAGCTGCCTGTTCAGAAGCTCTTTATGAGTGTTCACTAGTGCTTTCTGAATACAATTCACGTGGTCACTTGTACGGAGCTGAATGTATCATCACTCATGCAAGTTCATCGAACACTCCTCCATCGTACCCACCACCAATTCCACCTTCTTCTCCAAGTTACCCGTACCCATCATATCCGTCGCCTAGCTACCCATCATACCCAAGCTATCCGTCGTATCCATCTTATCCTTCATACCCGAGCTATCCAACATACCCGGATCGCCCGAGAGATCCTCATTACCCACACCCAACTTATCCAAGAGAGCCACGTGAACCAAGATACCCACGTGATCCAAATCCTCCGCGTCCAAGAGACCCGAGAGAGCCACGTGAACCGTCTCCAAAACCACCGAGACCACCACGTTTACCAAGATAGTATTGAAGATCATAACAACAACGTTGAATTTAAAACTCAGAGGGGAGATTTAAAATGAAAACACTTATCGCATTAGCACTACTCGCATTTGCTTCTGTAACAATGGCCTCAGAATCGTGTACATACGCAATCAAAGACCGTTGGGGAACTGAGTTCGAAACTTTAACTCGTTATTCTTATACAAGATCAGCAGCATGCGCTGACGCTTCTTACGCTTGTTCAGATGCACTTGCTCTCGGACAAAGATACGGAAGATACTACGATGCTTTCTGTGAAGAAAAATGGGAACCATCATACCCAAATCCACGTCTTGAAATCTGTACAACAGATCTCGTTGATTATTACGGATCAACCGTTAGAAGCTTCAGAGGCGAAGGAAGAACATCTTACGAAGCTTGCGCTCAATCAGATGAATTCTGCCGTTATGAACTAAACCGTCACGATACTCGTGGATGGAGATGTGTGACTCGTGGAAATCGTCCAGGTCCAGGCCCTGGTCCAATTCCACCAAGACAAAAAACAGAGAGCTGTACAGCAACTCGTTTTGATCCACAAGGAATCAACATCGAAAATTACTACGCGACTTGGACAGGACCTGTTCATTCAGACGTGCGTGGTGAAGCTTGCCGCCAGGCCTTGAATCAATGTTCAAGAGACCTTCGCGGAAGACAATTCTGTAGAGTTAACTAGGCCAAAAAAACTAGTGAATAAAAAAGGCCCGTTTTAAACGGGCCTTTTTTTTTGTATTTAATGTTTTCGTAGAACCATGTAAGCAAGAATAAGTTCCAGCGCTTCGCTGTTTTTTGCCCACTCTTCCGTATGATTTTTATAATAAGCAGAAGCTTTAAGTTCCCCATTCTTCATCATCTCGTTTAAACGATCTAATGACGCTTTCGCGGCCTCAAGATGACCGTGGGCCTCAGTTGTTACCTTTTCAACATATGAATCGAATGAAAGGCCTTTAACCAAGTCATAGAGATTTTCGCCTTTTAAAAAGCGCTCTTTTAAATCTTTTTTCTCATCAAGCATTTCATACACAACGGCATTGACGATCCCGTTTTGTAGATCGAGGTCTTGATCTTTTTGTGAATTTTCCGAGTAATCAAGAGTATCGTCAATCAATTGGAATGCGAGTCCCAAACGAAGACCGAACTCACGACAGAGTTCAATGGCCTCACGTGGCTCATTGTTGATCATCGCAGGAGCGACAACACAATAACTCATGACTGAGGACGTTTTTTTCATAGCGACTTCGCGGATAAGTTCACGCGAGTATTTTCTATCTTCAATGAGATCAAGTTGGAGCCACTCACCTTCAGAGAGATCTTTAATGACGAGGGACATTTCACGAACAAGTTCCAAATGTCCTGTAGACGTCAGATCAACTATCACCGATGAAAGTAAATAATCTCCGGCGAGTACGGCCTTTTTATTTGACGCAACAATATTTATCGAAGGCGTTCCTCTTCTGAGAGTTGCGTTATCAATAACATCATCATGTGAAAGTGAAGCAGCATGAACGAGTTCGGAGGCACGAGCGAACGGATCAACGAGATTAAAATCGGCCTTTAAATAATTCGCCATGAGATAAGTTAGCAGCGGTCGGAGGCGTTTTCCCCCTCGAAGAACTGTTTTAGCAAGCACTTGATCGATATTTTCTTTTGCATTTACGGAACGAATTTTCAGATCCAAATTTTTGGATCTAAGCAATGGTTCTTGAGGCATTGATTCGAGAAAATCGGAAATCATGAAAACCTTACAATTCTAGAGCTAATATCGATATCACGAAACGTAACAAAGGAGGCGATTAAAGTAAATCCAAATCTTGCTATGTCTATGATGTTTAAGGTAAAAAGAGTGTACAAAAAAAGAGGACCTATGACCATGACGAACGAGATTCGCGAGCGCAAAAAAGATTCCTATAAAATCTTCGATGAGATCGCTTCAACATACGATGTATTAAATCACACCCTTTCAATGGGTATTGATATCTATTGGCGCAACAAACTACTCAAACACTTACCAAGTAAAGAGTCGATCAATGCTCTGGATTTAGCAACAGGTACAGGTGATGTGGCCCTCACGCTTGTGAAAGATGCGCGCATTAAAAAAGTGACAGGAATTGATCTTTCCAAAGGAATGGTCGATCTCGGAAAAATTAAAGTAAAGAAAAAAGGTCTCGATAAAAAGATTTTTCTTATGCTGGGGGATGGAGTGAATATTCCGTCTGCTGATAATGCCTTTGACCTGACGACGATCTCTTTTGGTATTAGAAATTTTTCTGATCCCCAAAAATCACTTCATGACATTCACCGCGTTCTAAAAAAAGATGGGCGACTCATGATTATGGAATTTTCAATTCCAAAAAATTTCTTCGTCCGCAACATCTATTTTTTTTACTTCCGTCACCTCTTGCCTTTCATTGGCAACCTGGTTTCAAAACATAAAGACGCCTATACGTATTTAAATAAAAGCGTAGAAGACTTTCCTTATGGAGATGCATTTTTACAATTGATGAAAAACGCAGGTTTTAAAAATTTGAAAATGATTCCACTTACCTTCGGTATCGCCACTCTCTACATTGGAGACGTTGGTGATAAAAAGGCCGAGGTCTAAGACCCATGGAGCTTTCACGTTTCTTAACAGAGGAACTGAAGCACATAGATTCACAAATAATTGAATCGTCGCTCCTTCATTTGCGCCCTTTAGTTAAACACTATGAAATGTTGGACCTCATCCAGCTTCTCCGCCACAGTGCTTGCGATCACATTCATTACTTTGAGTCTAAAGATCACCAGGAAAAATGGTTAGGACTAGGTCTTAGTAAAAAGTTTTCATTTGATGAAGCACGCACGTTCATCAACAATCCTGAATCTATCGGCGCGCTCTTCGTTCAAGGTCAATTTGAAGGAAATGCCGATCAATACGATTATATTCTTCCAGAATGGCTCTTCTGGGAAAAAAAGGGAAAAGTGACATTATGGATTTTCCCCCATTATGCGGAACAATCCTTTTCTCCAAGTGCTAATTTATTAAGTCCCAATGTTTGGGAATCATTTCTTGCTCCATGGAAGACTTACGAAGAAAGCCCCGAACATGATGAATGGACGGCGATGATTCGTGAGGCCCACGAATGCTTTAAGCAAAATATCTGTGAAAAAATAGTTCTTTCACGCAAAAAAATATTTTCCTATGAAGATGAAATGGATCTTCTGAAACTTTTTTCTGATCTCTATGAGGCCAATCTTGATAGCTCGCATTTTTCTTATTTTGTTCAAAAAAAATTAGGTGAAGCTTACATGAGTTTCACTCCTGAAAAACTTTTTAGTTTAAAAGATCGCTCCCTTCAAACACTCTCACTTGCAGGAAGTTCTCCTCGAGGCAAAGATGCCGCAGAAGACGATGCCCTTATGCAAGAGCTCATTCGCTCAGATAAACTCGTCCATGAACAATCTTCAGTCACCACAGAGATTGAAAAGGTTCTCGAAATTTTATGTGAGAATGTTCGTGTATCGGGATTGCAAGTTATGAAACTACCCTACATCTTCCATCGTCAAAAAGATTTGGAAGGAACATTAAAACCATCTTTTGATGCTCTTCATGTCTTGCAATCAATGCATCCAACGCCGGCCGTAGGGGGAACTCCCCGGGAAAAAGCACGAGAAGAAATCTTAAAAATTGAAAAAAGTAAACGTGGCCTCTATGCCGCTCCTTTTGGAGTGTTAAGTCCAAACTTTAGTGAATGCGCTGTAGGCATTCGCTCAGCGTATATTTGTGATAACGTCATGACCGTGTACGGAGGTGCAGGCATTACGGCCGGATCCATTGCGGAAGATGAATGGAACGAGACAGGATTAAAAATGCGTCCGTTTCTCAAAGTCATCAACCAGACAGGAATTTAACGGGAATTAAAAGTATGAAAAACGAAATGCTGCTCACTCAAAATATTAATCGACTGTGGTCGAGTTTAATTATTGATGAGTTTCTAAAAAATGACATCACTCATTTTTATCTCTCTCCGGGAATGAGGAATGCTCCTCTCATCGCGGCCCTCACTCACAATAAAAAATTCAATTTGGACCTCGCTCTTTTTGTCTGTATGGATGAGAGAGCAGCTGCCTATCGCGCTTTAGGATACACCAAAGCAACAGGAAAACCGGCCGTGCTTATCTGTACTTCAGGAAGTGCCATGGCCAATTACATGCCTGCGATTGTAGAAGCAAAAAAATCCAATTTGCCTCTCATTGCTATTTCGGCCGATCGTCCGAGTGAGCTGACTTTCTGTGATGATAATCAAACAATCGATCAGATTAAATTTTTTGGTGATTATGTTCAAGGTGAGATGGGACTGGGTTCACCGACGGAAGAAATATCTCCCCTCGTTCTCACGTCAAGTTTATCAAACCTCATTCACAAATCTCTCTTTCCGCAAAAAGGTCCCGTGCACATGAACTGTGCCTTTCGTGAACCGCTAGAAGATACGATCGTTCCCATGTCTCCAAGCTACATCGAACTGGCGCGTGAACAAATAAAACGCGAGGGTCCAAGCACTCACTATGTTCATTTAGAAACGGCCCCTTCAAAAGCATCGCTCACTTCTGTGGCCGACATTCTCGCTCAAAGTAAGCGAGGACTTTTAGTCATCGGTAGTTTGAACCCTTATGAATCAACGGCCGAAGTAATGGCGTTTGTGAAGACGTTAGGATGGACAACTTTTTTTGATGTTTCAAGCTCTCTCAAATACTCAGTCAATTTGAAAGATGGTGCACTTCCCACATTTGATCACCCAGAAGTGCAATCAGAATTAATCACTAATCCACCGGACACAGTCTTCCATGTCGGTGGTCGATTAACGAGCAAACACTATTATTCTTTCCTTAAAAAAGTTCCAGGCATCAATCTCATAACATTGAGCTTGAACAAAGAAAAAGAAGATCCTTCTCATCATACAAAAATCCGTTTAAATTCTCCAATCAACTCAACGTTAAACGCGCTTCAAAATATTCTATCGGAGAAAAAAAGAGAGTCACGTCCACTCAACTTGAATCTCTCGACATTTGCTGAGGCCAAAATCAAATACATTGATGAGGCCCCACTATCTTATCCTGTTATTAGTAAAATGATCATTGATCAATCTAAAGATAAGAGTTTTCTCTATATTGGAAACAGCACAGTTGTGCGTTCATTTGATGCCTACTTTTCATTTCAAAACAAAAAAGACATCACTGTCGCGACAAATAGAGGTGCAAGCGGGATCGAAGGTTTCATTGCTTCAGCTGCAGGTTTTGTCGATGGATCAAAGCAGGAAATGACTTGCATTTTAGGTGACGTTGCTCTCTTTCACGATCTGAATTCGCTTTATTTCATGCGCGATTTGAAAACTCCACTTAAAGTTATTGTTGTCAACAACGATGGCGGAGGCATTTTTACTCTCCTTCCGATTGAAAGAGAAAAAGATGTTGTGGACATCATTACATCGCCACATGGAATGCAGTTCAAAGCGATCACTGAAGCCTTTGGCATTAACTATATGCGAGCGACGAATAGACAAGAATTAGAATCGGAACTTAAAAAAATGAATGATTCAGATAAGAGTTGTGTCCTAGAAATAATTATCGATCATGAAACAAACAAAAAAGTTTATGATCAACTTAAGACGATAAAATAATGAAAAACTGGCTCCTGGCCATTAGGCCTAAAACACTTTTTGCTTCTATTGCTCCGGTCATTTTAGGAACGACGATTGCCTATTATGAAACAACAAAATTCAATCTTGTCATATTTGCCCTCACTTTAGTGTGTGCTCTTCTTTTACAAGTGGCCTCAAATCTCGCTAACGATTATCTCGATTTCGCAAAAGGAGTCGACACCGTTGATAGGCTTGGACCTGTGCGTGTGACAAGTTCTGGACTCATTAGTGCAGATGCGATGAAACGCGCACTCGCCAGTACTCTCTTTTTGGCGTTTGTGCTTGGAATTTATCTCATGTGGCTTGGCGGGCCCGTCATTATGATTTTTGGACTACTCAGCCTCTATTTTGCCTATGGATACACTGGAGGTCCATATCCTCTCTCTACGAATGGCCTAGGTGAACTTGCGGCCTTTGTTTTTTTTGGTTTGATTGCAGTCACAGGAACGCAATATTTACAGACGAAAAGTTTTTCGGCGTTAGGAGTTTTACTGGCCACTGGACCCGGATTTATTTCTGCGTGCATTCTCGGAATCAACAATCTTCGCGACATTAAAACTGACGAAGAAGCTGAAAAAAGAACACTCGCTGTAAGGTGGGGTGAAAAATTTCAACGTGGTCTTTGTCTATGGACAATTGTCATGAGTGCTTTTTCTGTTGTTCTTGCGGCCATCATTTTTAAACTCAAATGGATCTGGCCAGTTGCCCTCCTTCCACTTTTCTTTTTTCAAACATGGATGGCAATCTTCCGCGGAACAATCGATTCAAAACTCAACGCATCTCTTGCAAGAACGGCCCAGTATAATCTTCTCTACTGCCTTCTCATTTCGGTCGGGCTTTATATGATGAAACAGTTTTATTGATGAATAAACTTCATGTTGAAATAGAAAAATATCATTCACATTTTTCTTCACCTTTGCCGGTGAGAGGAAAAATGGTTTCAATGATTGAAAACTTCACTTTCTCCTTCAATGATGAGCAAGGTTTAACTTTTTCTTTTAGCGCCTTTTCACTTCCTGGCCTTCATCAACTCTCACTTCTAGAGATGGGGCATCAGCTCAAATCATTTTTTCAGACGAATCGACTTCGTTTGAGTGATATTAGGTTTGATCATCTCGGATTTAATACTGTTGAACCTCGTGCGCTCTCTTATCATCATCCTGAAAGTCTTTTTCTCATTGAATCTGCTCTCTATCTTTATTTACAAAAAAAAAATGAATGGATGAATCCAGAGATCAAACAAAACGAGCTATATCAAAAAGGTGGAGACTACTCTCAATCAAGCTGTTTAAAGATAAAAATTTCTCCAGGTGATTCTGATGAAAAATTTGTGTTACTAGCAGAATTGATCACTAAAAATCCCCGCATTCATTTTCGTTTAGATGGCAATCGCCAGTTTGAAACAGAAGATTTTTTAAAGTGGTGGAAAAAGGCCGAAAAGCTTTGTCCCACTCTTCGCACGCATCTGGATTATTTTGAAGAGCCGCTTAAAATTTTTGCTGAACAATCTTATATCTTCAAAGAATGGCAGCTTCCACTGGCCTATGATGAATCGGCCCATTCGCTTATAAATCACGCTAATGAAAAATTATTTGATCTTAGTACCGTCGTCTTAAAACCTGGTCTTTTTGGTTTCTCACAACTCATAAAATGCATGCATGCCCATCCAGAAAAGCGAATCATTATATCATCTTGTTTTGAACACGAGTCACTTCGTCCCGCCCTTTTAAAAATCGCCAGTCATAGGCCTTTGGAATTTCATGGGTTAACTTGTTCGAGTTTTTCAGTCACCTAACAGACAAAATCACTGTGCTCGGCAATTTTATGTCGCTTTCCCAGAATAGGCTTTGGGAGTAAAATAAGGGCAGGAGGATTTTATGAAGAAATCTGTCATCAATTTAGCTCTAATCCTTACATTTACGACAGCTCTGGTGTCATGTTCACACCAACCAGTTCCAGGAAGAGAAGTCGCAAGTACCGATTGTGCGGAACATGTTAAGGGTGAGTACCATTCTTATTTTGATTCTGTTGAAAGATGTATAGAAAAAGAATAACTCTAATGATATTAGAACCCCCACATACATTCATGTTTTGGGGGTCTAATGAAAAAGTTTCTTTTTACACTTTTCCTCGTGTCAATGTTCCCGCTCTCGCAAGCACTCGCCCTTGAGACTTCTCTCAGAGGCTTTATTGCCCTCGATATGCTCAACTACGAAAAAATTCATCGCGAAACTGGCAGTGCCGTTATTGGTATTGGCGTTCTCGATCTAAAAGTATTCGCAGAACAAGACGACATGACTGCTTCTATCAAGCTTGACCTTGATGGAAAACTTGAAAAAGAAAACAATATTTTCGAAGAAGCTTATGCCACATACCGCGGATTCAAAAATTGGAGAATCTCACTTGGTAAAGGTGTTGTTCGTTTCCAAAACCTTCATTGGGGAGCAATCGAAAACTCTTACCAAGATGGCGGTTCAGTTATCGGAGCTGAAAACTCTTTCAGAAAAGTAAGCCGCAAGGCCTTCGCAGCTGTTTCTTACGGAGGACGCTCTCAAGGATTCATCAACCAATTTACATTTTGGGGAGAATCAGATGAATTTGATTATAATCAAAATCAAAAACTTCAATACGTAACAACGGGATCAGGGGCAAATCGTCAAATCACTGGTTACAAAGTTGAACAAGTCACAGCTTTCAATACAAGCAAACAATTAGGTTTTGCAAACCGTCTTGAACTTTTCGCTAAAGAAGACTGGAAATTTTCATTTGGACAACTCTTCTATAAAAATGAATTCGCCGACAAACCAACGTACGCAATCGATCTTGGTGCAAACTACGAAACAGCGGCCATGGAGATGTGGTTTGAAGCTCTTTACGGTGTAACAGAAAAACTTCCTTACGAATCGTATGCAACAAAAAAGAAAAAAGAATACTTCATGCAACTTGGTGCTGAGTACTACCTCGATGAAAAATATTCACTTGTTGGTAACCTCGAAGGGGTATACGTTGAAGACCGCGCACACAGATATGTGACTTTCACAGAAAACGGAACAACATATGTTCCTACTTCTGATCAGGCCGCTCGTAGTGGATCCCTTGTCGAGACATTCACTGGAAAGGTTGAAGGGGCCGTTAAATATAAATTGAGCAAATCGGCACAGTTCACAGTGGGTGGACTTTACGAACGTAAATTGGCCGAAAAAGACGGCGTAAAAGGGCTCTCTTTTATCCGTGGCGTGTACAACGCAAACTCGGAAGCTTTCAAGCTAGCTTCTACCATTTCATTCTGGTTCTAATAATAAAGGGCGCTTCCAGCGCCCTTTTTTTTTGCCTATAGAGATTACAGAGTCTCTTGCCATCGTTTTTCCGGGGCCATATTTACACCAGTAGGATTTCGTATGCCTTGGGGGGCATTTACTATGGGGCGATCAATACTTTGGTCATTGGGTGCTTTTGCACTTTTTTTAACATTTACAACTAAACTTCAAGCTCAGATTGATTTAGAAAATCAAACGGATCTCATCTATGGTGATGATGATCGTGTTGAGATTCAAAATTACAACGATGATCGTTTCATCGAATTTTCAAAATCTGTTGCTGTTCGTGTTTCAAAAAGAAGACTCACAGTTGATCGTACTGATGAAACAAAAATTCTCTTTCCTCTCGTAACACTCGAAAGATCAATGCCTCAGCTTTGTAAAGATGAACGCTTTATCGACCAAGTTTCATTGGGAACATGTTCGGGTTTTTTAGTTGGTCCAAAAACTCTGGTGACCGCTGGTCACTGTATGACGACAGAAAAAGATTGTGAAAACAACAAATGGGTTTTTGGTTTCACAACTGATTCAAAAGAATTCAACATCAATCAGGTTTATAGCTGTAAAAAAGTTGTTCACCAAAAAAACGTTTACGACAAACTAGAAGTGAGCGACTACGCCGTCATTGAACTTGATCGGGCCGTTGTGAATGCAAAACCACTTAAGACAAGAAAATTTGGACGTATAAATTTAGGAACTCCGCTTGTCGTTCTTGGTCACCCACTCGGTCTTCCTATGAAAGCAACCGATGGTGGAGTTGTCTCGCGCATGAATGATATTGAACGCGAAAATCCGCTACGTTCACTGTGGTTACGCAATCATTATTTTACGGCCAATTTAGATGCTTATAGTGGAAACTCTGGCTCACCTGTCTTTAATGCCAATACGGGTAAAGTAGAAGGGATTCTCGTTCAAGGAGCGGATGACTTTATCTACAATCCAAAGAAAGAATGTATGCAATCACGTAAGCTCAAAGATCATCACCTTGAGACTTACGAAAAAGTTATGCGTATTACGAAGCTGCCTAAATTTTAACGGTTCAAGACTTGGGCGGCTTCCTTGGCAAAATAGCTTAGGATCATATCCGTCCCCGCGCGCTTGAAACTCCAAAGCATTTCGATCATGACTTTTTCACCATCAACCCAGCCTTTTTCTGCAGCGGCCTTCACCATGGCATACTCTCCGCTCACATTGTAAGCAGCGATTGGAAGAGTCGTGTTGTCACGAAGAGTTTTGATCACGTCGAGATAAGGCAGTCCTGGCTTCACCATGAGAATGTCAGCACCTTCTGATTCATCCAGGTAGGCTTCACGAAGGGCCTCGCGAACGTTGGCATAATCCATCTGATACGTTTTTTTATCGCCTTTTTTAGGAGCGGAATTAAGTGCATCTCTGAATGGTCCATAAAACGCAGAAGCGTATTTAGCGGCATAAGACATGATGACGGCATTATAGAAATTTTCTTCATCAAGAGCGTCGCGAATGAAACCCACACGTCCATCCATCATGTCAGACGGTCCTAAGATATCAGAGCCCGACTTCACTTGAACAAGAGACATTTTTGCGAGAACTTCCAACGTTTGATCATTGAGAATTTCGCCAGTTTTAGGATCGACTAATCCGTCGTGCCCATCTGATGAGTAAGGATCAAGAGCAACATCTGTCATAACTAATAAATCAGGACAAGCATCTTTAACGGCCTTGATGGCATTTTGATAAAGTCCGTTTGGGTTATAAGCTTCAGAGGCCCTTTCGTTTTTTAGCGAATCATTGATCGCGGGAAAAAGAGACACGCATGGAATTCCCAAGCTGTAGAGCTCTTTACATTCAACTACGAGTTGATCGACTGAAAGGCGTGAGATGCCCGGCATAGAAGTAATTGGTTCACGAACATTTTGTCCTTCTTTGACAAAAAGAGGTGCAATGAGATCGTTTGGCGAAAGATGTGTTTCACGAACGAGTTTTCTAATGGCCTCATTTTTTCTGTTTCTGCGCGGTCTTGAAATATTCAACATGATTATATCCTTAAGCTTGTCCCATTTGCATCTTGGCCTTGAAGGCCATTGCATAAAAAGAAATTTGTTTCATCATCGAGTTCAGTCCATTGGCACGACTCATAGAAAGATGTTCACGAAGTCCAAGATCTTCGAGGAATGTAGGTTTTGTCATGAGGATTTCATCCGGCGTTGAACCAGAATAAACTTCGACCAATAAAGCAACAATTCCTTTAACAATTGAAGCATCACTATCGGCTTCAAAAAAGATTTTTCCATTTTCAAGTTTAGCTGAAAGCCACACTTGTGACTGACATCCTTTTACTTTGTTGCTTTCTGTTTTTTCAGCTTCATTCATCGCGGGAAGTTTCTTTCCCAGATCAATAAGATGGCGGTAGCGGTCTTCCCAATCTTTAAATTGGGTAAAGTCTTTAACAAGGGCGTCGATTCTCTTTGTGATCATTTGCTTCCAGGCCTATTCGGAGTGTTTTAGTCAGATGACCTTTTAGCATGAAAATTGCCTAATTTTAAGCAAGATTTCATATAGTTTGCTCCACTATGGTAGAATACTTTATATGGAGAAGTTAACACCAAAAAATTCAATAAATAAGGGTCGAATCCTGCTCTACCGCGTCTATGACATTGGGGAGGAAATCGATCTTGAAAAGGCCGAGAAGATCATTGAGCAGGCCACTACCCGCTCGAAATTTCGCCTGAAAAATATTAACCGTCAGGCCGTCATTGTTTCCAATGACCCACTCTCCATCGCTCTGGGAAATTTCACTTATCGCTCTGGTGGTGATGAATATACTTTCGACATATCCGGAAAGCTTTGGGATTTTGGTACACTTTCTCTCACATTCGAGATGGTCATTCCCAAAGGAACGACTATTGAGCAGTTGAGCGTCATCGCTGATAAAATTCAAAATTATGAAGAGCTGGAAATTTACGCTCGTTTAAAAGCACGCGAACTTACCCAACAGATTCTTCCTTCCATGGCAAAAAGTAATGAGTGGGAAGTAAATGAAGACTACATTCTCTACTTCATCGAAAGTTTTGAAAAAGACTATGAAGATGCTTTTAATATTCTCTACGATGAAGACATTGCTTCGCTTGTTTTAAACGAAGAAAAAGGGATGCTCTCTTCACAAGTTTCGGAAAGAATTTATTCCAGCAAGCTTCAATATTACAGAACTGACATGGCCCTGATTGATTGGAACTCGGCCTTTATCATTGAACCTTCCGGCTCAATGGATGTTCCAGATGTTATCGAGTTCGCACTCAACCAGCTGCTCGAAATGCGCTACTACGATGATTTGCTCGATAAAAAATTGAATGAAATTTATTCGGCCGTTGAACTCAAAGATATAAGCATTTTTTCTTCTAAATACACGGAACTCGCTCTCGAAGCTGGTCAACGTTATATTGAAATTGCAGAAATTGTAGAATCAGTTGAAAACTCACTCAAGGCCATTGGTGATGTTTACCATTCAACAGTCTTTAGAACAGCTTCGACGAAATTCAGATTTACGGATTGGCAGAGTTCAATTGATAACAAGCTCGACAACCTGGCCGAGCTTTGCAAACTTCTTCTGGACAACATTAATTCCAAGCGAAGTCATCTTTTAGAACTGACAATCATTATTCTCATCTCTATTGAGATGATCCCGCTGATCTATCAGGCCTATAAAGCATTACAATAAATTCTTAGTTAAGAACGGGCGTCACTCTGACAGTTGTACCGCGGAATGAAATTTTCGATTCCTGGTTTAACTTAGCAATGATTTCTTTCTTGTAGAAAGCTTTTGAACCAGACGCTTTGTAAAACTTCAGATCAATGGCCACTTCGCCATCTTTTTTACCCAATTTTGGATTGAGTTCAATAAGAACATTCTTATTATCTATTTTTCTTTCAAGCTCAGCAGTTTGGTAAAACGGCATAGCGAGTGTTGATTTTGAATTTGTATTTCTAGATTTGATATGAAGATTGAGATTCACCATTTGGGCCTTGAGTGAGCCTTCTGTATTAGCAAAACTCGTTGCACTTAGAGATAAAGCAAGGATAGAAACTGCAAATTTAATTTTAGAGACGACCATTTTTTCACCCTCATAGTAAAAAAAGAAAAATATATTTTCAGTATAAAGATTTCGAAGACGCTTCGGCAAATTTTTTCAGCGAATTTTTTTTACAGCAAATTGAAAGTTTCTATTTCAATTTTTTCTGGAAGAAGAAATTCTCTCGCTTTCGGCGCTCGAGAAAAATCTATGCGAAAAGATCGCAGGGCAATTCCTCGACCAGGATATTGTGTCGAAGATTCAGGTGTTGCACCATAGAGCAAATCATGCAGGATGGGTTGATCGTGACGAAAAAGTTCATAGCGAAGTTGATGTGAACGTCCGGTTATTGGAGAAAGCTCCCACTTTAAAATTCCATTTTTTTCATCAACCAAAAGTGCTTCAGTGAGGGAGTCTTTTCCATGAGGGGATTCATAAGCGCGTTTTTTACCTCGCAGGAGTTTACACTTCCAAGTGAGTTTTTCACCTTTTTTGAAAGAATGAGGTCTTTTTTCAGCAGACGATGAAAGGGCACTATAAGTTTTATGGACTTCCTTTTTTTCAAACCAAGCGTTCCCCGCTTTTTGAGCGGCTGGTGTGAGAGCAAACATGATCAAACCGCTGACTTCAAAGTCCAGACGATGAACTGGATAAATTTGAGTTTTCAAATCTGCTTCGAGAATTTTGCCCAAAATGGGGCGCTCATCATCACGGTCGCGTGAAGGCACACTCAATACTTGGGCCTCTTTGTCGACTATGATGAAATGTTCATTCTGAAAACAAATCTTGTAAAAGGCCTCTGAACTCATTTTCCACTGGCCCCATAATTGGGAAGAACGCGTGCACTTGGGTCTGAAACCTGGCAATTTTCCCACTCTTTATTAGGCATCCAGTAATCAGGTATAAGTTTCGCCCGATTGGGATAAAAACTTTCAAAGATGTCTCTATAGAGAAGCGATTCTTTCGTGAACGGCGTTTTGTACGGATATTTTTTTGAAGCTGTTTGAAGATCTGCATCCGTATAAGTTTTTTCAGCGTGCGCTTTTAGCTCATCAACCATGGAATGCCCGACAGCATCTGAAAAGGCCGCTTTCTCCCGCCACAAAATCGACTCAGGTAAAAGCGCCTCGTGTTTAAAGGCCTCACGTAAAAGATATTTCCCCACACCCGTTGTATTCATTTTTAAATCGGGATGAATGTTCATGACAAACTGAACGAAGTCTTGATCTGAAAAAGGAACACGGGCCTCGAGAGAATGCGCAGAAAGACAGCGATCGGCCCTAAGGACATCATAGAGATAAAGCTCTTTAATTCTTTTTGCTGCTTCCTTTTGGAATTCTTCCGGTGACGGGGCAAAGTCCGTATATTTGTATCCGAAAAGCTCATCACTCACTTCGCCAGTGAGCAGAACTTTGATTTTTGTTTTTTGGTGAATGTATTGGCAGACAAGGTACATTCCGACAGAGGCCCTTACAGTTGTAATGTCCCAGGTCTCTAAATGATAAATGACTTTTTTGAGGGCACTCAGGACTTCTTCTAAAGTCATCGTAACATTTGTGTGGTGAGCACCTATGTAGGTCGCAACCTCTTCCGCATATTTAGAGTCAATCGCATCGTCTGTCATTCCTACTGAAAATGTGCGGATCGGTTTTCCCGGATTGAGTTTTTGGGCAATCGCACAGACGAGTGAAGAATCAAGCCCACCAGAAAGAAGAAATCCAATTTCAGCGTCTGACTGTAATCGTTTATCTACGGCCGATTTAAGACGAGAATTAATGCCTTTTAAAATTTCTTCTCGAGAAAATGTGTGAAATGAAGAGTGCATTGAAAGATCGAGATAACAAATAAATTTCTCTCCATCAAAATAATGTCCTGGAGGAAAAGGAACAATCTCATCACAGACATCGTGAAGTGCTTTTGCTTCCGAAGCAAAGGCCCATCCATCTCTCTTTTTTAATTTAGTCGTTTTCCCGTAAAAAAGTGGACGAATCCCCATTGGATCACGGGCCGCCAGAATTTTTTTTGTTGTATGATCCCAAATAACGAAAGCAAATTCCGCATCTAGCGCCTTCACCATTTTTAGAATCCCATCTCTTTTATAGAGAGGCAATAGAACTTCACAATCTGAATGAGAGATGAATCTGTAGTGAGTAGTTTCTTCAATATCTTTTTTAAGAGCTGGGTAATTATAAATTTCGCCATTACAAACGAGATAGTCGTTATCAGGATTTGAAAAGGGCTGGGCCCCTAAGGGTGAAAGATCCATAATGGCCAAGCGGTGAAAACCAAAAAATCCTCGCTCGAACCACACCATTTTGTGATCATCAGGTCCTCGATGAACCAATGAATCCTTCAAAGATTTAGCAAGTGTTGATGAAAGTTCATCGGACTGAAGCAGGCCTTCAACAAAAATAAAACCGCACATGTAAGGTGGACTCCTCTAGAAGAAAGAAAGTCTTCTAGAGGAAATTATATCACTAGTTTTCACTCTGGAATACTATTCCGGTATAGAAGAGAGTTCAAAGAGATTGCTGGCCTTAGTGGTTTTTTGCTCATAGGTAATCTGGCCATCCTCCATGACAAAAATTCCACCGAGTTGCAGAGGATCGCCCTCAGTTTCGCCCTGGAAAATACGCTTTGTAATGATGATCCAAGCTCCTCTCAACCAAGTCATAGGCCCAAAAAGTTGGAAAAAACTTCCCCGTTTCAAATCGAG
This sequence comes from uncultured Bacteriovorax sp., assembly GCA_946482295.1. Next base: position 804 of record CAMLRB010000048.1, on the reverse strand, counting down.
AGATTTATAAAGAACTCTTCCTGGATCAGAAATATGGGTAATTTGCTGACCTTCAAAATAGTTATTAAAAAATTCGTCTGCAAAAGTTGGATCACTCATGTGAACGAAAACCAGTTTTAACTTCTTCTTCTCTTTAAGTTTAGAAAGTTTAGCTAATTCGGCCATATTTTCACGACAAAAAATACAACCAAATTGGCGAATGAAAACGAGCAGAAGCCGCTCTTTTTTTGAAAGATCAAAAAGAGTCTCACCCTGATTAGTTCTTACATATCGAATGAGATCGTGAAATTTTTTTGGCGAACTTTCTTCGTAAGTGTGATGATCATAGGCCGCTTCTAAAACAAAATAGAATGGGATAATCCAAAAAATGTCAGTGAGAAAAAGCAGTGACCCTAAATAGAGAGGGAAACGACCATCAAGAAAAAGGACAACAAATCCAAGAGTCATGAGGATCTTAAGAACAAGGCCCACTAAAACAATCAACCAATGTTTGGCCGAATCAAAGCTCGCAATTAAAAAGCCGACTGAAAAAGCAATGTAAACCAGCCCAACGCATTGCCAAACCTGAGGATAGTGGACGTTTTGAACGTCAATGAGAGTGAAAAAAGCTTGGGGAAAGAACACAACAAAAAGACCATAAACAAGATGAATAAGGCCCGCGGCCCTTAGTATTAATGAATTCATATCGGCATTGAAAAGTCTTTTCATTCAACTACTATACTCTTAGTCTCGCCTTTTGGCCTGAGACTATGTTTAGACGGCCCTTATTTTAGCTTTTTAACATTCAAAGAGCCGCTTGCACTT
>CAMLRB010000047.1 GCA_946482295.1 uncultured Bacteriovorax sp. | reverse complement strand
ATCTCGCGATCTAGTCTTATCGGTGCCTGCCTCCGAGCGGGCACCTGTCTTTTTTCTTACTCCGCGTGAGCACCCTCAACCGCCGGGAAATAAACTCCCTTCTCACCTATCTTATGGCCCGCTGGAATCGCAATTCCAAGTTCATTAAGCGAGAACACAGACTCCGGAAGATTAAGCGATAAGCGCACTTTCTCCATGGTCTGAGGAACAAACGGGTGGAGCATAATCATGAGATTTTTGAGGATGTAAAACGATGTATATAGTGCATCTTTTCTTTCTGTTTCATCGTGACGATCATCATGCGGTTTGTATTGCACGAAGAAGCTGTTAATTAAGCGCGCGTAGTTTTCGATTTGTCCGAGAAGGGTAATGTGATCTGCTTTTTCCATATTCTTCACATACATTTGCACGATCTTCATCGTTTCTTTTTCGGCCTTCTCTAATAGTTTCCCGTCGGGAACAACGCCGCCAAATTTTGAATTGGCCGCTGCAATTGGTTTTTCGATGGCCGCGTTTAGAGGACCCGCGAGAAATTTATTTCGTTCGTTAAAGGTTTCGAAATCAAAGTTTGATTGTTTTTCAGCAAGACTGAGAGTTGAAAGGAAGTATCTCACTTGATCCGGGTGATAACCCATTTCGTTTGTAAGTTCGTCGGCGCTGTAAAAGTTTCCGCGCGACTTAGACATTTTTTCTCCATTTACCATGAGATGGAAAACTGAATAAACATCAGTCATAGTGTAATCAGCGGTGTCTGAACCACGCACACCAATCCACATCGCTCCTTGCATGAGCACGTAGAAATAAACGTTATCTTGTCCCAGGAATTGAAAAATGCGAGCTTCAGGATCTTTCCAAAAACGCTCCCACTCTTTTGAGTCGCGACCTTGTTTTGCCAGGGCAACTTTTGTAAATGAAATTGGAGCAATCAATGAATCTGGCCAGACATATAGTGTTTTGCCTTTCATCTCTGGATCAATTCCTTCCGGAACAGGAATTCCCCACGTCACATCACGAGTGATTGAACGGTGGGCCCAACCATCGAGTGCTTCACAAGCGATTCCTTTTTCTTCCATCGCCTTTTTTCCTGTAGCGTAGTCTGCAAGATTTTCAAATTGCACGACAACTTTTTTTCCAGGAGCGTATCGCGATTTATGTTTTGGAAGAATTGATCGCATTTCTTTAAAAGTAGGCTCATGAGTGTTATCGAATTGAAGTGCTGGTTGAACTGTTTCAAACACTTCATTGAAAACGCCTTTACGCCATTTATTTTGTTTTGTTTTAATGAACGAAGTAAGTTGATCAGAAACTTTCCACATATCGAGCCACAAGTGATTTGTGTCTCTCAACTCAGGAGTGGCGTCTGAAAGTGAAGAGCGAGGGTTAATGAGCTGTGAAGGATCGTAATTTGTATTACACACTTCACACACATCACTGTAGGCCGATTCATTTGAACAATTTGGATTCGGACATTTTCCCGTCACATTTCGATCTTGGAGAAAACGACTGATCTTTGGATCGAACCATTGTTTTGTTGTTTTCTTTTCAAGCATTTTATTTTTCCAAAGTCTCGTCATGAAGTCCTGACAAGTTTCTTTGTGAACCGGATAACAATCAGGTTGCGATGTTCCCGAAAAAATATCATAAGAAATTCCATAACGAGTTGTCGTTTGAACTTGTTTCTCATGAATGTGATCAATGAATTCACGAACAGGCATTCCTGCTTTAATCGCGGCCACTTCTGAAGTTGATCCATGATCATCGTTCCCACTGACGAACAACACATTATTTTTTCCTACCCACATGCGAGCGTAACGGGCCATGATATCCGGTGGAACCATAGCTCCTGCCAAGTGGCCGAGGTGAAGAGGACCGTTTGCATAAGGCATACCACCTGTAACGACAATCGTTTTTGGTCGTTGTAGGCGTGAGAGGACATCTTGAACATTCTGAGGAGGTGTAAATGTAGGTTTATTCATGCAGGTATTGTATCAAGACTTTTTCAATTTGACGATAAGGCAAGTTTGCTTGGAGTTGTCATCGCGATACAACTCACCGCCGTGATCCTCAACGATAGCACGTGAGATAGAAAGACCTAGTCCCGTCCCTTTCCCTACTTCTTTAGTGGTAAAAAATGGATCCATCATTCTAAGTTTCACTTCTTCTGAAAGTTCTGGCCCATTGTCACTGACTTTCAAGCAAATGTGCTTAGGAAGATCTTCAAAACCAATCTTAATCCACTTTCCTTGCTCTTCTGAGTTGTTTTCAACTGCATCGGCGGCATTAGTAAGCAAGTGATAGAGCACATGTACAATTTGAGAGCGTCGACACGAAAAATGAACATCAGGAATATTTTCAACAATGAGATCAATATTTCTTTGTTTAATAGTTTCTTTCGTCAATTCCAAAGTGCTCTGAATCAATTCATTTGCGCTCACAATTTCAGAAGAACTTTGTTCATCAGACCTTGAAAGTGATTTCAATCCATCGACGATCCCTGTGATTCGCCTTACTGCACGAGAGATTTTATCGAATATATCTTTAATACCTTCATTGTCTGGAAAGCTCTGCTCCATTTTGCGTTTTAGTAAATGCAAATTGGCCGAGATGATGACCAGAGGATTGTTAATTTCGTGGGCAATTCCACTCGATACTGTAAAGAGTGAAGACAATCGTCCACTCATAGCAAGTGTTGCATGTTCAAGCGATTCTCGCTGCTGCTGCAACTTGAGTTGTGAGAAATCTGCAAACGTCACAAGAATATGCTCCGTTTCTCCAATCTCCAACGGCTGAATATTTACTTGCAGCCAACGTTGGTGATCACCATTATTCCCAAAACTCATAATTTTATTTTTGAATGCCTTCTTTTGACTAAAGGCCAATTCTAATGGATGAGTCTCTTTTGAATAAGGTAATAAATTTTCCTGGCGCGTACGAGTGAAAAGATTTGTCTCTTCGTAAATCTTACCTATTTCACGATTTCCTACAAAATTGAGAAGCATTTCAGCGGTTGGATTGTAAGAAGCAATCCTTTTTTTATCATCTATAACAACGACACCCTCATGCATGTTTGAAAGTGTCAGCTCAAAAGTTTTATGACTGCGTTTTAATCCATTCATGACATTAAAGTGTCTAATAGACGCAATCATTAAATAGTGGCCAGTCGTGATATACGTGAGCACGATAAACCAAGGAGTGATTGTGTGATAGGAAACAAAAAAAGAAATGAGAATAACAACTAAGACTTTTACAAAAGTGTAAACTTGCGCCATTCGAAGCGTGGGAAATGACAAAACAATGTAGGGAAATTGAATAATATTGCAAATAATATAAAAGGCGTTGTCAGCGTTCTTCCAATATAAAAAAAGCAAATGATAGGAATATAACCAAGCTAGCAAATAGACGTATTTTGTATGTTTTAAAAAATTTTTCGAAACAAAGGATGCTATAAAAAAAATTACTGATATTGAAGAGAGTAATAAACGCTGCCAAAGAGGATCATATGCCTCTGGTGAAAGAGCACGCATAAGAAACCACCAGATCATATAACTGATGGCCGCTGAAATGGTAATGACTCGAATCTTTTTTAATTCTTCATTTTTTTCTAAACTAAACGAATCGGTCAAGAATGTAGAACGCGAATACATAGGGCAATTATAGCAATATTCAGGCCTTTGGTACTATAAGAATTCTTGAGCTTGACAGGATCTTTGCAAATGCTATATTTAACCATCTAGTTAATTAACCAATAGGTTTAATATGGGCGCAATCGATTATTTAAGTCTTACCTTTTCAGCTTTGGCCGATCCTACTCGCAGGGCCATCCTCGCTAAACTCTCCGAGGGCGAGTCAAACGTTTCAGACATTGCCGAACCATTCCTTAAAGAAATGAGTCTCCCCGCAGTAACCAAACATCTCAAAGTTTTAGAGAACGCAGGCCTCGTCACTAAAACGAAAGATGCACAATTTAGATCCTGTAAGCTCAATACAGAACCATTGAAAGAAGCTACTGATTGGATGGAACAATATCGTAAATCTTGGGAAGAAAGTTTCGATCGACTCGATGAATATTTAAAAACAGTAACCGCCAAAAAAAATCAGGGGAAAAAAAATGTCCGCAAAAAATAAACCAAACGAAATTTATCTTACTCGCATTTACGATGCTCCTGTCAAACTGGTTTGGGATGCCTGGTGTGATCCGAAACAAGCGGCCCAATGGTGGGGGCCTCGGGGCTGGTCGATAACAACAAACAGTAAAGATCTTCGCCCAGGAGGCACTTGGGATTATATTATGCATGGACCGAACGGGGAAAGATTTCACAACATCACAAAGTATCATGAAGTTGTGGAGAACTCACGCCTTGTTTACGATCATGGTGGAAATGATCTAGAAGAACGAGGTCCGCTTTTTAGGGTGACAGTTGTTTTCACTCCTATGAAAGATGATAAAACACAAATGGAAATGACCATGGCCCTTGCCACAGCAGAAGCAGCAGAACAAACGAAAAAATTTATCAAACAAGCTAGCGGAAACTCGACTTGGGATCGATTGAGTGAATACTTAGAAAAAGAAACAAAAGGAAATGAACCTTTTATTCTTCAACGTTCATTCAATGCTCCTATCCAAAAAGTTTTTGAAATGTGGACCAATGCCGAGCATTTTGAAAAATGGTTGCCACCAATTGGCATGACAATGAAAAACACTCACGTTGATATTCGCGAAGGTGGAAGCATTGTTTACTGCATGGGCAATGATCAAATGAAGATGTATGGAAAAATCGAATACCTAAAAATAGAAAAACCTCATTTCATGCAATATCTACAAAATTTTAGTGATGAAAAAGGAAATGTCATTCGCGCTCCTTTTTCCGGCACTTGGCCACTCAATATGAAAGTATCACTGACGTTTACTGCAGAGGAAAATAATCAAACGCGGGTAAAAGTCCAAACTGATATTGATAAAAACTCAACTCCAGAAGAGTTGCTGACGTTCACTGGCGCTCGTACAAGCATGACTTTGGGGTGGAATGGATCATTGGATAAATTAGAAGAACTATTAAGTTAATGGAAATGACACGTAGAAAGTGGAGCCCTTCCCGACTTCACTTTCTACCCAAATTTTCCCTAGATGTGCTTTAACGATGTCTTCAACAATGGATAACCCGAGGCCCAATCCTGCAATTTGATGAGGGCTACTACCGCGTTCAAACCGATTGAAAATTTTTTTCTGATTGTCCTCAGAAATTCCTAACCCGTAATCTTTAAAAGCTATAATGACTTGATTAGAGTTCACGTTCATCGATACTTCTACAGGTTTTTTATTTCCATACTTAAGCGAATTGCTAAGAAGATTAGTTATCACTTGCTCTACTCTAAACACATCGAAGTTTCCCATTGCTTTTGCGGGTTTAAATGTTAATTCATGAACTCCCGCCACTTCAAATTGCGGTCTGAATCTTTCAATCACTTCAGCGATGAGGACATCAAGTTCCGATGGAACCTTATTAAGATTTAATTTTCCTGTTCGAATGCGAGCGATATCCAACATATCATCCACAAGATTAGTGATACGATTTAGACTTTTATTAGTTTTTTTCAATTGAATGAGAGCTTTGTCTTTGTCGAATTCGTTTTTATCAATCTGCCGAATAATAAATTCTATATGTAACTTAATTGATGTAAGTGGAGTTTTTAATTCATGTGAGGCAATAGAGAGAAATTCATCGCGCGCTCGAATGGCATCTTCCAGAGTATCATTGAGTAATGTTTTCCTATAAAGGGCTCGTTCAACATTTGATCCGGTAAGTGCAATTCCTAAAACAACAAGAGTACCGATAATAATTGCAGTCGCCAGTCCATCAGTGGCCAAAAGCTGTTGCTCATCTAAGACGATTTTGTTGTCAAAAGTAAATCGCATCGCTGACATCGCCGTGTAGTGCATTCCAGAGATGGCAATCCCCATAAGAAGGCCACCTAATCCACGAGCAATAAATCCTTTAGCACTCAAATCATTTCGTAATTTAAATGAAAACAACAAGGCCCCAAACGAAGCGGCAAAAGCAATAAGTAATGAAAGGAGAACGAAAAGTGTATTCCAGTGAATGATAGCTGCCACTTTCATCGAAGCAATACCGATATAGTGCATTCCTGCGATGGCACTACCCATAAGCAAACTTCCAGTGAAGTAAGCAAGAGTTGTCGGTTCACGTGTTGCAACGAGGTTGAGGGCCAAGGCCGAAGCAAGAATAGCAACTATTATGGAGAGAATGAGAAGAGGAACATCATAATAAATATCAAGACCAGGTATTTTAAAAGCAAGCATGCCAATAAAATGCATACTCCAGATACCAATTCCCATTGCAAGTGAGCCACCAATAAGCCAAACGTAACGAATACGTCCTCGAGAATTGCTCACGCTATTGGCGAGATCCAAGGCCGTATAGGACGCGAAGATGGCAATCAAAATTGAAAGTGCAACAAGATAAAAATTATGTGAATGATGGAGGTGCTGACCCATACATTGATTTTAAGGCCCTTTTAAAGTTTGTCTAGTTTAAGGTTCAAATACTCTTAGAAAGTAAGGCCAACGCTTCATCAACTGTCCCTCTCTCGATATTGAGAGCTGGGAACATAGTGAATCCCCTCTCTCCTTCTGAGAGCAGAAGACCGTTCTCTCTTGCCTTCTCTACAATTTTCGATCCGTACTTCCCTTCTCTATCTTTAAAAGATATCCCGAAGGCCATTCCTTTATTTCTAATTGTAGGTTCGAATTTAAAATCCATCAAAGAAAGTTGTTCAACAAGATAGTGACTTATTTCTCGAATATTCATTTGCAGAAAAGAGAAATTTTTCTGAAGATAATCAAGTGTTGCCAGTGAAGCCTCTACACTTAAGGGATGCCAACCATAAGTTGAATAATAGCTGCTATCATAGTGCATGGCCTCCGCTACTTCATCTGTCATAAGAGTCGCACCCATGGGTGCAAATCCTCCGCTGATGGCCTTCCCCAAACACATAATATCTGGTTGAATATTAAAGTGCTCAGAGGCGAACATCTTCCCTGTTCGTAAAAAACCTGTGGCCACTTCATCCATAATGAGAAGAGTTCCATATTTTTTACAAGCGGTTTGAATGTGATTCATAAATTCTTGTGTAGGTATCGCTACCCCTTTATTGCATATAATAGGTTCCATGATAATTGCCGCAATATCTTTATTCTTAAGCCATAGCTCCACATGCTCAGCACTTCGAGAATCAAGTGGCGTTCTTATTCGGTGAGCGCTAAAAGGATTTCGATACCAGTCACCGTAATTAGGCGAACCAATACTTCGAGCAACAATTGAATCTCCATGATAAGCGCCATCGACAGAAATGAATTTAGTTCTTTCGGTGTATGACATGGCCGCTGATAAAGCGATCTCGACAGCTTCAGTTCCACCTGTTGCCCTAAAGCTTTTTTTTAATTTTCCTGGAGCGAGTGCATGAAGTTTTTGAGCAAGCTCAGTCCAAGGTTTATAGAGATGATGGGGACTGACATAATCGGGACCATTAAAATTTTTTAACCGATTTTTTATATCTGGATTATCCCAACCAAAATTCCCTACACACCAGCCCATAACAAAGTCGATGTGTGACTTTCCATCAGTTGTGTAAATTGTACTTCCTGCACTTTTTTCGACTTCAATTTTATCTGAGTCTGTATCGCGTCCTAAATATTTATGATCAATTTGTTCTGTTCTCATATCCAAAATAAAAGCAATTCTGAAGCCATAAATCTCGAGGACTAATTCATTTCAATCTCATTTAATGGCATCGATATCGCATTTTGAATGCCGGAGGTACTATTATGGGAACAACAACGTGGGCCAATGAAACATCAAAGAGGGATTCGCGAGGAAGACATGCAACAAAACCTTCGCAAATTCCTGCTAAAGGCTGGAAAGATACAATGTTTAGAATTAAAGATGAAATCGGTAACGATCGATTAAGTCTAATTTCAGCAGCGATGTCATATTATGCATTTCTTGCATTTGTGCCAGCAATCACTTCCATTGTACTCATGTATGCATGGATTTCTGACCCAACAGAAATCAGCAATCACATTTCCAAAGTGGGACGTTTTATCCCGAATGAATTTCAGGAAATTCTTCGCAATCAATTGACGACACTCTCTGCAAAGGCCAATAGTACACTTGGTATTTCGACCCTAGTAGCTCTTTTGCTATCTCTCTTCTCGTCCTCTAAAGCCGCCAGTGCAATCATTGAAGCGACTAACATTATTCATGATGAAAAAGAAAAAAGAAGTTTTGTAAAACGCAACCTCGTGGCGATGGGATTAACACTGTTGGGAATTGTCTTAAGTGTAGTTGCTGTCCTCGTTGTCATTGCACTTCCAGCACTGTTGGGAAACTTTGAATTTGGAGACACTATTGAAAAAATAGTCGGGGCAGCAAGTTGGGTAATCCTGCTTGGATTGTTTTCACTCTTTTTATCTGTCGTCTATCGATTCGCTCCAAGCCGACATAAGCCGAAATGGCGTTGGGTTTCTTGGGGAGCAATGATTGCCTCTGTTCTCTGGGCCATCACTTCGTTAGGATTTTCTTGGTACGCTTCTGAGTTTGGAGAATTTAATAAAACTTATGGATCGCTTGGGGCCTTTATCGTTCTTCTAATGTGGCTATACATTTCAAGTTTTGTCATCCTACTTGGAGCCGAAATAAATGCTGAACTTGAACATCAAACTACGGAAGACTCAACGACTGGTTCACCTAAACCAATGGGGCAAAGAAATGCAACAATGGCCGATACTATTGGGGAAGCACGAAAGTAGTTTCTGGATCTGATTCTTCTTCCAAATCTGCTGTTTCAAAAGAATCGCGTTGAGCGAAAGTATATTCTTTTAAAAGAAGAACAGGATTAATGTAGAGGTCGTTTTTAAGAACACCGAAATGAAGATGAGCACCAGTTGCATAACCAGTCCTTCCCACTTCTCCGATCTGGTTATTCAGTTGAACTCTGTCACCTATTTTTAGACCTTTTGTGAATTTTCGAAGATGATCATAGGTTGTTTGATATCCATTATCATGTTCAAGCAAGATGTAATTGCCTTTTGCTCTTGTTCTTCCCATCGCAATGATTGTTCCTTCAAGCGCTGGATAAACCGGTGTTCCACTTTTAGCGACAAAATCAATTCCATTGTGAGGTTGAATTCTTCTCTTTACTGGATGCCTGCGATTAAATTGAAAAAGACTGGAAACTCGATTTGAACGTACTGGTGCGTAGAAAATTTTTTGAAACTCAGAAAGATCTGCAGTTAATGACCAGGTCAGAGTTTTCAAATCTTGCTTAAGGACGCGTTCTGAAGTCGCACGACCAACAATGAGTTTTGCTTGTTGAACATCACCGAATTTAATGAAGCGTCCATTTTCAAAATACTCAGTCACTGTTAATGAATAATGGGCATCGACAATGAGTCCTTTTGTTGTTGAAAAATCATCTTTGAAGGCTTCGGCCATTTGTCTGGCGAGCTTTTCACTTCCCGTTTCTTTTTGAATAGTTTCAAAAAGTGTTCCTTGAATAGGACCAGCGACTTCCCGAACATCTATTTCAAAAGGAACGAAGGCCTTATCGATGCTAACACTGTCATTATGAAGAGACTTTTTTACAACATAAACATCATTTGAAATTTCAGAATAAAGCTTAAGGGTGAATTCGTTATCTTCTGTATGTGCTACATATTCTGAAGCCACATCAAGAACAAACAGTTCAGGAAATTTCAAAAAGATTTCAACAGACTCTTTTGGCGAGAATTCATATTGCTCAAGAATCAATGGGGCCTTTACGCCTGCAATGACAGACAATGGCAAAAATATTAGGCAAAGAGAAAACAGTTTGAACATAAAAAGATTTTAAATAAATTGCTTTGAAATGTCGCTTTAACAAGTCTTACATCTGGGCCCTATCTATGTGTAAATAGTAGATGTACATTTTCAGTGATGTGCTTTACGATCTCGAAATATGTACAAACTTCGCGATTACCAGCAAGAAGCCGTCGATAATACGATTAAGTATTTTCAGAAAAAAAGAGAGCCCGCTCTTATCGTTCTCCCCACTGGAGCAGGTAAAAGTTTGGTCATCGCTGAGCTTGCAAGAATTGCGAAAGGTCGTGTTTTGGTACTCGCTCATGTCAAAGAACTCGTTGAGCAGAACTATCAAAAATATAAAAGTTACGATCTCGATGCTGGAATTTTTTCTGCAAGTTTAGGGAAAAAAGACTGGGATCAAAAAGCAATTTTTGGAAGTGTTCAATCCGTGGCCCGCGCTCCGAATGATTTTTTTAACGACTTCTCTTTGCTTGTCATTGATGAATGTCACCGAGTCGCTGAAGAAGGTGCCACTCAATATCAAGATGTCATCCGCAAACTTCAAGAGCGCAATCCTAAACTTTGTATTCTTGGATTAACGGCGACGCCTTATCGTTTGGGACTCGGTTGGATCTATGAATTCTCCAATCTTGGTGAACTTAAGACTGAACAAAACCGTTTTTTCAAACAATGTGTGTATGAGCTTCCGCTCACATACATGATTAAAAATAAATTTCTCACGCAACCGGTGAAGGTTGATATTCCCGTCACCTGTTATGATTTTTCTGAGCTCACAGAAAAAAACCGCATGTACTCGCATGCTGAAGTTGAAGAACTTCTAAAAAATCAAAAGCGCCTCACTCCTCTTATCGTAAAAAATATTGTGGACATCACTGAACGATTCAATCGCAAAGGTGTCATGATTTTCAGCAGTACTGTCAAACATGCTGAAGAAATTATGACCTATCTTCCTGAAGGTGAAGCTCGCCTTGTTCTTGGCGATACTGACATCAGTGAACGCGACACAATTGTTGAAGATTTTAAAAACAAAAAATTCAAATATCTCGTAAACGTTTCAGTCCTCACGACTGGTTTCGATGCTCCTCATGTGGATGTCATCGCCATTCTTCGCCCTACGGAATCTAATAGTCTCTACCAACAAATAGTTGGCCGTGGTTTAAGACTGGAACCAGGAAAAACGGATTGTTTTATTCTCGACTATACGGGAATGGGTCATGATATATACACTCCGGAAATTGCCGATAAACGTCCTGCCAAAGATACCGTTCCAGTCATCGTCTCTTGCCCTGAATGCGATTTTCAAAATAATTTTTGGGGTTATGTTGATTATGACGGTGATGTGATGGAGCATTTTGGCCGTAAATGTAAAGGGGCCACTCAAGATCCAATCACGATGAGAATCACGCCTTGTGGTTTTCGCTTTCGCTATAAACTCTGTCACGCCTGCGGTATTGAAAATGATGTGACGGCGCGAGCTTGTGAAAAATGTTCCGCAACTCTCATCGATGCCGATGCAAAATTAAAACAGGCCAAGCTTTCAAAAAATGCGCATGTCCTCACGCCAGAAAAAATAACCTTTGATGAGCGCAAAGACAAAAACGGAAATCCTTATCTTGATGTTCGCTACTACGATGTGGATGGCCAGTATGTCAGTGAAGCGCATTTTTTTAGCAATCCTACTTCAGTAAAAAAATTCAACATTAATTTTCTGCGCTCACATTTAAGAAAGCCCGAGCTCGCGGTTGATCTCGACAATCCAAAAGACGTCATCAAATACCAAAAATTGCTGCGCCTTCCATCTTTTGTCATTGCCCGCAAACAAGAAAAATTCTGGAAAATCACTGAAAAAATTTTTGCCGAAGAACTCTGATATTATTTTCTCTTAAGAACGCAAGTTGCATCAATGATATCGTCCATTTTGAACGTCATCTTGATATCGCCTTTTTCATCCATTGACATGGTTTCTTCATACGTTGATCTGAAGGCCATTGGAATATAACAGTGTCTCTCAGATGTCGTTTGGACTAATCTTCCTTTTGAAAATTTTGTCTCATGTGTTCTTTTCACACATCCAGTTGTTTCAGAAGGATCTTTCCTTACTGTCTTTGGCCCATTGATACGAATGAAGCTGCCTTCGAAAGAATACCTGTCATCTGCTGTTGTCGTTTCACCGTAAACAACTGTGTTTTCTGCCGGATTATATTCCACTTTTATTTCGTATTTAACTTCAGGGTGATTAAAACAAGCTCCGCTAAATTCACCTGAAAAATCTTTTAACTCTATTGCCATTAATGATGTTGAAGCGAAAGCTGAAACCAGGACAGATACTAGAAGAGTAGTTTTCATGTAGACTCCTTTAACTGTGTTAGGCTGGAGGATTTTACATGAAAACATTTTTAATAGTTAATAGTCTGTAATAAATTCCTAATGTCGGATTGAAGTCATCATGGCATCGAGTTTTTTATAGGTTATAGGCTTAGGTAAAAAATAAGTTTCCTGCAAGAGCTCAGGAGCTACATCGAAAGTCCCCATTTCACCGGAAATCATCACTATCGGGGTCTCTTTATTCATTCCTGTTCCGCGTAGAACGGTCAGCAGATCTACACCATTCATCCGGGGCATTTTATAATCCAGCAAAATAAGATCATATTTTTCACACAGACAACGCATAAGAGCTTCTACGCCATCTTTAGAAAAAGTTAGTGATTTTTCATCCATCAGATACAAAAAATCTTTATACATTTCCCGGATTTTTTCTTCATCATCTACGATCAAAATATTCATGAGAACAGTATATCGGCCTTGGTGCAGTCGTTTGAAAATCCCCTTACTTACGAAGGGGATTGATCGTATTTCAGGCCCTTTTAGCGCCTTAAATAGTGGCCATTACATGTACTGCTTCGAGATATCGTCTGCTCGTTTGAAAGAAGGTCGATTAATACAACGATCAACATATTTTTGCAGAATAGGGGTAGGTTCCATCATCTTTGTAACAAAATACCAATTGAGATTCGCACTTAAATAAAGATCAGCTGAAGTGAATTGATCTCCGATGAGAAAGTTATTTTTCACAGCATCTTCTAAAGTGCGCATGGTATCGTCGAATGATCCATAACCAAGAGATGAAGATGGTAATTCTTTTATTCGAGGAATCGCTCTATCAATCACTGCTTGTTCAACACAATTAATGGAAAAAAACATCCAGCGATAAAAACTTCCTCTTCGTGGATCATTGAAAGCAGGTGAAAGATTTTTTTCGGGAAAAGCATCGGCCAAATACGTACAAATTGCCGCCCCTTCAGTGACAACTACACCTTTATGAACAATTGCGGGGACCTTACCCATAGGATTGATTTTAAGATACTCTGGAGTTTTTATAGAGCCATCTTTCCAATCCACAACTTTGATTTCATAAGGTGCTTCAGTTTCCTCAAGCATCCAATGTGAAAGACGCGCGCGTGACATAGGATTATAGTAAAATGTTATTTTGTCAGTCATAGTGCTTCCTTTTTCAACAGTATATCAAATTTAAGTGCAACCGTTGTCTAATTGCAACTCTCATTGCGTAGTCGTATGTTGAAAAAAGGAGGGTTCATGAAAAAATTAATCTTAGGTCTCTTAACTTCTATTCTCTTCCAGCCAGTATTCGCCAATGTTCCTCTACCAACAGCAACAAATGTTGATATCGCTCGCTATATTGGAAAATGGTACGCCGTCGAATCTTTGCCGCAATTTTTCACGCGTAAGTGTGTGGCACAAACAGCTGAATATGGAATTCTTGATACAAAATCCATCAGTGTCCTTAATACTTGTCTCAAAAAAAATGGCGGGACGACTGACATCGACGGAAAAGCTGTTATTAAAGATCCAAAAACAAATGCACGACTTGAAGTCACTTTTAATTCATTCTGGACTCGCCTTTTTAGAGTTAAAGGCGAATACGTCATTATCAAACTAAGTGAAGATTACGATACAGTGATGGTGGGTTCAAGTGACAGAAAATCTCTGTGGATCATGTCGCGTGTTCCAGCGATAGACCCACAAGAATTAAAAGACTATAAAACGCTAGCGAAAAAATTGGGATTCAATACTGACAAATTAGTGACTTCAGAATTTTAAAATTCGCGAATGCCCCATTCTTTCATCATCTTCTTTTCAGCTGATGTAATCTCAGGTTTTGAACCTTGTGAACCAATATATTTCCCTGTGCTGAGGTCAATCGTATGATTGATCCAGCCAGTGGGCTCAGTTCCTACAAAACGACGTAGAACGAACTTCTCTGGAACAATGATGTCAGATTTGTGATAAGTAACCGCAAAATTTTGTCCATTTGACCTTGGCATAAAAAAACGAATGACTTCATTGTCGTTAAGATCGGCAGATGTTCTCCAAAGAAGAGTCATCTCTCCATATTCGCGATAGAGCATGTATCCGCCGATATCACCTTCTGGTTCAAGTACATCAACTTGCGCACGAAATGTGTTCCATTCTTTAAGAATTGTTTTTGCAATAGTTTCGTTCGCAAAAGTTTGTCCCGCAAGAGTGAGGAGTAAAACAATTAAAATTTTTTTCATACTGTCTCCAATTTATGTTCGATTCGAGTATCCGGAATGAGCCAAATGAGTGCAACTGTCGCATATAAAATATAAGATACGACCGGAAACCAATAAGCAATAGCGACTGCGGCGATGTAGAGCCCCATTGATAAAAATCCTTTTTTATCAGAACCAATCGCGTGAGCAAGTGTTGAATGAGGGCCGTGGTGAGAGATTAGCAATTTAGTGAGAATGGTGTAGGCCAATGCACACATGAGCAAGTTGACTCCATAAAGAAGAACAGGTCCACTGGCCATATTATGTTCTCCCATCCAACCAGTCGTAAAAGGCACTAATGAGAGCCAAAAAAGTAAATGTGTGTTTGCCCAAAGGATTTTACCATTCACCTTTTGAACGGCCTGAAACATGTGGTGATGGTTATTCCAATAAATACCAACGTAGATGAAACTTAAAATGTAACCAATGAAAATGGGAAGCAGTGCCAGAAGATCATAAAGTGACTCTCCATGCGGAACTTTGAGTTCCAAAACCATGATGGTGATAATAATGGCAATAACTCCATCACTGAAAGCTTCAACTCTTTGTTTGTGCATTTTTTTCCTTTAAGCAGTTTTTATTAAAGTCTAGCATCTTCTTTACTAAAATTTAAATGCGCTTTACTCTTAAAGAGTCGAAAATATTTTCAAGGGGCAAAGCATGCAAAAAGTTTTTTTAGCAGCACGAATTTTACTGGGATTAATGTTCACGATCTTCGGATTAAATGGACTGATGATGGTGTTTACAGGAAATGGTTTCATTCCTAATCCACAACCACCAGAAGTAATGGTAACGATCATGGCCGGCTTCATGGCCGCAAAGTATTTTATGCCACTGATTTTCATTTGCCAGTTTTTAGGTGGAATAACTTTACTCAGTGGATTCTTCGTCAATGCTGGATTAGTTTTTCTTGGGCCTATTATCGTCAACATTGTGGGAATTCACCTGGCGGTTGAACCAACAGGACTTCCAATGGCCATTGTTGTTCTCGTTCTTTATCTTATTGTTCTTGCTTCTCGTTGGAGCGATTTCAAACAACTTCTTAAGCGTTAATTACTTATGGGTAACCCAGTTACCCATAAATTCTAGAAATTCCTCGTTGGCGTCACCCTGCTTCAAATGCTAAGGTAGCCGAATGGAAAATGATCAATTAAAACCTCTCGCTCTTAACGAAAAGCTCATCATCACGGTTCTTTTTTTCGTTCAATTTACTCACATGGTAGACTTCGTTGTGATGATGCCGCTTGGACCAAAACTTGTGCGCGCATTTGCACTAACGCCGAATCAATTCTCATATGTTATTTCTTCATATGCTTTTGCTGCCGCCATCATGGGTGTTGTTTCTTCTTTTTTCGTTGATAATTACGACCGTAAAAAAGTATTGATTGGTTTTTATGCTGGCTTTTTATTGGCCAACATTTTCTGTGCTCTTTCTATTAATTATTTCATGCTCATTTTCTCTCGTATTCTGGCCGGTGGATTTGGTGGTGTTTTAGCTGGATTAACATTTTCAATTATTGGGGATGTTGTCCCAGAACTTCGCCGTGGGAAAGCAACAGGAATCGTTATGTCAGCATTTGGAACAGCTTCAGTTGTTGGTATACCATTAGGTTTATATCTCGCTGATCATTTCGACTGGCACTCTCCATTCTGGCTCATCTCTGTTTTAAGTTTTCTTGTTATTATTGTGACTGCTATAAAAATGCCTCCGATCATAGGGCATATTAAATTGCAGCGATTCAAAAAGAGCGAAGAGCTTCAAAAAATTCTCAACCTCTTCAAAGATAAAAATTGTCGAAGTGCTTTTATGCTCTCATGTGCTTATATCATTTCTGGATTTTTAGTGATTCCATTCATCAGTCAATTTTTAGTTAAAAACGTAAAGCTCGCTGAAGAAAATCTTTCACTCATTTATTTTTCAGGTGGGCTATTCACACTTTTTACGTCTCGCTACATCGGAGTTCTGTCCGATCGTTATGGCAAACACAAGATGGTTAACATCTTAGGCCCACTATCACTCATTCCCATTTTTCTTCTCACACACATGACGGAACTTCCGCTGGCCGTTGTTCTCATCATCAATACTTTATTTTTTATTTTCATCTCTGGGCGATTTGTTCCAGTCATGGCCATCATTACATCAAGTGTGACGAAAGCTAATCGTGGTGCTTTCATGGGAATCAATTCGAGCTTGCAACAAATGTCGATGGGTCTAGCCAGTATGATGGCGGGATTTATTATTCAATACAATCCTGCAGGACAAATTGAACACTTCAATATCGTTGGATACATTTCAATGTTTATGACTTTAGTGTTTGTGTATTTGTCTGCGCGAGTAAAAATCGTCGAGTAATATTCTTTTGCAAATTACCAACTGATGACGACTTTTCCACCGGCACCGCCGACTCCGCCAGAAGCATAGTTGTAGCAGTTCCCAGCGTTACCACCAGCTTCACCGGCTTCGAGTTTTATAGCGACATTGCAGCCAACAGAGGTTGTTCCATCGGCCATTTGCCCACTCACTACAATTGTATTGTTAGCAAAATTACCGGGCGTTCTTGCTGTTGATGTATAATTTGTCTTCCCACCACCAACTCCGCCGGCACCACCAGAAGCACCGCCGCCGCCGCCGACTTGACTAGACGCTACTGTAGTACCGCCAACTGTCGCCGTTCCTCCCGCCCCACCATATGCTCCATTACCACCAGTCGATGATGTTGAGTTTTCACCCGCAAAATGTGCAGCTGATCCACTGTAGTAAGCTGTTGCTCCACCGCCTCCACCTTTATTGGCGCCGCCAGTACCTCCAGCTGCTGAAGCCGTTGATCCGCCAGCACCGCCCGATCCACACGGCCCGTACCCGCCACCACCACCTCCGTGATAGTTATTTGTGAAAACGTAATAACCAGAACCGCCACCACCGCCACCGACATAAACATTCAGTGTATCTCCAGGTGTAACCGTCACAGTTGATGTTGTCACTTCTCCAGGCTGACCGTAAATTTCAGTATAATCAGCTCCTCTTCCACCGTTGGCAGAAGCAAGAACTGTTGCACCATTTTTCAAGCAACTTCCGCCACCGCCTCCGCCTGCTGAAAGTCCAGAAGTAGACCTTCCCGTTCCACCTCCGCCCGCACCAGTTACTTGAACAGTAATTTTTGTTACTCCAGTAGGTACAACCCATGTGTTGTCTCTTTGAAATGTTACACTTCCACCAATATTAGAACTGCTTGCGCTAGAAAAAAATTGTGAGAAGTTTGAAGCTTCAACGGATGAAAGAGAAAATATAGTGATGAAGAAAAATTTTATTACCATGAGATGACTACTTTTCCGCCGGCCCCACCTATTCCATTGAACTTATAAGAATAGCAAGAAGGTCCATTTACTCCCGGAGCACCTGGTTCTAATGTAATTGCACCAGAACAATTGGTTAAATAAGTTCCAGAACCATCCATATAATGACCTGAATAGACCATCGAGTTTGTTCCATAATAACCGGCCGTTTTTGTCCAATTAGGTATACCTGCTCCGCTACCTCCACCGAAACCGCCTATTCCTCCAGAGGCGCCGCCGCCGCCACCTGAATTTGTACCTGCGGCCCCTCCGGCCGTTGCTGTTCCGCCCACTCCACCGTTAGCGCCAGTTCCACCAGTTGATGTTGCTGCATTTCCACCTGCGACAGTACCAGAAGCTCCACCGCCACCACCGTAATCTTGTCCTCCGGTTCCACCAGCTGCAGATGAAGAACTTCCTCCTGCTCCGCCAATACCACAAGGGCCGTAACCACCACCGCCGCCACCATTATTGGCAGTAGTACTGTAGCCACCGCCCCCACCACCACCACCGATAAGCACTGTGAGGGTGTCTCCAGGAGTAACAGAGACAACGGTTGATGTTACACTTCCCGGCTTTCCAGATATTTCGTTGTAGTTGGCGCCACGTCCCCCCTCGGCTTCAGCAAGGACTGTAGCTCCTTTTTTTAAACAACTCCCACCGCCACCGCCTCCTCCGAAATTATAACCAGAAGCAGTTCCACCACCACCTGCGCCAGTCACTTGAACAGTAATTTTCGTTACTCCATCAGGAACAACCCAAGTGTTGTCTCTTAGAAAAGATACACTTCCACCTAATGAGGAACTATTAGATGAAAAAAATTGCGAGAAATTTGAAGCTTCAACAGTTGAAGCTGATAGTAGATATAGAATGAAAATATTTTTCATTACTTTAATCTCCAACCGTAGGTCGAATTATAGTAAACCAATTCGAATGA
>CAMLRB010000046.1 GCA_946482295.1 uncultured Bacteriovorax sp. | reverse complement strand
CTCATCTTTATTTCCTTTTTAAACTTGGGAGAAAGTGTACGTTAAGATACGGGCCTAGACAATCCTTTTGCTAAGTGTTAGCTTAGACATCATGTTGAAAATGACTGCAAACTCGACTTTAACAGCGGAAATCGAAGCCCAATTGTGCGAACTCTACCCACTCATTTTTTCTTCATGGAATCCTGAAAAATTTTTCGACAAGTTCAACTACCATTCTCAGTTTCTCATTCTCATCGCCTACTGGAATGACAAATGTGTAGGCTTTAAAATTGGTTATGGCCAGGATTGTGAACTTTTCTATTCCTGGACAGGTGGTGTGCATCCTGATTATCGAAAACGTGGAATTGCCGAGGCATTAATGAAAAAACAGCACGAATGGTGCCGTATTAATAATTACTCAATTATTGAAACGAGAACTCGCAACAAATTTCCTGAAATGATTCAACTCAACTTCAAACATGACTTTAAAATCGTGGGAACGTTTATTGACGTCGACCAAGAACCAAAAATCATCTTGCGCAAAAATATTAAGGATTAGATTTTTCCAAACGAGAGAGATAGTTATCCACTTCGTGGGCCTGAATAACGCCGTAATTTGCGGCCCCAAGCCATCCAGACATGATAATTCCTACAGAGCCAGCGTGAAAGAGACCAGGAAGTTCTTTATGCATATTCATCGAGACTTCTAGGCCTTCGAACTTCGTTCCAAAACTTGCTCCTTTTTCATGCAGTGTATAGCGCTGAACGGTTAAAGGTGTGGCCGCATCGACAAAATCAATTTTTGCGCGGATGCCTGGATGAATTTTTTCTAGTCCAGACAACGCTCGTTCAATTATATATTGTTTTTGTTTTTCATAATCTTCATCAGAAAGATTAACCCAATCTTCGTAACGTGCATTTGAAGAAGACACTATTGCATATTTAGGTTCGAGATGCGGACGAGAATCAGGATAATAAACCGAGAAAGTCTGACTTCCTACTTTAGGAGAAAGGATGAGCTCTGTTGAAAAATGATCGTCGTTACTCGTAAAAATCAAGTCCCCAATAAAGGGAATGCTTTCGCCCTTCTTTAATCCCATATACACCTGGCATGAAGAAGTATTAAGACGAACTGCATCTGCTTTTTTAATATAGTCGGCAGAGAAATTTTCGTCGCCCACCATTTTATGAACAGTTGATTTAAGATTCGAATTCGATACAACACTTTTGGAGTGAATGGAATGTCCTTTAACAACTACTCCTGTTGCACGCCCGTTTTTTATTAGGATTTTATCAACTTTCGCTTGTAACTGAATATCAACATTGTTCTTCAGAAGTTCATCTTTCATGAGTCCAATCATCGTGTCCGTTCCACCTTGGAAAATATAGACACCTTTACTCATGAAATTTGAGAAAACGATTCCATAGGAAATCGCAGGATCTTCTAAGTTTGATCCATTTGCATAAACGATCGGCTCAAGAAGAAAACGAGTAATATCATTTCTTCCCGGGAAATATTTTTCAAACAACTCTCCGTTCGTCATCTGGGAATTGTCGTAAAAATTCATGTTGGCAAGTTCATCAAAAAAGCCCTGAACAGTTTCAAGGGCCACACCAAATTTAGTGACAAGCGTTTCAATGAAATGCTCTTTTGTAAAATCTGTTTCAACTTCAAATTGAGGATTGATGTATCGAACTGACTTCAACTGATGAATACGATCCGAAATATCTTTGTTCCAATATTTGCGGCAAGTTTTAATCATCCCTACGGGAAAGCCGTGGAGAGAAACATCAAAAATGTGTTCTCCTTCCTGACGTTTAAACCAAGTGGCAAATCCACCGAGTTTGTTGTGGGATTCAAGAAGCAGGACAGATCGCCCGTCACGTCCCATCTTATTAGCGAGAGTCATTCCCGCAAGGCCTGAACCCACGACAATGACATCATAATTTTTTGTGATTTTATCTTTTGAAGAATAGAGCATGATTTACTTTTTTAATTGAGTAAGTGGAGAAAGTTTAAAAATCGCCGTTCCCCATTCTTTGTTATCAGATGCGCCTACGATCAGACATGAGAAAACGATTTCCCCATTATCATTCATATCAATTTCTCCACTGAATCCAGGGTAGTGTGGATTCGAGAGGATTTTTGCCATACCTAGATCCGTTTTAATTTCGTCACCTTCGCCAACAAGTTTTTTTAGTCCTTCCGTTGTCGCGATGTAGATACCACGTTTTCCAGCGGCATCACGGGCCCTGAAGGCCACAGTTCCTTGTACGTTAACTTTTGGAGTAAACATTTCAATTTCAGAAATTTCATCGAGTTTCTCGATGGCGAGATTTCTTAGAATGCCTTCTTTGTAAAGAACCAGAACTTTATTTGAATCTTCAAGCGTTGCTGTAAAGGCCACTAGTCCATTGTTTGAAAGAGTGGCATTGTTTGCAAATCCCAAATAAAAAGATTGCGGATCAGCATCGCGATCGCGAGCGATCACAACAGACTCGTATGCATTTGGCGATGTTGGTTTCAAAAGAAGAATTTCATCTCCATTTGATTCATCCCATTCACCAGTTTGACCTAAACGGCGTTTAAAAACCATTTCTTTGTTGTCATTTAAATGAAGACGGAAAAGATAAGACGACTTGTCTCCGTAGGCCTCTACACCTTCAGAAATGATCTTGTTTAATTTTTGATCGTTATAAGAATAGAACGTGCGTTCATTGGCTTCATTTGTTCCGCGGAAGAAAATTGATCCATCATTCATGAGCTGAGCATAAGTGTAATGAACGAGATCGTAACTTTCTGGTTTTAGAATTTGGTCCACTTTAAGCGTCTGACCATCTAGCAAAAACAATCCATCAGTAATTCCTTCATCAAAAAGATTGAAGACGATTTTTCTTTGCGAGTTGATAGACGGATCTGTAATGAAACGTGAGTCTGGTGCTGTGTAAATGATTTTACCGTTTTCTTCTTCAGAAAATTTTAACCAAAGACCTTGATTGTTCTCACCATTAAAGGCCATCAATTTAAAAGTAACATCACCACGATTGTTAATCGTTGGAGACGTGTTACTTAGATAACTCATAGGAGGAAGATTGTAGCCGTCTTTGATATTCGCACGGGCCAATAGTTCAGGTGCATTGTATTCCGGCAGAGTCGCCCATGAAGCCGTTGCAAAAAATAAAAACGAAAGCGCAAAATTTTTCATGGTTCAAATCCTTTTTCAATTTTTAGAAGAGACATCGCCACTTTTACGCCATCAACGGCAGCACTCGTAATTCCTCCGGCGTGCCCGGCCCCTTCCCCGCAAGGAAACAGGCCTTGATGACTTGTGGACTCCATCGTCTCTTTGTGTCTGGTGATTGTCACCGGAGCAGAAGTTCTTGTCTCCGGAGCAATTAAAAGCGCTTTGTCTGATACAAAACCTTTTAAATTATCATCGAATTTTAACAGAGCTGTTTCTAAATGTTTAGTCACAAATTCTGGCAATATCTCTCTTAATGGTGCTTTAACGATTCCCGAAGGAGTCGATGTTTTAATTCCAGTTGCATCAGGGTTCACTCTATTTTCCATGAACTCTTTGAGCGTTTGCGTGGGTAGTTCTCGGCCAGTGGCCCGCATTTTTGAATGTTGATAGGCCTTTTGTTCAATGGCATGTTGAAAATCAAGTCCAGCTAATAAACGATCCGCAGGGTAATCAACGCCTGCACGCACAGAGACAACGAGAGCGGCATTCGACCAGCGCGAGTTGCGAGCATAGTTACTCATTCCATTAACAACAATTCCATTGGCCTCAGTTCCCGAAGAAAGAACATATCCACCTGGACACATACAAAAGCTGTAGGTTCCTTTTTTAGAATTTGGATCTTCGTAACTTAAACGGTAGCGAGCGGCCCCAAGCTCAAGCCCTCTAAACTTTCCGTATTGAATTTCGTCAATGAGTTCACGAGGATGCTCGATACGTACACCAACAGCAAAATCTTTTTGTTTCATCTCAACTTTGTTGTCTTCGAGATGATGATACATTTCACTCGCTGAGTGCCCAGTCGCAAGAACAACGTAAGGTGAAAAGAGTTTCTGTCCATCTGAGAGTTCAACTCCCACAACTTTTTGTCCATCGAAGAGAAGTCGATCAACTCTCGTGTTATAGAGAACCTCGCATTTCTTACTGCGTAGATAATCTGTCATCTGATTGATGAGCGCTCGAATTTTATTTGAGCCCAGATGGGGGTTGGAAATATACGCTGTTTCTGGAGGCGCACCAAAATCCACAAAACGATTCATGACATACTGAACGAAGGAAGATTTGATTCGAGTGATGAGTTTACCGTCTGAGAAAAGTCCGGCACCACCCTCTCCATAGCAAACATTATTCTCCGGATTGAATTCTCCGTAGCGCCAAAATTTTGAGATGTGAAGCATTCGGCGATGTGCGCGGTCTCCGCGTTCAATCACAAGCGAAGGCACTCCATAGTCGGCCAGGCGTAAAGCGCAAAAGAGTCCAGCTGGTCCTGCGCCAATGATAATTGGTCGAGCTTTAAACTCTCCTAGATCTTTGAATGTTTCTTGAACGGCATCGAAACGCTCACCACTTTGTCGAAGCTCGACATTGTAAGTGTAACGCGGAACTTTTCCACGACTGGCACCTCTTGCATCGAGAGCTTGGTTGAGAATGCGATAATCTTCATAACCAGCATGATTTTTTTCAAGATAGTGTTCAACATCCTGGTTGTAATCCAGGGTGAATTGAATTTTTTTTGTCATGCCGTTGTCTCAATGAGTGTTGGGGAAATATCCTATGCTAGTTTACTCAATTTATGCCAAAATGGGTAGCCTAAGTTGAAGGAGAATCCAAATGTCACGAGCTTTGAATGTTGCAATGATTGTTATTGGTGATGAAATTCTTAATGGAAGAACGACAGATGCAAATGGAGTGTGGCTCTCAAAATATCTTTTCAAAAAGGGACTAGAATTGTCTTCTATTTCGTTTATTCGTGATCAGATAAACGAAATGAACGAAGCTCTTAAACGCGCGCTAGAAACTGCAGATATCGTGATTACAAGTGGAGGAATTGGACCAACTCTTGATGATAAAACTAAAAATACATTTGCAGAATTCTTTGGCAAAAAACTAATTGAACGCAGCGATGTCGCTCAAATTGTCATTGATAATTACATTCGATTTGGACGCTCGTGGAATCCTGGAATGAATCACTATCATCATTTTCCGGAAGATTTTTTAGCTGTTCCAAATCCAAAAGGCCTGGCACCTGGACTTGCCTACTTCGATCCCCAATCAAAAAAACTCCTTCTCTCTGGGCCAGGAGTACCTAGAGAATTCTTTGAAATGACGGATAAAGGTTTTCTTCCACTGATTGAAAAATACTTTCAAGGCCGATTTAAAACAAATTACCAGACAGTGATTCGTACACAGGGTGTCCCAGAAGAAAAAATATTTTTTGAACTTTGTCCGACACTTTGGAGTGATCTCGAAAAATTTGGAAAAGTAAGTTCACTTCCTCACACTATCGGAATTGATATCATCGTGAGCTATCACGGAAGTGAAGCTGAGCACGATCAAAAGCAAAAAGACATTCGGGCGCTTATCAATTCCACCAAACTTGGAGAACATGTTTGGCAATGGGGAAACAAAGCACTCAATGAAATGGTGCTTGAAATGGGAATTCAAAAACAAAAAACAATTTCATTTGCAGAATCATGCACAGGTGGTCTCTGCGCCTCGAAGATGACGGATCTGCCTGGCTCTTCCAAAGTTTTTTGGGGAGGTATTGTTAGCTACGACAACACAGTCAAAATCAATCAACTTGGTGTAGAGAAAAAAACTCTCGATCAATTCGGAGCAGTCAGTGTAGAAGTTGCTCGAGAAATGGCGGAAGGCTGTCGAAAAGTTTGTGGAACTGATTACGCTGTTTCCGTTTCAGGCATCGCTGGTCCTGATGGTGGTAGTGTTGAAAAACCAGTCGGCACTGTGGCCATTGGTTTTGCCTCAGCAACTAAAAGCGGGGCAATGCTTTATCAATTTCCAGGTGATCGAATTCGTTTAAAAGAACGTTTTAGTGATAAAGCTCTACTCACACTCTTAGAGATGATGCGAGAATAACTTCAATTATTTGTTAGCTACATCGTGAGACTTGAGATTCTTTAGAAATTCTTGTTTGATCGTTTCTTGATCTTCTTCATGAACACTAGCTATTCCTCTGCGGGCCACTTCTCCCTGATCTTCAGTTAAACGTCCGCTCTTCACCATCGTTTCCACCATTGTCTCTACCTGAATCTTCTCAAGCTTTGATTCATTGAGTAGTTGCTCAATCGTTCTTGATTCTGATGTCCAAGCTTGCGAACTCATCAAAATGGCCGACAATAGTATTAGGACTTTCATAACTCTCCAATAGTTTTTCACCGAGTCTTGCGCTCAACTATTATTGAATTATCGTCGTCTTATTAAAATCCTTGAGTGTTTTTGTCTATAATTGTGTTTGCGAATGATTTTTCAAGAACTTCAAATACATTTCTTAAATGAGAATGATGATAAACACGTAACTCTTCAATGCTGAGTCGCCTCGATTTGGAGGCGCTTTCAATCAATTCAAGACCTCTTTTGAAGGCGCTAAGCTTTGATTATTAAAACTCTCTCTACTTATTAAAAACCGGCAGGTCTTTCCAGAACTAAAATAATATCAATGATTAACATCCTCATTCCGATGAGAGAATTGATGAACTCGTCGTCAGGCCCTCTAAAGATGGGCAATACATTTTTTGGTTTCATAAAAACACTCTTCAGTGTTTTTGTCGTATTACTTTTAGTCATCTCATGTGTTCAATCTCCAAAATCAACTCGCGCTGTCGTTAAAAGCGCAAGCACGGCCGATACACCAAAGGGCCCTACAACTGTTCCTGATTTTTCAAGTGGAGCAAACTTCATTCAAAACGGCTCTACAGTTTATTCAACAATTGCCAATGTGGATCTAAGCTTTGCAGACTCACTTTACTTTCGCGGGAAAGATGTTGATTCATACATCAGAACAACTGGTACTCAGACTGTCGCTTGCTTATCTGCCCGCTTTACACATGCAACAGTTAACAAAATTATTCTTCTCGCTGCCATACCTAAATCGGTCTACAATATTTCGAAACAAACATTAGAATATTATTACTATCTCACTCCATCGGACTCAGCTGTTAACTCAAGCTTCTGTCAGAAGACTGGACTCATCAATTCTCTTTTTTCAGCATACCCTACACTTGTTCCCAAATATAAATTCGCTGAACTTTGTACAACGCCTGGTTCGTGTTTAGTCACTTACAATAGTGAAAAGTTACAACTCTATACAGCAAGTGGAGCGGCCATTAATCAAGTAGGAACGACTTCACTTAGTTTTTCGCTTAGTAATCAAACATCGACTGGCGGATCATCAGGACTCAATTGTACGGAATCTTCTCAATGTAAAGCTCAAGGATATGATTGTTGTAGTCTTGGTCAATGTGTGAAGGATCTTGCTCTTAAACCTGGTGTTGACACTGCTTCTCCTGACTATGCTCAGGCCCTGGCCGATATTCTCAACAATCCATCAAACATTTATAATTATCCAAACTACTATTTCATATGTTCACAACCTACAAATACTCCTACAAATCCAACGACGCCAGTTGATCCAAACATTGAAGCTGGAAAGAGAATGCAGAAGTTGAAGGATCTCTATAACTGTACTTCAAAAATCGAGGGTGAGTATGGAGTGTGTACTAAAACAATTCCAAATGCGCAGGCCGGTGTTCCTTACAGCTCTGGTATAGATGACAGAAGTTTTAGTGAAACTTTCACTCACCTTCCAGTTTCAGTCAACACCCTCGTTGCCGTAGAAGAAGTTAGTTATGGTGAAGTTATTCTCTTCAATTATGCTCAGAAAAGCGAAGCCGTTCTCTCTCAAATGATTTATGACGAACTCGATTCAAAAGTACGCATAACAGGTATTCACAACGACGATTTAGCAAGTGGTGCTACCATTGAATTGAAATCACCACTGCCGGCAAATGCTGTCTCTAAAGACCTCGTCATTCGCTACAAAACGGATGCGAGTTGTACACCAATAAATACATCACTCGCAAAATGTGAGAAGTATTATATTCAAGGTCAGGACAACAGTGGCGATACTATTGAACTCAATCGTCGTGGGCGTGTAACAGACCACTATCCTGATTCTAATCGATTTAAACTACCAGCTTATGCAAGTACATCCCGTACAATCACTGTTGAAGTTGATGGTATCGTTCAACGTGAAGGAAGTGATTGGGAGCTCGTTTATGGAAGTCCAAACTATATTCAATTTCTTCCGGCCAACACTCTTAAAGTATTTAAAGATCAAAAAGTAAAAATTACTTATTTTTCAACAGTCGCGCCGACTGCATTAATGCCTTCTAAGATGGCGGCCTTAAATGAAATTAAAACTCTGTGCGGTTGTAATGATATCAACTGTACACTAACGCCAATTAAAAATTCATTAAATCAAATTATAGATTTTGCCTGCGTTTATCCAGAACCGAATCTTCCTGAACCGCCTCAAACTCAAAAAGTTTATCTAAGTTCTAAAACGGTTCCGGTAAGACTCTTTGATTCAAATGGTGTCTCGCAATCTGCGGTGACATCAAGTAGTCTTCCACAAGAAGGCGGTATACCGTTTAGTTATCGTAAAGATAATCTTCTCAATCCAAACAATTTACCGGACATCAACTCTCCACCTGATACAACCAACAGTTCAACGAACTACTATATTGGTTTCAATGAAATTTATGGCTCTCTCGTTTATGGCGCTAATAACGCAAAACCAGCAAAAGAAGTTATCGTTAAGAAAGGAATTACTTACGACATTTTTGTTGATCGTGGGACATACTCTAATTGTATTCAGTGTGGAAATGATTATTACTCAAATCTCACAAAACTTTATCCTTATTCAGAGTATGGTGGAGGTTTAACACCTCTACGCTCTCAAACAAATACCACGAATGGTTCGAGCATACGTTCAAGCGAATTTGCTTTCGGTCGCGCTTGTCTCGTTCCTGCGACAATGATTCCATGGACACACAATCCAGAAAATGAACAAAAGGATCAACGTCTAGGTCGTATGCGCGCTCAACACTTTGCTTATGCCAACGGATATCAACATGACTGGTATGGATTTGATTACGGTGCCGTCATTGGTTCATTTGATGGTGTAAAATGGTTTGCAATCGGAACAAACCGTAGAATTAAAGCTGATACAAATAAACTTTTCTTGGCCGTTAACGGTCGATTCGGTGATCTGGCCCTTGAGTCAACGTTCGAAGTAACGATCAATAATTCTAGCCTCAATCCAGATTCATCGTCGATGGTCACAAGAGATTTTGATTCAGATGGTGCTGAATGCCAGCGTTATCACCAATGTTCAACAGATAATGATTGTGCCACGACATTAGGTTGGGATTATGCCTGTGCGCCTGTAAATCAAATCACAACATCTTGGCCGAAGTTTGATGATAACGGAAAAGAAATTCCTGAGGCCAATGCCGATGCGACCACATTGACAAGCATTCTCAATATTTCTTCTCCAGGAAAACGTTGTGTATACCGTGGCCGCGGATCAATGTGTACCCCAAACTACAACTCAGTTTCGGCCACTAACACTTTCAATGCTACTACTGAAAAAGTTTTCCATGGTTGTTCAGCAAACAATTACTGCCAGACACTCACGTCCTCTGGTCTTCCAAACAACAAATTTAACAATCGAATTGTTCGTTTTGGTAAAGTTAAATCTGATTCAACGGTAGATGCTTTTGGATTTGGTGCCCGAGTCCCAGGTAGACCATACAACTATAATGGCATAGAAGGTATTCGCACTGAAACATTAAAAAACTTGAATGCCAATAAAGCACTTGCTATGTGTATTCCTGGTAAAGATGTTGATGCTGATACTTTTTCCCTTCAAAATTCTCGTACGCCAACTCTTCCACGAATGTTAGGTGATAAAGTTCTCGGTATTGGTATGACTCCAGACGGAAACCAAGACGATACCTATTTGGCCGCATGCTCGATCCAAGACAGTACTAAAAACTATCATTGGGTTGTTTCATCAGCGACAGCTTCGCATGCAGCAAACAGTACATTGAAGCAAGATGCTGGATCCCAGGCCGTTCCAACAAACGCACTCAATATCTTCAACACGATTTTTACAGCTAAAAAAATCAGTATGAATATTCTTAAAAACAATACTGATCCATTGACAGGTATTAGCTATACACAAAATACTTGTTTAAGAGCTCCGGGGGCTTCATGTTTCAGCGATATGGAATGTGCCCCTTCAAAAACAATTGCCGATAAAATCAAGGCGATAAGTGCGGACGATACAGATGTACAAAGCATACTCAACAAGTATGAAGTGAAGTTCTGGCAAGAAGAACTGGTTTGTTCTCAGGCCACAGCGAAAACTGATCCCACTTACGATCCAAAAAACAATCGTTGCTGTCGTGATGTTGGTAAACTTATTTCAATCGGCAGCTCCACTCCTTCACTTCCTATTGAAACGGGCTCTGTTCCTTCAATGGACATTCCTTTGAATGATCAGTATCGATATACTCGAATCGCGACAGTTTACAAAGATATGCAAACAGATTCACTAAACTACCCTGAATTAAGTGCTGCCGTAAAAGATCAGTGTAATACTCCTTCGAATTGTAAAAACATTTCCACTTTGGCCAATCAATATAAAACATTCTCTGCTGTTGCTGAAAGAACAAGTTGTTCTGGAGATTGGGTCAGAAGTTTTGCAACAGGAACAACAAAGTGGGAAGCAGCTCGTTTCCAAAAATTCGATACGAAAATTTTCCAGTGCTACAACTGGCTTCCAGGGGCAAATAATTTCACTTGTAAAGATATGGAACCAGATGATCCTAACTGTCGTGTCACTCAAACTCTTCCATCAAGTTCTAAGGCCAAAGGAATTTTTGATTACCTTGGAAAACTTGAATTGATGGGTATTCCTCAAATTGCAATGCCTGAAGAAGCTTATTACGAAGGAACAACTGACCGCGAGCTTTCATGTCGTTCTGTTCCTGAGAATCAGAATATGGCCTATCCAGGTCATTTAACATCGCCTGCGGCCAATTACCAGGCACCTCCACGTTTATTTGAGACAGTCCCTCCTCACGCAGAATATACAGATGGAACTAATGAATATCTGTCTGCTGGTGATAATACGAACTGGAAGGCCATGAAAATGATTTTCAAACCTGATGAAGTTCGCGGATGTTTACCAGCTGGTACTGATATGAGTGTGGGAGCTAATCCCGATCACTGCTGTTCAGGGTTTATCAACGGAAAAACTAATAAATGTGCTCTCCTCGATTTTGTCGATATTAGTGTTTACACAAATAAATATGTTTCGAGTGAAGGTAAAAAACTAAGCATCACTCTCTTTGATGCTAACGGATATGTGAAAGATCCGTACTATGTCGCTCAACTTGCGTGTCAAAAACAAATGTGTGCTTCCGGAGTTGTAGGTTTTGGTACACTCGTGACATTGCTAAAAATTCCTGGACGCGCTGATGATGAAAAACTTTATCGTTTTATTGAAGGGGCCGCCGAAGATTCAGTAAACGGTCTCATTGGACTTTTCAATTCAGGTCTCAAATTAAACAACCACGCCTACTGCTTGCCGCCTAGCTTCGCTGGAAAGCCAAGCACGGATTTTACAATCATTTCTTGCGGAAATTAATTTATGCTTCCATAATGTTCTGATGGAATCATTATTTATTGCCGCCATTTTAGGTATAGTTGAAGGTCTCACTGAATTCATTCCCGTTTCAAGTACTGGTCACTTGATAATCGCCGGTGAATTACTCAAACACAGTAGTGCTTCTTTCAACATTATTATTCAACTAGGTGCTATCCTGGCCGTCGTATTTCTATATAAGGAACGATTTTTTGATTTCTTCAATTGGGAAAATGTCAAAAGACTTCCAGCGGATTTCAAGTCGGGATCTTCTCAAAGACTCAATCTCATTCATATTGGTCTGGCCATTGCTCCTATTTTAGGTGTTGGTTTTGTGGCCAGAAATTTTATTAAAAATCATCTCTTTAATTCTCAGGTCGTCGTCACTTCACTCATTGTAGTGGGTGTGATCATGATTGTGCTTGAAAGATTAAAACCAAAAGCAACAAAAGAGTCACTTGATCATATTACGTACAAAGATGCTTTCATCATTGGTCTTGGTCAATGTTTCGCTCTTATTCCTGGTGTCTCGCGATCAGGTGGAACGATGCTGACAGCGATGATGAGAAAAATTGATGTGAAAACGTCTGCTGATTTTTCATTTCTCATTTCAGTGCCGGTTATTGGACTTATCACTGTTTATGAATTCATCAAGTCATATCACGAATTCACGGCCGATGGTCTCATTGCCCTTCTGGTAGGATTCGTTGTCTCATTTATCGTGGCAATCATAGGGATTAAAGGCTTCCTAGTCGTTTTAAAGCGACTTTCCCTCACCCCCTTTGCCATTTACCGTATTGTCTTCGGACTCTTCTTTTATTACTACAAATTCTACTCATAAAACTTGCCACTTATTTTGGTCAATCAGCTAAGTCTAACTGACTTTTGGTGAGGTCTTCATTTTCGGGATTAACCCCCTGAAAAGCGGAGACTTTCGTCTTTCTTTAGGAATCCTTTCCTTCATACACTCCAAAAAGAGGATGATTAAATCAATCAGACATTAAAATAAGGTAAACCCTCACAGTTTTTAGGAAAACATCCGAAAAGACTAAAGAATGACCTTAACTTAATGGAAGCTGAGTATGAAAACTATGCGTGAATTAACAAAAAAATTCGTCGTACATCTGATGATCTTTTCATTAGTTCAAACTTCTTTTCCTTATCAGACGGCGAATGCTCAAGCTTCAGCACAATCAAATCCAGTTCTTCAGATAGCTCAAACAGCAATGGGACTGTATGGACAAATGCTGGGACAAAAACAGCAAATTGTCATGCAACAAATTCAAGCACAAAAGAATCAACAGATGATGCAACAGTTGAGTCCTAACTGTCGTAAGCCTGATGGAACTTCATGTTTTACTGTTCCTGGAAAACTTTTTCCTGAATGTCCACTGCCAGCTTCTATGAGTAATATGCCAGAGAACGTTTGTTCTGCTGCTACGCCTGATCCAGGCGCAATTAGTTCGATGATTACCTATGAAGCAATTTCAAAAAGCTGGATCAATTACTACGATCAAATGTCAAATGAAGCTTCAAACTCTGCAGTTCCATTTGGACTAAAATGTTTGGAAGACAAACAAAAGGCCGTTGATTCTCAAATCACAGAAATGATTAACAATCTTACTCGTCTTCAAGATCGACTTAATCAAGACAAACAAATTTTCCGTGACAACAATAAAAAAATTCTTGAAGACCTGGCAGTTACAAATGCTGAACTTTTCGGCAGTGGTAAAAATGATCTAGGTTTAAAAACAATGGACCCTGCTAAGTTCTTCTCGAACTCTTGTCAATCGGCCATTGGTAAAGACGCTCTTACAAAATCATCAGGATTCGTAGGATTCAACGGTATTCTCGACATCATGTCAGCGAAAGCTAAACCAGCGACTGATTTCATCCAAAACAAAAACCTCATTGAAAGTGATATCAGAAGAGATATCGAAAAAATGCAAAATGGTATTAGAACATCTGGTCTTGGCGATTGGATGAACAATATCAAGGGACCACTTGGTGCTGATCTTTCAAGCATGGCCACAGTTAAAAATGCAGCTGCAAAACAGTTGATGGAATTTGAAACATCATATGCTCGTATTACTGGTGAACTTAAGAAAGAATACGATTACGAAGCGCCAAAACTTGATAAAAACTTTTCAGCGGATTTTGATGAATTTTTAGGCGAATCTAAAAACTACTTCAAGAAAAAATATATCAGCGAGTGTGTGACTGGTGCTGATAAAGGTATCGCCATTCCAGTTGATAAACTGCTTGAAGGTATGACAACAAAAATCAAAGGTGTTGTTGGTGAAGGTTACTTAAAAGATTACCGTCAGGCCTATAAAAACATCGTTGAAAGTGGAAAATCAGTTGAAGAAATTGACCAAGAGCTTAGAGCGCTTTCAGCTAAATATCCTCAAGTTGTTCTTCGTTACCAAGACAGCAAGTCGGCCTACATCGTAGAAAGCCCATACCAAACATTTATGAAAACGGCCGAAAAATGTGCGGCCAACTATACTTTCAATCAACAAAAGAAAGTTGATCGCGGACAAACTCTCCTCCGTGAACTTCAAGGTCTTCATGACAATTTCGCCAGCAACTTAGGTCAAGCTGTTTTAGAAAAAACGCTTAACTGTAATGGTGAATCGAAAAAGGCCGGAGGAACATGTTCAGAGGAATCACTTAACTATAAGAGTGAAGGTTTCTGTATGGCCCAAGCAAATGATTGTGCCAATGAAATCCAGGGATGTTTTGCTGAAGCTGAAAAACAAGTTCAAGTTCGTAAAGCAAAAATGGAAACAATTGCTAAGGCCTACAATGCTAACGTTCAGTCGCTTGTAGCTCGCTCGAATGCTCTTTATGAACAACAAAAAAATGCAGTAATCGAAATGACAAAAGTAATCCAGGCAAAATTCCCAGGTACGAACTTTGCCATTCCAGAAAACATGTTCATCTCCATGCCAGAGATGAAAAAAGATACTTACGGCATTGAACTCGCTAACGACGGTAACCTCTCTTTCATGGATGAACTTCCAAAGAAGATTGGTCTTCTTAAAAACGTATTCGAAGAACAAAAAGAAAAAGCAAACGCTACAATTGAGGAATATATCGCCAAACAAAAAATGGCGATGGATCGTGAGAAAAATCGTTGGAGCCAACTTGCTTCTGAATGTAAAGGCAACATCGACAGTGCTTCAAGCAAACTTGCTCAAATGAACGCTGAAGGGCAAAAGAAACAACAAGAAATCGATGGAAAAGTTGCATCTTTCTGTTCTCGTTACAGCGACCTTCGTGACAATCCAATGCCTGCATGTGATGACGCTAAAAAGCTAGCAGAAGATGCTGATAAAATCAGCGCTCACCTCTCAGGAGGGGCCCGTCAAGTGACTCGAGAATTTCGAAATGCCTGTAATAGCTTCAACAATGAAAAAAATGATGCTCCTGCTGACTGTGAAGACTTAACAGGAAATGATTTAAAGCTTTGTCGAGCAAAACAACGTACTGCCATTGCAAATCTAAGCAAAGAAGACCAAGAAAAAGCAAAACCAGTTAAGTTAAGTTCTCTCTGCGGAATGGAAGGTGATAAAGACGATAAAGATTTCCTTTCAAACGTAGCAAAGAAAGTACCTGAAGATGAAAAAATCATCGGTAAAGCGACAACGATGAAAGATGTTCTTAAAAAAGGTGACGAATTAGAAAGTGCTGAATTCTTCTTTAGAGTAAAAAACATCGTGGGAGTTTCTAACTTAGACACTAAACCAGTTTGTAAAAGACTTGCTGAAGTCAATGAAGCAATTGAACTTACTGACGATGAAATTAAATCCAAAGAAGAAGAAATTAAAAAGCTCGGAGAAGTTAAACCTATCGCAGGGGCTGCAACCGATAATCAATTGGCCCTTAAGACGGCTGAAGGCAATTCAGGTAATGAGGAAAAAATTAAAAAACTAGAAGCTGAACTTAAAAATTCAAAAGATAAAAAAATTCTCAAAGAAGCGCTTAGTAGCCTGGTCGTTGTACCTACTAAAGAAAAAATTGCTGAAGAAAAATTCAATAGTATCGGCGAACAAGCTTCAAGCATTCCGTGTACAGCACAAGCAACAAACAACAATATGCCGAAAATGTTTAATAGCACTGATTTCTTAATGCAACATGATCAGGCGATTTTAGGAAAATCAAAATAGATGAATAAAGCATTGGCCACATTCAAGCTTACAGCATCGGCACTCATCGTAGTGTCGCTTGCCGTTTCATGTATGCCATCTGCTTCTAAAAATTCACTTCGTGGAAGAGGAAAATCCGGACTGGTCGACACTTCAACTCTCAACCCTGGTGAAGGGCGAGTAATGCTTCAAAATCCTGTTGCGCAGTCAAATAACAAAGAAATTACTCCCGCCGATGATTTCACAAAATTTTTAACAACAGTAGAAATCACGGATGTCTCTTTTCTTCAAAGTGAGGCGAACTGTTATAATTTAACTTATTGTTTTGAAATTTTTGATGAAAGGAATTCTCCTGCCTCTCTTCAAACCACAAATGGTAAATGGGGTTATCACCCTACCTCAAAAGAATTTACTCAAGTTAATACTTTTTATCATCTCAATTTGATTTTTAATCGTTTTATCGATCACCTCAAGGCCGGAATTGATGAAGCCTATAACTTAACGTCCCTTCGTTACAACACGAGCTTAAATAAAGACGCATTCAAAACCGATGGTCAGATAGACTTGAACGACACTGTTCTTAAAGCGATTGCTAATTGTGATTTAGTCGATAACGCTGCATTTGAACCGGCAAAGTCACTTCTTTGTTTTGGTTTTACGAACACACCAAATGGAGTTCTTCGTTGGGCACACGATGATAGTCTTATCTATCATGAGGCCGGACACTTTTTCCAAGACGTCCAATTGAATTTTAGAAATCCTCGCGCTCTTTTCCCGTATCGAGTTCAACTTGGTTCATTCAAGGGATACACGGAAGCGGCATCATTAGGTGAAGGACTCTCTGACTATTTTAGTTACTTCATTAACGGTAGAACTCACTTCGCTGAATGGGCCGCCGGACGATATCTCGAGGCTTCTAGACCTTTAACAGAAAGCGATCCTCTACACGTTGCAGGTATCTCAAGTGATCGTGATCAACGTCTCGCCTATCCTGATTATCTCTCTTATAATCCAAACGATCCTGCGACACCACATGAAGAAATTCACAATGGTGGTATGATCATGGCCCACTTCCTTGTGGCCCTAACAGAAGACATTAAAACGCGCTGTTCATTTGAACATCGTAAAGCAGCTGATTATGTCATGCTCGCAATCACTGAATCACTTGCTGAACTTGGCGACATCAATACACACGGAACGGAAGCAGAAAAAATAGCTTCTATTACTGGAAAGGTAAATTTAAATCCTACTTACGCTCTACAATGGTTTAATACAGTTAATCCGGTAAACTACCGTTCATTCACACAAACCTTTGCTAAAAATATGCTTAACAATTTGGGAAATCCAACATTAAGCCGTTGTGGTGGTGGAGTTTATCCTCAGGATGAATTAGAAACCTTGTTGGATGACTATGGACTACTTCTCTTTAAGACTTATAATCAACACAGAAATTTAACGAACGGTACAACCAAAGTTAATACGTCAGTTACGGCGACGAACCGTAAAAAATCAGTTCTTGTTTCAAAAAATGCTGTAACTTTCGATCCTGCTCCAGACGCAAGTTTGGCCTTCGTTTACGATGATCAAAAAGAACTTGTCTCTGCTTTGGAAGATTTAGGTAAGGCCGGAATTATTCCTAATTTATCAGATGATATCAAGGATGGACTACCCTATAACAATGGAAACGCAAAGGTCTCTCCAGGTGAATTTGTAGGACTGGCCCTTAATTTGTATAACAATTCAAATTCAACAATCGCTGGCGTACAAATTCTTGCTAATGATTGGGATCATGCAGATACGACTCCAGGTCCTAATAAAGGACGTCCATGTCAATTTAGTTCATCAATGTCAAACGATACTTGGCCTCTAGAATCAGAAGGGGGTTCAGTTGCGGCCAACTGTAATACCGTGACAGCAGATACTGCAGATGATTTCGCACCAATTTGTTTCATTCAATCAAATGAATCAAGTGCTACGAAATGGATTTCTCAAAGTGAATTTAGAACAAAACTAGCTCTTGATACTAACTTCTGTTTAAACAAATCTTCAGACAAAGATTGTTTTGTTCGTGCAGTAAGAGACCTGGATTCTGCTTACCTATCAAAATTAAATCCAAAATCAAATTGGACAAAAACTTTTACAAGCAGCGATCCGAAAGTTAAAGCTCCAAAAATGTCTTACGGAAACCTGGTCTTCCTAGAAGTTTCAAAACATGTTCCTCCTGGAACAGTTATTGATTGTCGCCTTCGTGTACGTTTTACAAACTGTGAAGATTGCTTTCACGATTCATCTCCAAAAAGTAACGATTATAAAGATTCCGATTATAACGGACCAAAACCATTTAAAGTTTTTCACTTACAGATTCCGATAACAGACTAATATGAAAAAATTTTGGCTTTTTTTCTTTTCATTTATTGTGGCCATCGGAATTACTCTTTATACAAAACAAGAGAAGGCCCGGTATACTTTTACTGATCATGATCAAGAGTGGAAAACGTTCATTAAAAAACCTTCTCGCGAAGTTGCCAGTTATAAATCAACTGAAGAAGAATTGATGGCCGCACGTATAACTAAAAAAAAATCCATTGGCCGAAGCCCTAATAGTGTCGTTCCCAATCTCCTCTATAATTATCGTGGAAATCGAGTGCTCTTTGGAGATCGCGATTCTGAATTTTCGAATCCTGATCACCCCCTTCCAATGGAAAACGTCGTTCATCCTGATTGGCAGCAAAAATTAGGTGAAGATCTCATGCGCTTTCAATCTGAAGATACAAAAATTCTCGTTAAAAATGAAATGCCTATTATTCGTGTGATGAATGGCAAAGGCCGTTTTTATGAACAAGTGATCGTCACATACTTAAGCAGAAACGGTGACAGAAGTAGTTTTAAAGCACTTGTTGATTCAGAAACTGGAGTTGTTGAA
>CAMLRB010000045.1 GCA_946482295.1 uncultured Bacteriovorax sp. | reverse complement strand
ACGCATTCAAAAGTTTGTACTTTCAACTGGTGCTTTCGTTGGGGCAGTTGGTAAATCGACTGCTTCTGGGACGTGCGTGGCCGGCTCCCAGACTGCTTGGTGCACTGGAGGCGTTTATAGTTCTGGAGCCAGTGATGGTAACTTCAACGGCATTTCCGAGATTGCACTTGATGTAACAAATAACGCTTTATTTGTTACAGATAATTCTAACCATCGTCTCCAAAAACTGAATCTTTCAACGGGCGCATTTGTTGGAGCTATTGGAAACTCTACTGCCTCTGGAACATGTGTAGCAGGTAAGCAAAACGGTTGGTGTACGGGAGGAAGTTTTAGTTTAAGTTTTGATGACGGTGGCTTTTATAGTCCGAAAGGTATTGCTATTGATGTTGCAAATAACAGCTTGTTTGTTTCATCATCGGGTAACAAAATTCAAAAGTTTGTTCTTTCCACAGGAGCTTTTATTGGGTCAATAGGTACTACCTCTTCAGCATCTGGGACCTGTATTTTGGGCAAGCAAAATGGTTGGTGCACAGGTGGCACCTTCACTACTTCAACAACGGATGGTGGCTTTACCAATTTATCTGCACTGGAAATTGGTGGGGGATACATTTATGTAGGGGAAACAGGAAGAGTTCAAAAATTCAATTCTGTAACCGGAGCATTTGTTGGGGCGATTGGATATTCATCAGCATCTGGTACTTGTCTTGCTGGAGTCCAATCTACTTGGTGTACAGGAGGAAGTTACCTAAACAGTTTAGTTAATGGTGGATTCTCTATGATTAATGATCTTTTCTATACTAGCGGTAAAATCTTTGCAGCAGAAGGTAACCGCATACAGCGAATGAGTTTTTAGAAATAGATTGTAAAAGGATAAAGAAAAATGAGAATCGAAGATGCCAATGTTTTAATCGTTGATGACAGCAATTCTTTTCGAATCATGCTGATTGAAATCCTGAAGCAAATGGGCTTCCGGAATATAGCGGATACGAATTTACCTACAAGGGCCTTGGAAATGGCCATTGAGCAGTCTCGTTTCTCTCATGTATATGACATTATTTTTTTAGATATAAATATGCCTGTCATTGATGGAATTACGGTCTTAAGAAGATTGAGGCAAGTTGAAACTTACAAAAATTCAAAAATTATTATGGTATCAACTGAGAAAGAGAAAGATGTCATTGTTAATTGCCTCATAAATGGAGCGAACGATTATATTTTAAAACCTTTTGATTCCGAGACAATTATAAAGAAAGTTAAGGCAGCTCTATCTTAATCTTCATATTTAAGTTCAAGTCCTTCTTCAATCTTATTTTTTAATAATAATGTTTCATTAATTTCCAGTAATTCATGCCAGCGGTCTTTATTTCCATAGACTTTTTCAGCAATGGATTCCAGAGTGTCTCCTTTTTGGACTTTATATAGAGCATAGGGTTTTTTTATACTGGGAGTTACGCTGTTTAGCCCTTTTTTATACTCGTCAATTCGATGTTGACTGTCGAATACTAAAGTAGGTGCTATTTCTATTTCTTGGTTTCTGGCCTCTCTAATTTTAGCATCAATGATGGCCACTCGATCATTGTCATTATCGACCGACCAAGAATAATCATTGGCCTGGGCTCGGCCAATGATTAGGATTGCACATATAAAAATAAGCTTAGAAAAGTACATATCCAAATCCTACTCCAATTCTACTGACTGTAATTTGATCAATGCCTTTCATCCAATGATATTTAAATTGAGTATGAAAGAAGAAATTTTCAGTGAACTTGTAATCAAGGTAAAGCAGAATTTTGCTTCCTTTATATTCATCAGTTGTGTTGGCCAATGTTGAACTTTGACTGGAAAATAAACTTTGAGAGAATGATGCCTTACTTAACATTAATTTATCAAAAATTTTAAAAGATTTTGCCACACCTACTGTCAAATATGTCACTTTATTTTTGTTAAAATTTATCTGTTGCAGGTTATTTATTGTCTCGAGATCGAAAGTTGAGAATGACTCATAATCAAAACCGGCAAATATAGTGCCCAATCGTGCCGTTCTATATTCTTCGTACAGTGCAATACCCACATCTGGATCATTTTTAACACTTTCATTATTCAGATTTGTGGAGGCTGAATTAAAAGCTGAGTAGCTGAAATTAAGAGAAGTTGAATAGAGACTTCTTTTTGGATAATAAGCTAAAGAAAGACCAAATGTAAGCGGAGTGGTTTGATTGAATTCGGCCTTTGCAAACTGTGGATTTTTTTGTGTAAAGGTTCCACTTGAAATCATATAATATACTGAACTTTTTAATCCGTGATTATAGGCCGAAGTTTTATAACTAACTCCTAATTTGTTCTTGTTAATTTCGGCAATTATTCTTTTTTCGTAATTCAAATATTTTTGAAAATCAATAAAACGGGCATCTATGTATAAATCTAATTCCTGACCAGCGATCAGATTTTTCCAATCTTTGATGTGGGGGTTTTTCTTAATGGTTTTGATGACCATTGGAGATTTGGCATTTATAATTGCATCATCTTTAACGAATGTTCTGATGGCCTCTGCAAAGTCAGTCTCTTCAGGGATTATATAAGTTAATTTGTAGTAATCTTCTGCCTGAGCATTGATAAAAAACAGAAAGAAAATTCCTAAAAAGATAAAAAATATCTTATTCATCACCATTCACTCAAAGGTGAGACAGGGAAAAAGATTTTTGCTGCTTCAGATTCCAAGCTTGACCTTCCATATTTGTCATAAACTTTATAAGTAAGATAATATACACCTGAACGATTTGTTTTCCACTTAGTTTCAGGTCTTGACTCTTTGGAGTTGAATACTAAATTTCTTTTTTCTGCGTCTTTATAGACAGAAAATTCATACAGAGTAGCATTTTTCACATCTGGCGATTTCAAAAAATAAAATAGTGATTCATCCTCTTTTCCACTTTTTAAGATTTGGTCATTCAGTTTTGGCAAATCAGTGAAAGGAAGCAGGTTGATGAACTCAAAGCAAAGTGGCTCTGGAAAGTAAGAAAGTGAATCTATAGGGCCCGAAGCTCTTAAACAATATTCACCTGGATCATTTAATTTTACGATGGAATCTCTTTTTATTTCTTTTCCTGAACTCGTTCCAGGACGATAAAGTTCTACACCTACTTTGTTGTTTAGGTAAACCTTTACAGGCAACTTGAAGCTGATTTCAGGATCTGTACTTTCCAGGCGTTTTTTAAAGGGAAGCCATTGCAGGAGTGGTGCCTGTATAGAAAATGGAAACTCAAAAGTTGTTTTTGATTGATATGTTTGTGAAGCCAATCTTAATTTATATTTGCCCGGTTCTGGATACTCCCATGTAAAGCTATCTAATTGTGTGACTTGATCAATGATCCTATTATTTTTTGAATCGAGTAATTCGACATTGAAAGCTTCGTTTTTAAATTTCGCCCATTGAAAATTCAGAGTTTTGAGTTCTTCACTTTTGAAAACATTTTTTTGTGGCCCCAGTAAACTTCCAATTGGCTCATAAGAGACATCAAAAAACTGATCTTCAGTTTCTGTAATTCTTTGTTCTTTTATTTTTCCAGTTAATTTCCAACGATACTTTCCAGCTTCAGGAGGGGAGAAAATACTTTCGTACTTTTGCGATTTTATTTCAACAACTCTGTTGTTATTCAAGTTTTCGATGATTAAATCAGATGATAAAGGTTTGCTGGTTACCCAAGAGAGTTTAATATTTCCTGCTCTAGGAATGATAATGCTGGAATCATTTTCAGGATGAAGTGATTCGAAACGAGCGTCATTTTTGACAGAAAATTTAATTGGAAAACTGGACTGTTCACCGGTTGAAAGCCTCAGATAATAAATGCCCATAGGTAGTTCCCCCAAATTGAGAGGAAGACCTTTAATCGTAGTTGGAATGAGGTTGGTGAAATTTTCATCAGTGGATAGTTGCAGTTTGTAGATCTTCTTACTATTTTTCCACTGCAGTGATTCTGCAACAATAATCTTACTGCCGGGGGTATTTTGAAAAATAATTTGTCCTGAGACTGGAAAAGTTATTTGTGGTAGTGAGGGAAGAGATTTTTCAAGAGACTCTATTGATAGCAATTCAACGGGGATTTCCTTTCCTGCAGAAATAGTTTTTCCTTGTAAAGATTGAATTCCCAGATTTTCTCCAATTGAAGAAATTTTTATCTTAGAATCAGGATCGGACGTCAATTCAATAATCTTGCTGGCCGTTTTGATCTGAACTTTCGCTTTTTGTTGATTTTCTACAATAGCATCGCCGAGTTTTACTTCAATTATTGGGTCCAGTGTTTGCTCAATACGAATTAGCGAATTTGGAGCTAACCTAAGTTTCATTCCATTTTTTTTGAAGTTAATAACCACTTCAGAATGATCTCCGGTAAATATTTCATCCCCAATAAATAGAGGCTCTCCATTTTTAGGCTGCCCCCAAGTCAACGAACCATATATCTTATGCATTACTTCCGATTCAACTTGGCCTATTTCTGCAATCGGATTTAGATTACGAATGTTGAGCGGTGGGCGAGTATTAATTAAGAAGTAGATATTTACTGCACTAAAAAGCATTGCCCAAATAATGACATTATTATTGGAAATACTTTGATTATAATTAATTTTTTCCATAGCGGTTTCTACTAACTAATATATCATATTATTTGTTTTAATAAACAGATGAGTATTGAGCATGTTTAGTTTAAAGTCGAAAATCCTACTTGGAATTTTTATTCTGTTGGCGGCGACAGTTAGTTTTAATTTGTACTATTCTTACAATCTTTTTGTCGCAGATAAAAGAGCATACATATTTGAATCAGCACTTAAACGATCTGAAAACTTAGGTGATCAGATTAAGCTTGAATACAATCAAATGCTTCAAACTATGAAGTTGTTTGAAGAATTTAAAAATCAGAATGCCAAGAACCTGAAGATAATCTCAAGTCAAAGCAAATCATTGGCCTTTTCATTCACTTTCTCCAGTGATGATTTTTCTCTAATTGATAAGTCAGCTTTCAGTGATAACTCGACCTATAAAATCAAACTTAATGAAAGCGATATAGAAGAGTTTGTTTTTCGAAGCATCCGTGAGCAAAAACTTTCGAGAAAAGTTCAATTTATGAATTTAAATGGTGAGCCTTTTTTCTCTCTTGCAAATGACAATGGTTCGACCATAAGGGTACTAATTTTTACAGCACGGCCAGTTCTGGAATTGCTGGCCACAGATCAATTGTTCTCAAATTCGTTGTTTGTCAGCAATGAAAAAAACATGCAACTGGCACTTGGTACAGGAATCGGTCAAAATATTGCTTCTGAAATCGTAAAGAGTTCATTATTTAAAGGCGCTAGGGAGATAGTACATAATAAAGAAAAACAGCTTATAGCTTATGTTTATTTTCCAAATGAAGGAATATTGATTTCTTCGAGCATGCCTTCTGCAAAGGCATTTGAAGTGACTAAAAATCTAATTTATAAAACTATTTTTTTCGCTTTTGCGTTACTCGGCGGAGCTATTGTTTTCGGTACTCTTTTTTCATCAAGTATTACAAAACCAATATTGAGTTTGTCCGAGACATCTCAAGCTTTGGCCCAACGTAATTTTGATGTTCGTTCTAATGTTAAAACGAATGATGAGCTTAAAATTTTATCAGATTCGTTTAACTTTATGGCAGAAGAAGTTAGTTCGCTATTAAAAGAAAAGCAGACAATGATTGATGAACTCAATAAAGCAAAGGCACAGCTCGAAGATTATAGTCATAACCTA
This sequence comes from uncultured Bacteriovorax sp., assembly GCA_946482295.1. Next base: position 13,463 of record CAMLRB010000045.1, on the reverse strand, counting down.
GAAAAAATGGTTGCTCAGCGAACAGCCGAGTTAAAAAATGCGAATGACTTCATGAGTGCTATGGTCAACAGTCTTGACCAGGGACTAGTTGTCTTTGATCAGGATCTTAAGTGCCATGATATTTATACAAAGGCCTGCGAAAAAGTTTTTGGAAATTCTCCTCATAATAAGTATTTTTATGAAATTTTAGAGGAAAGTGGAAAGAAGAAATTTTTTGAAGATTGGAGTAAAATCACCTTTGGAAATCGTATTCCCTTCGAAAGTGCCATTGGCTTAATGCCTCATGAAAAAACTTGGGGAGATCATTACTCTAATGAAAATTTTAGAAGTATCACTTTGAATTATTTTCCAATGTCTGATGATGATCATTTAAAAAATATTGTAGTGGTTGCGACAGACAAAACTAAAGAAATTATCTACAACGAACAATTCAAAGAAAAAGAAGCCTTTGTTTTAATGATTCTGAAAATATTGAGTAACAAGGGCCATTTTGCTTCTTTTGTAGATGAGGTTTATGCAATTCTCGAGAAACTAGATAATTTGCATCAAGAAGGAATTACAAAAGAAGAACTCCTGAAAGGGTTTATGATTAATTTCCATACTCTTAACGGAGGATTTGGGCTTTTCTCAATTACCCATCTGCAAAAGCAGGCAGTCGAATCTGAAATGAAGATAAGCGAATTTATGAAGACGAACGATAATGTTGAAGAAGTCGTCTTGAAGAAACTAGTCCTTGATTTGAAAAAGAGCTTCGAAAATTATCTTGAAGACTTAAAAAACAATGCAGGGTTAGCTTTTAATAAAAATAAACGCAGTATCGAAATCGAAAAGGAAAAAGTTTTGAGATTGAAAACTCTAATTGACAGTGTGGGTGATACAACATTGAAAGATACTTTTTACGAGGATTTCCTTCTGGAGCCTGCAATTAATTACTTCAAAATATATGATAAATTAATGCAGACTATAGCCGATAGAACAGGAAAATTAGTAAGTCCCTTGGAGTTAAAAGGTGCAGATGTACTGATCCCTGCTGAAAAGTATTCTGATTTTTTTAATTCAATGGTTCACCTTTTCAGGAACTGTGTTGATCATGGAATTGAAAGTCCTGAGAAAAGACGAGCACAAGGAAAAGATCCTGCAGGAAAAATTACAGTTCAATTTGAGAAAACAAAAAATGAGCTGCAAATAATTGTAAAAGACGATGGCCAAGGTATAGACCCAAATTTAATTCGCAAAAAATTTGAACAATCCAAGATAGAAGTTTCTGAAAATGATCAGGAGATAATTTATCGAATTTTTGATCCAAACTTTTCAACCCGTGAAGAAGTTTCAGCTTTTTCTGGAAGAGGGGTAGGTATGTCGGCAATTAAAGAAGCCTTAGAAAAAGTTGGAGGCCAAATTATTCTGAATTCAAAAGTGGGAAGCGGTTCAGAATTCAGATTTATACTTCCTATCAGCTGATTATTTTATTTAAACAAGCAATTATTCGGTTTTTTACTGTTTCTTCCTGATAGGGTTTTATCAGATAATCACTTATGCCCATAGAGATGGCCTGCATAATTAACTCTTTTTCATTTTCTGTAGACACTAAAACAACAGATAACTTTGAAGTCCGATTGAATTCACGAATGTTTTTCAATAGCTCAAGACCATTTAGAATTGGCATGTTAATATCACTGATAACTAAATCAAATTTTTCATTGCCTTTGGACTCTAGCACAATTTTATCCCATGCTTTGAGACCATTTTCCGCTTCATCTATATAATTAATACCGATGCTTTTCAAAATTCCAATCAGTTCCCCACGATATGCAGAAACATCATCAACAACCATAACTCTTAATCGATCCGATTTACTCATTCTGTGCTCTTTTTTTAATTGTTGTACCTTGCTTCGTTTATCAAATTAAAACGAAGTATAGAATTGTTAAGATTATATTTTTTTTGGCTCTCAATATTCAATCTATAAGGGAAAAAGCCCAATTTTTTTCCTTCTTCTATAAGATATTCATAATATTTCCAGGCATTCTCACGATCTTTTGAATCATTGGAATTGAAAAGTATGGGGACTGTAGAATCAAAACAAAGATCATCAATTGTTGTAAGTGTAATTAACGAATTGATATTAAATTTCTTAGAAGCTTCTTTTATAAATTCGCAGTATGTTTGCACGCTTGATGCAGTTAACTCTACTAAAGGAGCATACCAAATGAGACCGCATTTATCCCGATTTGGGTTTAAATTATCATTTTTCACTAGTTCTTTATTTTCATTTTTCCAATAAGCGAGCTTTAAAGCAACATTATTAGGTTTGCCGTACAGGACATCATAGGCCATGTTCATGCTTGTCAGTGATCTGTCAAAAGAGGTGATGTTTATTCTTCGAAGTACTTCTTGGGCAAGTTGATAAAGTTTTCGATTATTTGTATTGAAATAAAATTTTCTCTTTTTAATTCCAGCGAAGTTATTTTCAATTATTTTTCGTGATTCCTTTACGAGCCTTTTTTCACCATAAAGCATTCCTACAACAAGCCATGGTGTTATCATATTTTTTTTTGCTTCTTTGATCATTTCCTCTTCTGACAATGGGGCCCTGGAAAGTATTTTCTCAAGAGGATAATCAATGAGCATGCTTAAACATCTTTCCCGGTTAATGAGATTGATTCCTCCGACTAGGCTTCCTAGTGTTAGTTTAGATTTTTTAATGGCCTCAACAGATGGTTGAAGAGAAGCTTCATCTTCCAGAAAATAATAAAACATCTCAACATATGAAGGCTTTTTGGCAAGCCTAATTGTCGCTTGGGTCACAATACCAACTCCGGATTGTGTAAAAATTGGATCTAGGTATGGCCCCACACCGTATTTGAAAAGCTTATCTAATCTTTCCAACCCGAGTTTTTTTAATGATCCAACATAGATTGAGCCGTCATTCAAAATAGCCTCTAAAGTGATAACAGCTCCGAAATGATCAGTGTGTTGGGTAATTCCGTATCCGCGCTCCATAGCATTTCCAATGACTGAGCAATCCGGTCCACCACCATGGACAGGAGCTATCCATTCATCGCCCTTTTCTTCCAGGTAGAGTGCCAACTGCCCATAGGTTACGCCTGGCTCAAGCGTAATGATTCCGTGATAGTTATCAAACTCAATAATACGATTGCATTTCTTTAAATGAATTAGCAAGCTTTGATCAGCATTAGGTGCGTGACAGCCATAACCCCAGTTTTTACCCCCTGACGTAACAGAGATATTCGTAAAACGGGAGCTATAATTCACAAAATCTTTTTTTAATTCATCAATGCTTTCAGGCTCATAAATTGTAATGTCCTGACGATTGATCCCTAAAGTAGTTGTAATCTGCATTTGAAATCCTTTCTAAATATTAAGGATTATACAACTAATAACATTTAAAGAATTAAAAAAATAAATCCGAGTACTGTACTCGTTAAAAAAAAATCAAGCAGAACTCATATTTTGAATTACAATATTTACCATTGATACACCCCCTTTCAGGTAAAATATGAAATTATTATCTTCATTAGAGTATGTTCCCTTTTTTATTTTAGATGACCTACAGTCTATTAGAAATCAAATGGTCAATGATCTAAGATCAGTTGGATGTAAAGGTGAAATTACTGAAGCAGAATCTATTCAGGATGCACTTTCAAAATTTCGTAATGTTGAAATTGGTTTTGTCATTTGTGATTGGAATTTACCAGACGGTTCAGGCCTAAATTTTCTAAAAGAGTTTCGTAAAGAAAAGAATTTTCTAAAAACTCCCTTTGTCATGTGTACGACAAACGATGAGGTTGCACATTTCCTTGAAGCTATTCAAGAAGGTGCAAGCGACTATATTGTAAAGCCATGGACTTCAAAAGAATTAATTTCTAAATTAAATAATTGTTGGAAATTTGTAAATCGAACTTAACCATTCTTCAGCTTGAGAGGTTTCTCCCTAAATAATTCGAGGATGTTCTTATTTTTTTCATTTGTTCTTAATGTAAAAATTTCTTCTTCATTTGGCATTTCTATATTTGAACTTTCGTGAATCAAAAAGAAGTGGTGTAAATTTTTGCTTTTCGCTTTCCCATTATAGACTTTGTAGTAATTGTCTTCATTACTTTTACCTAAGACAAGATAACAGCATGTTGATTCGTTCCCTTTAACCAGGGAATGTTTTTGTCCTGTTATATTATCAATTTTTTCAAAGAGTAGAAGATCAGTATAGAAAGGTTCTACTTCGTGAGTGGCCGCAAGTACAATGACGTTTATATCGAGAATTTCTGTGCAGAATTTGTGCATCAATTTGCAGAGTGGAAGTAGTAAATGCCCTTTATTAGTTTTTAGGTCTTTCTTAATACAGAGTGCAGATATTTCAGCAATCTTTCCTTTTTTTCTAACTTCATCCAGATTCCAAGTTGTATCACAAGGGAGACCAAGGGCCGAATCCTGAACAATGCTCATTGTACCAACTACTTCCTCTCCAATTTTTATAACAAGAATAACAGTAGTTGGAAGACCAAGATATTTTGTAAAATGAAGATTTTGAACATTGCTATCGATATATTTCAGACCTAAGTAGGCCTCATAGACTAAACTTAAAGCAGTATCGATCTCTTTTTTTGATTGAGCTTGTTTAAAAACAATATTCTCATCCATATTGTAGTTGATTTCAAAGCGAGAACGAATAATCCTTTTGCGTAAAAAAGATGGAGTTCTAAGCATTAACTCCCAAAAGAATCTTTTAATTTTTTTTTGTTTAAGTTTGTTGATTAATCTCATTTATCACCTAAGAAGCAAGTTTTCTCACTTTTCGGAGGATGATAATAAATTACTTAAGTATTTTCTAACAACTAAAACAGGATTTTAGATGTCCTAGTAGATAACTCGGCTAATTTTAGATTCCGCTTCTGATAAGTTTAATCGACATGGCCAAAAGAATGGTTCCGAAGAATTTTCTTAAGATAATACTTCCTGTAACTCCAATGGCCCTATCGATAAAATCGGATGCTTTTAAAACCGCGTAGACAAAAATCAAATTGAGAATCAGCCCAAGAATAATATTAATTTTGGCGAACTGAGAGTTAAGCGAAATGAGTGTAGTCATCGATCCGGCACCGGCAATAAGAGGGAAGGCGAGGGGAACGATAGGCGATGAGTCTTCAATTTGCGGATCATGTTTGAAGATCTCAATGTTGAGAACCATTTCTAGTCCTAAAAAGAACATGATTAAACCACCGGCAATGGCGAAAGACTGAACATCAACTCCAAAGAGCTTCAGAATGGATTGTCCGACGTATAAGAAGAGGAAAAGCAGAATCCCTGAGACTAACGTAATCTTAAATGCATCAATGTTCTGGTAGCGTTTACGTAAATTCAAAATGAACGGAATTGAGCCGAGAATATCGATGACGGCAAAAAGAATAAGAGTTACCGAAAACATCTCCTTAAAATTCAAATTGGCCCACATTTCCATCAATCCATTCCTTGTTATTTGAACAATCAATGATAGCGCGAAATGACTGTAAAAAATACACGCAGAGCTATTTAAATTCTTAAAGTGGTGCCTTTTTGGTACTACCTGCTTCATTAAAAAATTACAGGGGGACTCAAATGATTAGACACACGGTTGTCTCATCGACTTTAGCAGCGATGCTTGCTTTCGGCGTTCAAAATGCATTCGCAGAGCAGCTACCAGTTGAAGCACAAAATAAAGTTATTGGCGTAAGAATTGATGACTTGGTAAATGTAATGCCTTCACTAGTTCCAGGACTCGCAAACGTTGCGGCCAACATGAAGAAGAATCCTCAAGCGTTCTTCCCTACATCGTCAATTGAAACTCTTCACACTGTTTTCCTTAATGAAGAGCCAAACCTGGAAACAACAACGATAGAATTGAAGTTAACCGCCTTGATTAAAACAAAAGAAGGCTCACGTATTGAGAAAATTCTCGTTCGTTACAATAAAAACGCGAAGAAGCTAGAAGAGATGAGCATTGAGCAACAAGGTTCTTTTGACGTTAAATCGTTAAACCTCACGCTCACTGTTGGACTTATTGATCGTAAACTCATTCTGGAAGATAAGAATTTTGATTTAAAAATTGTTTTCCCTATCGGTGTTGGTGGATTTGATGAAGGTGTTCTTAACGAAGGACAAGTCAGTCTATTAACTCCACGTTTTAAACACGGATTTATTGATCAAAGAGCAGTGATCTCAAAACGTGAAAAACCTCGTTATTTCGATGGAAAGCCATTCATTCGTATTCTTAATGGACGTGATTTAAAAGCTGATACAACAGCAATCGGATTTCACATCGAAATCAACGATTCATTCGTACGTGGGTTTGATTCACACGGATGTATGCGTTTACGAGCTTTCGATCTTCAGGCCCTTCATGACCTGATCATGGATGGAGATGAACAACAATTGCCAATTACTGTTTCTTATAAAACAGAAGATAAAGCAGATCACCCATGGGCCAAAAGAAACAAAACTTATAAGACAGTCCTAAATAATGGAACAGCTGAGAGTCCATTTTTCCCACTCGATCGCGACAATCTTGTACAGATGACTTACAAAGAATCGGGAGCTCCAATTGAAAAACTTGTTGATCGTGCAGACGATAACAATGAAGAGCTTTATAATTACGATACACAGGCCCAGCTGAGAGAACAAAACGAAAGACGTAAAAACGAGTGTCAGGCCAAAGTCATGGCGGGGATCATTCCAGCAGATGAAAAAAGCATCCAGGCCTGCCAGGATGAAGGAAAGAGAAAAGACTCTGCTAAAGACAGAATCTACCGTAAATTCATGGGAATTGACGGAGTAAGCGATATTCCATCCGTCTAAAAAGTATACAGAGACGGTAATAGTTTCAGGCCACTAACCCTTTTTCTAGGGGTTTGTTAGCATGAGACTGTTACCGTTTTTTTATTTTTTAGGAGTCTTTATGAAAGGTCCCATTCTAGCAGGTCTATTACTTCTTACCCTTGCGCCCTTACATGCAAAAACTCTTATCGTTAGTGATGTCGATGACACTGTTAAGATGACGGATGTCCTTAATAAAAAAACAGAGATTGTTCGTAATGCGCTTTTTTCAAAGAAGGCCTTTTCAGGAATGTCAGCCCTCTATAGAGAACTCGATAATAAAGAAACAATTATTCATTACGTAAGTGGTTCACCAAAGATCATTAAGTCGATCATTTGCAACTTCATGGATCACAATGATTTCCCACAAGGAAAGAATCTCACACTAAAAACGAAAAACATCGAAACGTACGAATATAAAGTTGAAGCTATCAAAGACCTAATTGAACATACTAAACCAGATGAGATTATTCTCATTGGTGATGATACAGAGAAGGACCCTGAGGTTTACGATACTATTTCTAAACTCTATCCAAGAAAGGTTTCAGGAATTTATATTCGAGCCATTCAAAACAGAGCGCTTCCTTCTAATGGTTTAGATAGAAATTTCTTTTCTGCTGTGGAAATTGCAGGGCTCGAGCACTTGAAAGGAAAATTGTCCGCGGGGGCAATTTCAAAAGTTGCCGCTAGTTTCATAAAACAAGAGCATGGGGCAGGGCTTGCGATCAAACATCGTTATTGCCCAAAAGAGGGAAGAAATGAACTCGAAGAAATTAAGCAACAAGTTTCAGATCAAAAAACGATCGACGACATAGAAAAGACGCAAGAAAAAATCATCAACAGTTGTAAGGCTTAATTATTTTGTTAAGTGATCTGGCGTAAATGAGAGCGGCATGAGGTCTTTGAACTTCATGACCGTTTCTCCACCGTCAGCGTTCCCCATAATCACTTCCATATCTTTAGTCGCAAATTCACTCATGATCTGACGACAGAGTCCGCATGGAGGCCAGCCTTCTGATGTGTAGACATAAACTTTCTCAATTCCTCTTTTGTTTTCAGATATTGCTTTAACAATGGCCGTTCTTTCAGCACAAATCGTTCCACCGTAACTTGCGTTTTCTACATTGCACCCAGTGTAGATAGAGCCATCACTCATAAGTATAGCACTTCCCACTTGAGCTTTTGAATAAGGAGAATAGGCGTTAGCCGAAACTTCAATGGCCTTTTGTCTTAATTTTTTTGTGATTTCATCCATTGTTAACTCCTATTGAAGATTAGCGAGCTGTCCGACAGCATCTTTTAAAATTGCAGTGAAGTGGTTCATGGCCTTCATTGCTTCATCTTTAATGTCTTCATGCTTGAGTTCCTGTTTAAGAATTCCTGCACCCATATTTGTGATACATGAAATACCGCAAACTTTAAGACCCATGTGGTGAGCAGCAATTGTTTCATGAACAGTGCTCATTCCAACCATGTCTCCACCAAGTGTTCTGAACATTCTAATCTCAGCAGGAGTTTCATATGTCGGTCCTAAAACGCCAACGTATACTCCACGTTTTAATTTGTTTCCGCATTTCTCAGAAACATCTTCTAAAATCTTGATCATCTTTTTGTTGTAGGCGTCCCCCATATCCGGAAAACGAGGGCCTACTGAATTATCATTTGGTCCAATGAGTGGATTTTTACCAGTGAGGTTGATGTGATCTTCGATAATCACAAGATCACCTGGTTGGTAGTTCAAATTCACACCACCAGCGGCATTCGTAAGAATAAGTTTTTTAACTCCCAGGCGTCCAAGAAGTCTTACAGGGAAAACAACATCATCTAGATCAAGGCCTTCATAAGTGTGAAAACGTCCTTGAAGAGCGACGATTGGAGTTCCACTGATTTTTCCTAAAATCATCTGGCCTGCGTGACCTTCAACAGTAGTTTTCCTGAAATTTGGAATGTCGTTATATTGAATGATCACTTTGTCTTCGATTTGATCGACGAATGCACCAAGGCCTGAACCTAAAATTATTCCGACAACAGGTTTTGTGTATTTATGTTTTTCAATAAATTCAGCTGATGATTTTAATTTTTCCGCGAGTGATTGATTCATAACTATTTCTTCTTTTTTGGCTTAGGTGCAAATTTCGTCTGCACTTCAATAATAAGTTTCTTTTTCGTACGAGGTTTAGTTGCGGCGACTGTGATGTCTCCACCAATAACGGCCTTTGCAATTCCTTCCGCGATTTCTGTCTGATTGGAATGGCAATGAATAGTCATCAGTGTTTCGCCTTTTTTAACAGGTTCACCAATTTTTTTATTCAAAATAAAGCCAACAGCAAAATCAATTTTATCTGAAGTCTTCATGCGACCTCCGCCCAAGCGAACGCAATGTAGACCCAGTTGAGTGCAGTTCATCTTTGTAATGAAGCCAGTTTTCGCAGACTTCACTTCTAAAAGAACTTCAGTCTTTGGAAGTAAGTCGTAGTTGTCGATGACTTTTGCATTTCCGCCTTGATCAATAATCATTTGACGGAATTTTTCTAATGCACTTCCATCATCGATTGATGCTTGTGCTTTTTTGATACCGTCTTTGTGTGTTTTTGCCAGTCCTGCTAGATAGATCATTCCACCGGCAAGTGCCACTGAAAGCTCCGTCAAATCTTTTGGACCTTTGCCTTTTAAAGTTTCGATACTTTCAATGATCTCCAGTGAATTTCCTACCGCTAGTCCGAGCGGTTCATTCATATCAGTAATCATCGTCATCATGTTTTTATTAAAACGAAGACCTGTTTGACGAATACTCTCAGCTAGTTTTTTAGCATCACTCAATTTGGACATGAAAGCACCGTTTCCGGTTTTGATGTCCATCACGATTCCTTTAGCACCTTCGGCGAGTTTTTTACTCATAATCGATGCAGTGATGAGAGGAATGGATTCAACAGTTGCCGTGACATCGCGAAGAGCATAGATTTTTTTGTCGGCAGGAGCAATCTCTCCAGTTTGTCCGATCATAACAAGTCCGCGCTCTTTTAAGAGACGTTCAAATTCATCAAGTGAAAGTGAAGTTTTAAAACCTTCAATCGATTCAATCTTATCAACAGTACCACCTGTATGGCCTAGACCACGTCCTGCGATCATAGGTACTTTTACTCCGCAAGCAGCGGCGATAGGAGCAAGAATAAATGAAGCTTTATCACCAACTCCACCAGTTGAGTGTTTGTCGATAAAATGTTGTTCTGGAAAATTTAACACACGGCCAGAGTAGAGCATGGCATCTGTTAAATGAGCGGTCTCTTCGCGATCAAGGCCATTTAGGAATATGGCCATCAAGAGGGCAGACATTTGGTAGTCGGCGATTTCCCCGCTGTTTAGTCCATTGATGAACCAAGCGATTTCCTCTTTGGTAAGTTTTTCTTTATCTCGTTTCTTTTGTATAATAGTATATGCAGAGAGTGATTGAATCATGAGCGGCTCTTCAAGTTTTGTTAAGAGAAGTAGTGTATTCAAAACCCTTAAAGAAATCAAAAATTATCAAATATAACGCATGACAAAGGTTACAGGACACCAAGATGGTAAACAAACTTTTAGCACTTTCACTTACACTGATCCTTACAATGAATCCTTTATCAGGTTTTGCGCAGGAGCAAGGGCCGAGTGGTGATATCGTTGATGAATCTTTGCGTGATATTACGATTGTTTTAGGGACAGGAGTAGTGGGAGCTGTTTTAGGTCTTTCGACTTTGTCCTTCGTAGATGAGCCTAAAGATCACTTAAAAAATATCTCTATAGGTGGTGCCATTGGTATCGTCGTTGGTGTTGGTGTCGTGATTTTTTCTCAGGCCACTCGCTCACAAACAACAATTACTGATCTCAAACGTCCTCTCAATGAAACGGGTGCCGAATCACTTTCGCGTCTAGCGTTCATGAATGAAAGAATCGCTGCTAAATATCAACAACCCACATCTGCTCAATTCAACTTTTCTTTTTAGTTAGGCCATTTAGTCGGGCATTGTGCGTTGCTGCCCTTTGATAGATCGTCCTTCATTTGATAAACTAATTCAGATTTATCACTTTAAGGAATTTTATGGCCAAACAATTAATTATCAACCAGACACTCAATGAGTGCCGAGCGGCGCTTATTGAAAATGGTGAAATTCTCGATTTCTTGATGGAGAGATCCCATCATCACAGTGCTGAACATAACCGTGTGGATTTCCCTTTTGTAGGCGATATTTACAAAGGCAAAGTTGTACGCGTTCTTCCCGGAATGCAATCAGCTTTTGTTGATATTGGTTATGAAAAAGCTGCTTTTCTCTATGTCGACGATGCTTACATTCCCACTCTTGAAGAACAAAGAGAAATGGCGGAAAAAAGCAAAAAGTCTGTCGAAGAATCAAAGCGCCACGGAGAAGTTATTCCCGATGAACTTTCGACTTTGTCAGAAGCGGTTAACATGCGCTTTCGTCCAGACATCAGCATCGAATCTTTTATTAAAGAAGGAGATGAAATTCTCGTTCAAGTTGCAAAAGAGCCGATCTCGACGAAAGGTCCACGTGTTACAAGACATATCACATTCGCTGGCCGCCATATCGTCTTCATGCCTTTCATTGAACACACAGGTGTTTCACGAAGAATTGAAAGCGAAAAAGAACGTGAACGTTTAAAAGAAATTCTAGAAACTATTCGTCCAGACGGAACGGGCGTTATTGCTCGTACTGTAGCAGAGGGACAAAGTTATAAAACATTAAAGTTCGACTACAACATGTTGGTGAAAATCTGGAAAGATGTTTCTAGAAAAGCAGAGAAGGTACGTGCCCCTTCAGTTGTTCATCAGGATTTAAGTTTCATCCAAAGAGTTCTTCGCGACATCACTGATGAAGATGTTGATGAGATAGTTTGTGACTCAAAAGAAAATCTCAAAGATGCTGAAAAATTTGTTCAGAAGTTTCTTCCTACAATGAAAGGGAAATTTAAGTTCTACGGTGAAGAAGCCGTTCCTATTTTTGAAAAATTCGGAATCGATCTCGAAGTAGAACGAGCTATTGATAACAAAGTTTTTTTGAAGTCAGGTGGATCACTCAATATTGATCAGACTGAAGCTCTTGTTTCTATCGATGTTAACACTGGTAAATTTATCGGAAGAAAAACGTTTGAAGAAACAATTCTTAAAACAAACTTGGAAGCTGTTAAAGAAATCGTATATCAACTTCGCTTAAGAAATTGCGGTGGTATTATCATCATCGATTTCATCGATATGGAAAAAGAAGAGAGCAGACAAACAGTTTACAATGCTCTTGTTGAAGCTCTAAAAAAAGATCGTGCAAAAACAAACGTTCTTCCCATCTCAGGCCTTGGTCTGGTGGAAATGACTCGTAAACGAACGAGAGACACTCTCTCGCGTATTATGTGCGAACCATGTCCGTACTGTGAAGGAACGGGGAGAGTGAAATCGACTCTTACAGTTTGTTACGAACTTATCCGTGAATTGAATAAAGTTCTGGCGAAAAGTAAAGGATCTAAAGTTTCTATCTACGCTCACCCTGAAGTCACTGCAACTTTAACGGGAGAGGATTTCGATCTCATCGAAACGCTGGAAGAAGCTCACGGTAAATCAATTCAGATTCGTTCGGAAAATAATTATCACATCGAACAATACGAGATTTTTCCACAGGAATACTAATTCCATGAAAGTGAAAATCTATAAAGGGCAGGAAATTGAACCATTCATTCCTGCTCTTGCTCAACTTAGAATTAAAGTTTTTCGCGATTTTCCTTATCTATATGAAGGCTCAATGGCCTATGAAGAAAACTATTTGAAAATTTATCCCCAAACACCAAGAAGTGTTCTCGTTGCAGTCTTTGACACTCAAAATGATCTCGTTGGTGCCTCAACAGGCATGCCTCTAGCAGACGAAGCTGATTATATTCAGAAACCTTTTTTAGAAGCTGGTTATAACATTAATGAAATTTTTTATTTCGCTGAAAGTGTTTTAGAAAAAGGCTTCAGAGGAATGGGACTTGGACATCGTTTTTTTGAAGGACGTGAATCCGCAGCAAAAGAATGGGGTTATAAACTCGCTGCGTTTTGTGCAGTTGAACGTCCTGAAAATCATCCATCCAGACCTTTGAACTATCATCCACTTGATGAATTCTGGCTCAAAAAAGGTTTTAAAAAACATCCGGAATTAAAAAGTGAGTTTGCATGGCCTGATTTGGGTGATATTGAGAACACCCCTAAGAAAATGGTTTATTGGTTAAAAGAAATATAATCTGCATATGAAAGTTCCTGGTGTCTCTTTTCTAAATTATAACGAAGGTACTGTTGGTCCTCTCGTTCGACAATTTGATTGGTCCAAAACTTCAATCGGCGATATGCAATCCTGGCCCGCTACTCTTCATGGGTATGTCAGTATGATTTTGTCACTTCCGAGTCCCGCTATTATTTTTTGGGGAGAAGATCGTGTTCAAATTTATAATGATGGATACGCTCAAATCATGGGGCCACGTCATCCAAAAAATTTAGGCGCGACTTATAAAGAATGTTGGCCTGATACTTATCCCATCATCAATCCTTGGATGGATCGAGTAATGAATGGAGAAGTTGT
>CAMLRB010000044.1 GCA_946482295.1 uncultured Bacteriovorax sp. | reverse complement strand
AAAAGTAACTGATCAATTTGACGATCATGAAACAATCACCTTCGAATTAGAAGACTCATGTTTTAAGGTTGAAAAGCGTAGTAAAGAGCGCCTGACAACTTATCCCGTCTATGAAGTTTATGCTTATTTGAAATTTGCAAAAACTCCCGCTAGCAACGTAGTTCAGTTCAACAAAGCAGAACAGAAAACACGTGATTTCTTTTCGGAAATTGATAATGTCAAAAAAAGCAGACTCAATGCTTTGAGTGAAGGCATTTATCACGAAGAGAGTGAAGATCTGGCAGGTTTTCGCGTAGAAGATATTTCTCCTTCAGGCTTAAGTTTTTTTGCCAGTCAAAAAGAAAAAGAACTTATTCTCGACAATGTTTCAGGAGTTAAGTTTTCACTAGTCCTGAACTTTGAAATGCAAATCTTCACATTAGAAGAAGCGAGCATTGTCTATATGATCAACTATATCAATGCTCAATTTGCAGGCGTGCCCATGTATAAAGTGGGCGTGACCTTTAAATCAAGTCTTGGTCTAAAGAAAAAAATAGAAGAAATATCTGGCATCACAGTTGATTTGAATAATTATCAAAAAGAATTTGAAGAGTTCATAAAAAATGAACAATAAAACTATTGTCTTTCTTTTTCTTGTCCTCATTGCTGGTTGTGCCTCTCAAGGGGCAAAAATCAAAGATCGTCTGTCTAAATATGACGAAACTTTCAACTACACTGACAAAAATGGAACTTTCATCATCAAGATGAGCAGTGCTCAAGGAAAAAAAGGAAAATCCTATTACACCAAACGCTCCATGGAGATGAATGGTAATCAGAAAGAAAAAATTCTGGAAAAAAGCATTGTTATTTCAGATATAGGATCAGTTAAAGGAACTGCGATACTCCGTCCCCGCAAATCGCAATATTCTGTTTGGTTTGATGGAAAAAAATTTTTCAGCGAACTAAATCTTGTGCCTTCAAAAAAAGCTCTTGAAGTTAGAATGGTGAGTCCTGAAAAACAATGGAATGGTACGAAACTGATTCCTTTTCCACGAACAAAAGATGTTCCGTGCTTTTTCTCACAAATTATTGAATGCGCCGATCTAGCGGGCTTTATTGATCGTTCTTCAAAAAGCGAATCGGGAAGTTTTAACTTGCTCGTTGTTTGGGAAGGCTATCCTTATCTTAATGAAACCTTCAGTGATTTTCCCGCAGAGCTTTTTTCAGAGGGTGTACTTGAATATGATGGCAAAACAAAAGATTCTGAGAGAAAATTTAATTTGAAAGTCGCGGGACAATCGATCGTTTACGTCATTAATGAAGACAACAAAATGACAAAAATGTTTTGGGTGACCCAAGGCATTTCAATGGTTGGAAAGTCTGTCAAATACTCGAGTGTTGATGAGGAGGACCCAGGTTTTGAGTAAACTCATTAAGAAATTAAGTTATGCATTTTTAACTATATTTGTCGCACTCTCGACTATCTTTTTCGTGATCAGACTATCTCCTGGTGATCCGGTAGAAACTGTTCTCGGGCAGAAGGCCACTCAAGAAGAAATAGCCAAGTTGAAAACGCAACTTGGACTCGATCTGCCCATGCGCAAACAATATAAGAATTATCTTAAAGGTATTGTAAAAGGTGACATGGGAAAAACCATCTTTGGAAATAAAGATGTAAAAGAACTTCTTAAAGAAAGAATGAAGCCTACAATCACATTAGCCGCTTTTTCTGTCACAATAGCAGCATTTGTAGGAATATTTCTCGGAATATTAGCAGGCTTTAGAAAGAATAAGGGATTCGATAAATTCTCCCGTATTCTTTCATTATTCGCTCTCTCATTTCCTATATTTTCTTTAGCTCCCATTCTTGTTTTGTTTTTCTCAATAAAGCTTAATCTTTTTCCAGTTTCTGAATGGGGAACTCTCAGACATGCCTTTCTTCCCATTCTCACTTTAGTTATTCCTCTTAGTGCCGTTATTATGCGTGTAACGAGAAATAAATATCTCGAAGAAGTTAACAGCCAATGGGTGACAGTTACAAAATCAAAAGGTCTTGATGATGTAGCGGTTCTACTTCGAATTCTAAAAGTTTGTTTGCCTACAATTCTCAATGTTGTTTCAATTCAACTTTCAGTCGTTATCGCCGGAACAATGATCAGTGAAACAATTTTTGATATTCCTGGTATGGGTTCACTCTTGTTTGATGGAATTCAAAATAGAGATTACCCGATCGTCCAAGGTGTCATCGTTTATTCAACTGTTACTTATATGTTGATCTACTTCATGCTTGATTACATTAACGAGCGTCTAGATCCACGTACGGCGCAGGAGTAAATGATGTCGAGAAAGTTTACAAAAGAAATGAAATGGGGATTCAGCATACTTTCGCTTTATGCTTTTTGGGCCATCTCATGGTTTATCTACCGTTATTTTGTGATGGGGACTCTTAGTCGCCCTTATACGCCTGAACTTAATATGGAAGTTGAACTAGCGATCCCGTTCACCAAAGGTTTAGTTCTTGGAGCTGATCTCCTTGGTCGCTCATTACTTGAAGTTCTCTCTGCTGGTTTAACATACTCTCTCACGCTTTCTTTTATTGTAACTTTCATTACGGCTTCGGTTGGAATCCTAATGGGATATTTAGCCGTTAAAGCACCAGGTTGGTTCAAACTGGGATTTGATCTTGTGATCAATCTCGTTTTTATTTTCCCAAGTATTCTCATTGCTATTATGGTTATGGCCGTCACGGGGCAATCAATGCAGGGATTAATTTTTGCAATGATCATTACGGGCTGGCCGGGATATGCAAAAATAGCACGAGGTGAATCGAAGCGCGTTCTTGCATTAACTTATGTTGAAGGCGCGCGTGCAATCGGAATTGGAGAACTAAGATTATTTTTCACTATCATCATTCCGGCCATTCTTCCTATTATGGTTGTAAACATGGTTCTCGGAATTAGCGGCGTTATTATCAGTGAAGCCGCACTTGGATTTTTAGGATTGGGCGGAAGCCCTTATTCTTGGGGTGCCATGCTTTCAGCTGCAAAAACTGTTTTACTAGAAGCTCCTCACATCGCGATCATTCTCAGTATGACGATGGCAGGATTGATTATTGGTCTTAATCTTTTAGGTGATGGCCTAAGAGATTACTTAGACCCGAATAAAGCATAATAAGGAAGTTATGAACCAATTAGGACAACTTGTATTTACTGGAATCAGCGGACTCACTCTTACAAGTGAAGAAAAATCTTTTATCGAAAAAGAAGATATTGGTGGAGTTATTCTTTTTTCAAAAAATTATGAATCTCCAGCTCAACTTGCAGAACTGGTGAACAGTATCCAAGTTTTGAGAAAAGAATATCCACTTTTCATCTGTACTGACCATGAAGGTG
Organism: uncultured Bacteriovorax sp.; assembly: GCA_946482295.1. The sequence continues at coordinate 15,935 of CAMLRB010000044.1, read as the reverse complement.
GGAGAGTTGTTCGCTTTAAAACGCAATTTACTCAATGGCCACCAATGCTAGAAATTGCCAAACTCGATTCACCAAAACTAGTTTTTGAAATGGCGACAATTATGGCAGAAGAACTTCTGGCCTGTGGAGTGAATCTGAACTTAGCTCCTGTATGCGATATCTGGAACAATCCAGAAAATAAAGTTATCTGGGACAGGGCTTTCGGTACAGATCACGAAACAGTTTCCAAATTCATTTCATCGATGATCAGAGGATTTGAAACAACTGGCATCATGTCATGTGCAAAACATTTTCCAGGGCATGGAAACACACTTAAAGATTCTCACTATGATCTGCCAATTGTTAAAAAACCACTGGAAGAAATTAAAGCAGAAGAAATCCAGCCCTTCATTAAAGCCGTCAAAGCGCGCGTTGATATGATCATGATGGCCCATATAATTGTGGAGGATATTGATCCAGAACTTCCTTGTTCATTATCGCCAAAAGCTCACCACATTCTTAGACATGATTTGAAATATAAGGGACTCATCTTGTCTGATGACATGCAGATGGGAGCGATCACTGCCCACCGAGGAACAGGTGAAGCAGCGATGATGGCGATTCGTGCAGGCAGTGACCTCATAGAATATCGTGATATGCCGGAAGCAGTTTTAGGTTTAGAAGGTCTGAAGAAAGCGCAAAAAGATAAAACGATTAAAGCAAATGACTTCCAAGATCGACTCAGTCGAGTAGAGGATGCAAAGAAAAATTATTTCAAAGACTATAAGCCAATTTATATTCCAGATCTCGAAAAGAAATTCAATCGCAAGGCTTCTGTAGCGTTTGTCGAAGATTTAAGAAAAAAGATAGCTGCCTTAGGTTAGTCAAAGACCTACGTCCAACATCAACTTTAATGGGGACAATATTTCCTTCCTGGGAAGTTGACCAAAAATTTTTCCTTATCTCTGATATCATTAAGTTATGGCGGTGTATCAGTGATCAAGGTCTTTATAGGCTTCATAATTCTCATTTTGTTGGGACCACTTTTTCAAGTGGGCGCCCAAGAAATTTCTGAAGCTCCTCAAGATTACAGTAATGAATTATCTTCAGATCAACTTTTTAAACTCTACAAAGATTCTTGTGATCAAAAACAGTACGCAAATTGTTATCAGTTAGGTAAGTGGTACCAACGAAATCAACGTCTCGACCCCATCGAAGAAAAAGAAATTCGTGATGCTATCGAAATTTTAAGATTAGAAAGAAAAAAATTAAGAACGATCGATCCTGAAGCAGAACTTGAAGAAGAAGATCTCGCCGAATATAAAGCTCTACAAGCAAGACTTGGAGAGGAACAACAAAAAGCTCAAGCGGCCCGATTAGCAGCCACTCATCTCACAGAAGCCTGTGATAATGGTGAAGAAGTTGCTTGTAAAGAAATTGGAAGAAAGAAAGGACATGAAGAATCAAGCAAGCTTTACTATGCTTCACTTTTTCTCATTTTCTTAGCCGTCTTTCTCATCACGAAAACGATTTTCCAAGACGAAGACCAGTTCCAAGCGCAAGAAAAACTCGACGACGGTAACAAACAAGTAGATGAGATAGCGAAACACGGAATCATTCTTCGCTATTCACGACCATTCTTTAAACGATATATTTCTCCCATTGTTGCTTCAATGAAGAATAAAAAAACGTTTAAAGATAAATATAAAAGAAAGCTCGCGGCAGCAGGTCTAACTAACGTCATCACTCCAGAAGATTTTTTTGCTTTTAAATTATTCCTCATCGTAGGATTCCCGATTCTCTTTCTCATCATTCGAACTTTTTTAGAAGCAGATTGGGCCCTTTCCCTTATCCCGATTACAGGTGTTGTTGGATTCTTTTATCCTGATCTATGGATTAGTGGAAAAATCGAAGAGCGACAAAAACAAGTCATTCGTAGCATGCCATTTTCTGTAGATATGCTTGCTCTATCAGTTGAAGCAGGACTGGATTTCATCGCAGCGATGGCTAAAGTTATCGAAAAAAGTAAACCTAATCCCCTTACGGAAGAATTTGAAATCGTCATCAAAGAAATCAAGATTGGTGCAAGCAGAGCAGAAGCTTTAAGAAACCTGGCATGGAGAATAGATCTCATTCAAATTTCTTCTTTCTGTGCGACTTTGATTGCTGCCGACTCGGTAGGAGCTTCAATTGGTCCTATTCTTAAGTCACTTGCAGTTGAAATTAGACAAAAGAAATCTTCGGAAGTTGAAAAAGCTGGAGCAACGGCAGCAACTAAAATTCTTTTCCCTATGATGTTTCTTATTATTCCATCGGTTCTCGTAGTTGTATTTGCGCCGATAATTTTGGAGTTCGTAGGTGGTAGATAATAAAAAATATACATTGAAAACGAAAAATGGTGAGACCATCTGCCATTCAATGGTTATGGCCGTGGATACGGTAGACAGAGTTCGAGGATTAATGTTCTCGGAGAAAATTCCGGGAGGAGATGGTTTTTTGATTAGACCATGTAACTCCGTTCATACATTTTTTATGCGCTATCCATTGGATCTTATTTTTTTAGATTCAAATTTTAAAGTTGTGAAAGTTTTAGAAAAAGTTCCACCTTGGAGAATGACGTGGATGTACTGGCGGGCCACACAAACGCTTGAGCTTGTCGGCGGCCACTTGGAAAAAACATTGAAAGTTAAACCACAAGTTGGAGATATCTTAGAGGCAACATGTATAAATTAGTCGTTGTTGGTGGAAAATTAAGAGGACAAGAATATGTGCTAAAAACTGGCGACAATATTCTTGGTCGTGATCCATCATGTGATATTCATTTTCAAGTTGATGGTGTTTCAAAGAAGCATGTGACCATCACTGTTACTGATGATGTTGTCTATGTTCAGGACATGGGGAGTGCCAACGGTACTTTTCTCAATGGTAAAATTGTTAAGAAAGCTACGACTAAAACGGGTGATAAAATTGGGTTACCAAATGCCATTTTACAAGTCGTCTATGTACAAGAGAAGAAAGTAGTCGTTAAGAAGAAAGTTGCCGCTCAACGTGAACGGGAAGAAACAATCGATGACATCTTAAAAGGTGGTACACCTCCTGATAATATTGTTGGAAAAATTTTTTGGCTCTTTAAATACAAGGTCATGCCGATTTTCCATGGGATTAATCAAGAATATGAGTGGAGAGTTCTTTTAGGAATACTCACAGCTCTTTTCGCTCTGTCGACTATTACATTGACTATTTTTCCGGTTCTTCAAGACTCGCGTAATGTTCTCATGAATGAAATCAAGATACGTGGAGCTCACTACGCCGACGAGATTGGACGTCTTAATACAGTAGCACTTGAACAAAAAAATTTAGAACGTGTAGACACGACCTTTCTAGACAATGCTCGAGGAGACGGAGTCGTCTCGTATGAACTCTTCGATTCAGATGGAAGAATTGTGCGACCGATTTCTCGTCTTAATGAATACACGAGTGATACTTTTTCAGTACAAGTTAAAGAGTATTATACGTTGAGACCTAATATTAAAGAAGCAGCTATCGTTCAATTGGCGGAAGGACAAATTGGAATTGGAAAACAAATCTTTGCATTCAATCCAAAATCAGGATCTCAAGAAGCAGTTGGGATGATTGCCATTAAATTTGCCCCAGCAACACTCGCCGTTGAAGCTTCAAAAAGCTCCAGGCTTTATCTAGAGTCGCTAGTCACTTCATTTTTAGTAGGAATTCTCTTCTTCGGAATAGTTTATTATCTCACATTAAGACCCATGGAAGAACTTCGCTACCAAATTGAAGAAGGCCTTCGTGGACGCAGAAGAAGTGTCGATAGTAAATTGTTATTTGAAGAGCTTGGTCCCATTAGAAATGCAGTAAATACAAGTTTGCAAAGAATTCGTGAATTACAAAGAGATGAATCTACAGTTGATCCAAACGAAATCGAAGGTGATGAATCTTATGTAAATCAACTTCTTGAGTTCCAACAAGGAGCTCAAGGTCCGGCCATTGTTCTTAATTCTGCAAAAAACCTGGCCCGTATCAATACTGCCGGTGAAGATGTGTGCGGTATTCGCCAGTCAATGTCCGAAGGGATGAACATTTTAGATATTACGAAAGAGCGTGGATTTGCGGCTACACTGATCGAACTTTGCGATGCCTCTGCTAATAATGGAGGAACATCTCAAAGCGGGAACTATGAACTTCAGGGTAAACAATATGTCATCTACGTGACTTCCCTCATTGGTAAAGATGGATTTGCAAAAGCTTTTTATATTTCGTTCGTATTAGATAATTAAGGATTGAATGAGTAAGAACGTTCGCATAACAACAGAATTGAAGAGCCCTAGTGATCTAGGGATATACTATCGATTACTGTGCATGACAGGGCCAAATAAAGGTAAAGTTTATTACCTAACTGGCAAGCGTGTAGTTATCGGTCGAGGTGATAATACTGATATCCAGATTGTGGATACAAAAATTTCCAGAGAACACGCCGAACTTGCATTTGCTGATAAGTCATATGTCATTACGGATTTAGGTGCTCAAAACGGAGTAATTGTAAATGACTCCAAAGTAAAACAGAAGAAACTTGAAGATAACGAAAAAATTGTTATTGGTCAGACTGTTTTTAAATACAACATCATTGAAGTGACACAATCGTTAGATATGGTCATTGTTAATGAAGCTGAAGCCAAAGGTGTTTCCAAAGAAACAGCTAAAGAGCTTCTTAAAGAGATAAAAAAAGGGCCCGTTAAAGCTAAAACAAAAGATCTTAACGAAGAACCGATGCCTACGCGTAAGCCAGATAAGAAAAATAATTCTAGAATGCTTATTTTTGGAATTGTAGTGGCCGCTGTTCTTTTTGTACTTATGGATAATGAAGAGCCGCAAAAGAAATCAAATAATTCACGCGGAAATTCATCCATGGACGATTTTAATGAGATGATGGCTGAACCTAAGAGGCAAGACGATCCAGACGTCAAAAAGAAATTAGAAGCACTAATTCATAGTGGACGTAGAGAATTTCGTGAGGGGAATTATTTTAGGGCCATGGAAGAATTTCGGTTAGCTAAACTTTTAAGTCCAGGCAATAGAGATGCCACCTATTATGAGAACAAAGCCAAGCAGAAATTAGATGAAGAAATCAGAAGCAACTTTGATAAAGGAAACCAAGAGTTCGATAGCAAAAAATATCAGGCATCTATAGTGTCCTATTGTGCTGTTATCCAGTTGATTAAAGAGTATCCCGATGATCAACGCTATAAAAATGCTATGCTTAAGATAAGTGCAGTTGAATCTGAACTTGGAATGGAGAAAGGTGAAATTAAATGTTTTGAAGAAAAATCAACCGATTCAAGAAATTGATTTAGGAAGAGACGTCTTCGCCCAAGATTATTCAGAAACTATTTTTTTGGTCGGTCGATCGAAAGATTGTCATGTTGTTTTAGACGACAAAAAAATCTCTCGTGAGCATTTGAAGATAGTTCATAGAAATGGAAAATGGTTTGTTGAAAAAGTTCAGCATGAGAATGTTGCGTTTTTAAATGGTGAATCGTTCAATCGGCATGAATTAGAAAACGGCGATTCAATTACGGTTGAAGGGTTTTCAATTAATGTCACATTATCTTCAGTTCAAGAAGTGACCCAGCCCATGACTTCTCAAACAAAGTCACTGCCAAAAGAAGAGGTTGTTGAAGTTGTCCAACAAGCAGAGCCAGTTCCAAGTAAGAGTAAAAAATCTCAAGCTACAGCTACAGATATCAATCTCTCCGAATTAAAATCTTCAAACGAAGATGCTACGAGTGAAATAGATGTAAGTGAACTTTCTAAAGTTGATGTGCGCGCAGATGACGATTCTCTCAATGAAGAGCAAGCTGAATCAGAAATTTCACAAGAAGATTCGTTCGGTGACAATTTAGCGATGGATTCATTCGGTGAAAAGACAGAAGAGAATTCAGTTAATGATTCTCCGTTAAGCGGATCAGAAGATGAAGTTCAATTTTCTGAAGAGCCAAATGACTCTCTAGAGCCACTTTCAGAAGAAGCAAATTACTCACTTGAAAATATCGATTCAACCCAAGACGATGAAAGCACAAAAATTATTAAGTCTTTTGCTAACGTTCACCTAGAACTTTTTGGTGAAACAGCTCCTTACGATAAATTCATTCTTGATAAAGATAAAATTTACATTGGACGAGATCCTTCCAAATGTCAGATTGTCTTAAACGACAGTGAAGTTTCTACTGTTCATGCTGTTGTTTCAAGAAATAATATCATGCTCACTTTGGAAGATTTAAACTCATCCAACGGAACGCTTTATAAAGGCGACCGAATTAACAAAGTGACTCTTTCCCATAATGATGAATTCGTTATTGGGGGAGTGACTTTCACTGTTAAAGTACGCTCCGAATTTCTTAAAGATGAAAGTCAGACTTTAATGGCAGTTGATGAAAATCAAACAGTCGAAGTAGAAGAAGTTGTCGAAGTTCAAGCCGAAGAAGGTGAACAATTCGATGCTCTCGGACAAGTGGTAGAAGATGCTCCTCAGGAAAAATCAATCATCAAACGAGTGATGAAAGATGAGCAGATGAGGAAAAAGGTTATATACGGGCTTGTTGCTCTGATTGCAGCGTGGGTTTTCCTTGAAGAAGAGGAGCCGGCCAAAGCTCCTGTTGCGAAACCAAAAACTTCAAAAGAAAAAGAAAAGCCAAAAAAAGAAGCTCCACCTATAAAAGGTCAAATTGTTCTTAGCGAAGATCAGCGTCGTGCTCTTTCGGCACAATATGAAATTGGTAAAGAACATTATAACAATGGTCGATATAGAGAAGCTCTCCAAGAATTACAAAAAGTTTCTGCTGTTGATCCTCAATTCAATTCAAGCCTTCAATCACTGATAGCACTTTCAAAAGAAGGATTAGCTAAGCTTGAAGAAAAAGAAAAAGAGAGAGTTGCAGCAGAACAAGCGGCCATCAGAAAAGCAAAAGTAAAAGAGCTTTTAGAAAAAGCGCGTGAATATACTAAAGAAAGACAGCTTGAATCTGCTCAGACAGTTTTTAATGACATCATGACTTTAGAGCCTGAAAATTTGGAAGTTCCTCGTTTGAAACGAGAACTTGAAAACTGGCAGAGAGATAAAGAAAAAGCCGAGCAAGAAGTCATTCGTAAGAAACAAGAAAGAGATGCAAAAGTTGAAAAGCTAAAACCAAGCAAGAGTCTTTATCTACAAAAAGAATGGTTCAGAGCTATTTCCAAGCTTGAAGAATTTTTAAAAATAAAAGATATGGATGAAGATCTAACAACTGAAGCGACAGAAATGTTAAAGGTCTCGCGTGAAGAATTAAGTTCTGCTGTTTCTCCTCTGACAGGTAAAGCGAAGTCTTTAATGGAAGGACAAGATTTAAAAGGGGCTTACGAAGTTTATCAGCAAATTCTAAGAATCGAACCAAGTAACACTGAAGCTCTTAACCAGATGGGCGATATTAAAGAGCAGTTGTCAAACAGAGCAAGAAAGATCTACAGAGAAGCCATCATTTCTGAATCTCTTAGTTTGTTTCAGGACGCAAAAGAAAAGTATCAAGAGGTACAACAAATTTCTCCTGTTGATAGCGAGTACTACAAAAAAGCAACGGAGAAACTCCGAGATTATTTGGATTAACAATGATTGAATTAAAAAGTTATGCCATGAAAACAGATCAGGGGCCTCATCTAAATCTTAATGAAGATGTTGTTGAATCTGATCTCACAAACAACCTTTTTATGGTGATTGATGGTTTTGGCGGTTCAAATGTTGGTGATCGCGCCGCTGGCATTATCCGCGATCAAATTAAACGTAGCTACACGAAGATTGCACTGGACCCAGATTCAACACTTCCTTTTTTTTATAGTCACAAGTTTCTGATTGAAGGAAATGCATTAATCAATGCTTTTCATAATGCCCATCAAGCAGTGAATCGGGATAACGAAGAGAAAAGCATGGATCAGCGAGGTGGTGGTTCTGTGATTGCGGCAGCAATGGCAGAAAATATTCTGACTCTAGTTTCAACTGGCAATTGTTCAGCCTACCTATATCGTAAAGGAAAATTAAGCTTAGAAATTTTACCTGACTCATTAGCATCTGTAAGTCGAGATCATTTTCAATCGCATTTACACAACATCCCGATGAGTGGAATGGGGCTTTTCGAGGATCTGCATTATACAGTCCGCGAATTGAAACTAACGGAAGATGATCTCCTTCTCATCATGACTGATGGCGCTTATGGAAGGCTAGAAGGAGATGAGATCAAACACATTTTAGAAAAATTCAGAGATCGTGAAGCAGAGGCCATAACTGAAATCTTTCGTCTGGCCAATGATCGCGGCAATCTCGATAACCAATCCGCCGTTATCCTCCAGTTCTAAAAAGCCGATCAATTTGGTTGGTTAAAAATGCGTTGATTAAGAGTCTGAATTAGTTGAGAATAGGACTCTAAGAGGATTTTAATGACTTCAAAAGTTTTAATCGCAGATGATAGCTTAACGATTCAAAAAGTAATCGGTATTACACTGGCCAATTCTGGTTATGAACTTATTGAATGTTTAAATGAAGCTGAACTGTTTAGAAAAGTTCAGTCTAATCATTTTGATCTTATTCTACTCGATTTTAATTTATCCGATTCACGTTCGGGATATGAGCTGGCCAAGCAAATCAACAATGCTATGCCAGGTGCAGCTATTATTGTGATGCTCGGAACTTTCGATACGATTGATGAATCTCAATTTGAGGCCTGCGGTATCGCAGATAAAATCGTAAAGCCTTTCGAAAGCACAAAATTCATTAAAAAATGTCGCGAAATTTTAGAAGGTAACCGTCCGATCATAAGTTCAGAGAAGAAAGCAGCATCAGCTGAAATCAATCAAGCTGATGATCTGGATATGTGGAAAGTCGATGCTCCAGTCTTGAATAATGATAATGATGAGTTCACTCATGAACTTGAATCAGAAATTCAAACTAGTAAACTTGATCCACTTTCAAGTGAGATGGAAGGTTGGGGATTTACTCCAAGCACTCAGCTTGAAGATAAGTTCCAAAAAGCATTCCCACCAACGATCGAAGAAGCTTCCGATGTAAGTATTTTAGATCGATTGCAATCATCTTCAGTTTTTGTTCAAAATGAAGAACTTGATCTCCTTGATGAAGATGAAACAAATCCTAACTTCGAAGTTCCTGAAGATTTAAACAGAAGCCTTCTCAATGAAATTGAAGAAGATATTTCTGCGGATTCATTTTGGGCAGTTGATGAAGTAGTTCCTATTAAAGCAGAAGAAGAAGCTTCAATTGTTGAGACTAACCTCGATGAAGTGACCGCTGATCTCACAGATAGTGTAAATGCTTTCCGTAAAAAAGAAGCGGAAATGGATTTTAGTATCGAAGATGAACCTCTGTTCGCGACAAATGAAACGCCAGCTTCAAATGTTGTTCACATTAACCAAGATGAACTTGTGGAAAAACTCAAAATATCTTTGAAGCCTATGCTAGAAGAAATGGTGAGAGAATTTTGCAAGCAACATGCTGAAAAAGTCGCTTGGGATGTAATTCCTGACTTGGCAGAAAACCTCATTCGCAAAGAAATCAAAGAAATTTCTAAAACGCTTTAATTATACTCCAACATTTTTAATGAGCTTGAGAAAAACCTTTTTTCTTCCCCGTTGATTTCAATATTGGCTTCACCAGCAGGTCCAATACCTTTAAACGTACCGATCATTCCTTCAACTTCAACCTTTTTATTCCAGTGTGCACAGACTTGGTTAAATTCCTTGTGAAGATCTTGGTGATTCAAACGATTCTCGAGAATAAAACTGTAAAGAGCTTTAGCTAGCGTTTCTTGATCTATTGATCTTATCTTGGGTGAATCAAGTGAGCTAAAACCATGTTTATAGCTTCCTTCATTTTGATTTTTATGAGTTCCGCAGTTTATGCCCACACCGGCAATCACCGCTTGCTCATCAATATATTGAGCAATTATACCACCGCATTTTTTGTGTTCGAGATTTAATAAATCATTAGGCCATTTGATTTTGATCAAGATATCAAAATTTTGTTTGAAAAATTTTGTGCATAAAATTCCAATTTCAAGGGGCGTGAGACTCGGAGTTGTATTAGGCTTCAAGCTAAAACTCATCGCAATGGAATGATCAAAGTAATCCCAACGATTTTCCCCACGTCCAACTCCATCTGTTTGCTCCGCAGTTGAAATGAGAATGTCTGAATGATCCTTTCTCAATGTAGCGAAATGTTCTTTTAGATAAATTTGAGTGGAACCGATAGTGGGAAAATGTGTATGGTGCATTGAAATTCCATCGTCTTCGTGCTTAGAATGAAGCAATTTAATTACCTTAGCTCAGAGGAAAAAGTATGTCATCTTTCAGTTCACTTATCGAACGTTCAACTCCACGTGAGATTAAATATACAATTAACCCAAATCCCTATGCGAAAGGGTCTGTTATCGCTGAATGTGGGAATACAAAAGTTTATGTTACAGTAACAGTGGAAGAAAGCGTTCCTCCATTTTTAAAAGGAAAAGGTGAAGGATGGTTGACTGCAGAATACTCGATGCTTCCTTCAGCTACTCATTCGCGCAATAAAAGAGAGCGTAATGGTGCTAGCGGACGCACTCAAGAAATCCAGCGATTGATTGGAAGATCACTTCGTTCGATCATTGATTTAAAGAAGCTAGGTGAGAGAACAGTTCAAATAGACTGCGATGTAATAGTGGCCGATGGTGGAACTCGCACTACATCTATTTCCGGAGCCTATGTGGCGCTTTCTCTTGCGATAAAAAAATTAATGAGCGAGAACTTGTTGTCAGTGAATCCACTTACCGAACAACTGGCCGCCATTAGCGTTGGTTTAAATAAAGCAGGTAAGGCCATTGCTGATCTTAATTACGAAGAGGATTCTAGTTGCAATACAGATATGAATATCGTCATGACGAGTGCGGGAAAATTTGTTGAAATCCAAGGAACAGCTGAAGGCGAGCCTTTCTCACAAGATCAAATGATGGCCCTCATGGAATGTGCAAAATCATCTTTAGCAGTTGTGTTTAAAAAACAATCAGAGGCACTTAAGTGATCGAACTACTTCTTGCTTCCGGTAATGCCCACAAAGCAGAAGAGTTCGCAGAGCTCTTCGATCCTAAACTCATTCATGTCAGTGCAGCTCCAGAAAAACTGGAAGTCGTTGAAGACGGTGAGTCTTATTGTGCTAATGCCCTTTTGAAAGCTGAAGCTTATTACAAAAAATTTAAAAAGCCAGTCCTCGCGGATGATTCTGGTTTAACGGTAGAAGCCCTTCCTGGTGAACTCGGCATTCACTCGGCACGATTTGGTGGCCATGGTTTGTCGGATAAGCAGCGGGCAGAATTGCTTCTGCAAAAAATGGATGGTCAGACAATCCGCTCTGCCTTCTTCACCTGTGTCCTCTGCGTATATTTAAATGAAAAAGAAATTTTTTATTTTGAGGGTCGCATGAGTGGCCAAATAGGATATGGTTATAGAGGTGAAGGCGGTTTCGGATACGATCCCGTTTTCATCCCGACCGACAAAGCAGAAGAAGGTCTGACAGTGGCTGAGCTAAGTGAATGGAAGCAAAAGAACTCCCATCGCGCGGTCGCTTCAAGTTTCGCTCAAAAATTTTTGGCCTCAAGAAATCTGTAAAATTCTTTTGCCAGAACGTCTTTTATGACTTAAATATGCTTACTGTCTTTTTTGATTTTCTAACGTCGGAGCGTAGCGCAGTTTGGTAGCGCATCTGCTTTGGGAGCAGAGGGTCGGAGGTTCGAATCCTCTCGCTCCGACCATTTAGAAAAAAATCCCCAAAATTTTTCCTGTTTTTTTCAAGTTTTCCCTCTGAAAAAGGCCTTCTTACATTCTCTTAACTCACCACTTTTGTCGTGTACTAAAGATGCTGTTTATGACAAATTTATCACTCACATTCACACACAAAATAACACACAGCAAAGGATTACGCTCGTGAAGTTAAAAAGACTTATCCTGCAAGGATTCAAATCGTTTAAAGATCGCACAGTCATTCATTTTGACGAAGGGATCACTGGTATCGTTGGACCAAACGGTTGCGGTAAATCTAACGTCGTAGACGCACTCTTTTGGGTCATGGGTGAACAATCAGCAAAGCACTTACGTGGATCTTCCATGAAAGATGTTATCTTTTCTGGTTCAGCTAAATATACACCGGCAGCATTCGCAGAAGTTTCTCTCGTTTTAGAAAACGATGAAGGAAAACACATTCACATAGGCCAGCAAGTTTCTTCGCCAAGTGAAATTCAATTAACTCGTAAGCTTTACCGTAACGGTGAAACAGAATACAGAATTAATGATGTACCAAGCCGCTTGAAAGATATTCAAGAAGTGTTCATGGATACAGGAGCTGGTTCAAAATCATATTCAATTATCGCTCAAGGTGAAATCCATCGTCTCGTTAATCAGAAACCTGAAGAACGTAGAGTCATGATTGAAGAGGTTGCAGGAATTACGAAATTCAAAGTTCGTAAGAAAGAATCGCTTAAAAAAATCGAGCAGACGGAACAAAACCTTGCTCGTTTGAATGATCTTCAACAAGAAATTGAAAAAAATCTTAAGTCTCTTGAGAAGCAAGCTGAAAAAGCTGAACGCGCTAAAGATCTTAAAGAAAAAGTGAGAAAATACGATCTCATCGTTCACTCACACAAAGAATTTGACCTTCTTAAAAATTACAAAGAAGGGCACGGTATCGTCATTGCTCGCTCGGAAGAAAATGAAAATCTTTCTGCTCGAAAAAACGTTATTGAGATTGGACTAGAAGAAGAACGTTACAGAAAAGATGATGAAACAGCGAAAATTGAAGAGCTGCAAAAAGAATACAACATCATCTCTAAAGAACTCGCAGCCGCTGAAGAGCGCCTTGTTTACCTATGTAAAACTCAATCTGAAAAAGAAAAACTCATTGAGACTAGAGAAAAAGAAATCGAAAGCGTGAACGCTGAGATGACTGGCCGTCTTGAAAAGCTTGAATCTCTTCGTACTGAACTTGAAGCATGGGAAAAGAAAGGTGAAGAAGACCACGACTTCACATTACTTGAAGAAAGAGTTGAGCATTTAAAAGAAGAGCTTGAATTTAAAACACAAAGTTTCAACGATCTTCGCGATGAAATTAATGCTGAAAAAGAATTGTTCCAAAAAATTGATCAAGACCTTTTCCGCAATACATCTCGTCTTGAAGAATATTCAAATCAACTACAAGACTTAACAAAAGAGATTGAAGCTTTAGAAGCTCAATACTCTGGCGTTAACACGCAAATCGTCGCAGAACGTGATGCCGTTGCTACTGCTGAAAAAACGGCAAACGAACTTAAAGCTAAAGAAACAGCGACACGTGAAGAAATCGATTCATTGAGCATAAAAGTGAAAGAACTTGAAACAGAGTTCAATTCAAAATCAAAATCGCTTATCCAAACTGATTCTAAACTTCAGTCATTGATTGAAATCAACAATTCTCTTGAAGGTAAAAAAGAAGGTATCTCTTCGTTTATGAAAGAAAATCCAGAAGGGTTTTCTTTACTCGGAACACTTGTTAAATGTGACGAAAAATATACGAAAGCCGTACAAGTTTTACTTGCTGACTTTATGGAGACATTGGTCGCGACTTCAGACGCTGATTCATCACTCTTTAGTTGGATTGATAACAACAGCAAAAATCTAGACTACTTAAAATTTGCAACTACAGAAAAACTTTCTGTTGAGACTATTGAAAGATTAAAAATCACACTTGGTGATGATCTTATTTCTTTAAACGACATTCTCGAAATCGAAGCGGACATGAAAAATAAAATGTCTTCATTCTTCGACGGGTATTTTGTTGTTAATTCACTCAATACTGAAGCGATGTCGAGTCTATCAGCAGACATCCGCTTCAAGGCTATCTCATCACTTGATGGCTCAAGAAAACTGATCAACGTTGGGGGAGCAAAACTCGTTTCCATCCAAGCTTCAACTGAAGAAGCACAGGGATTCGTCGCTCGTAACAATCAAATCGAAGAACTCAAAGTCATTGTTGAAAATCTTCAAACAGAAGTAGCAGCGCTTGAAGAAAAATCTTCGAGTGAAAGAGCCTTCCTTGAAACTCGTCGCGCAGAATTTGAAACTCTTCGTGATCAAGCTGCCGAAGCTCGTGCACAATTTTCGGGCAAAAAATCTGCACTTGAATCTAAACTGGCCAGCTTTGAATCTGGATTTACTCGTCTTGAGATCTTAAAAAATCGTAAAAACGAAATTTCAAAGTCTCGTTTAGATATGCTTGAAGCTGAAGAAAAACTTTCTCGTCAAAAAGAAGAGATGAGTTCTTCACTTGAAGATAAGAACTCTCGTTTTGATGAACTTCAAGAAGAAGTTGAAATTCAAAAGTCTTCTTACGAAGAAGAGCGTGAAGAACTACTTAAAAAACAAGTTGAAGCTCGCTCATTTGAATCTACTCTTAAGAGCTTGAACTCACAGATTGAAGACTTAAATGGACAGATTGAACGTTTGAATCAACGTCTTGAATCGAATGAGGCCCTCGTTGCTCAATACAATGCAGAGATCGATCAAATCATTTCTGAGCTTGAACAACTTGAAGCTAATAATAAAGAAACATCTCTTATTCTCAGCGACAAAGAAGATGTCCTCAATCTTCTTAAAGACAGCTTAGGGCAACTCCTTCTTTCAATGAAAGATAGAGAAGATGAAGTAAAAGACATCAATTCTAAACTCAACAAGAATCAGAGAGAAATTTCTGAGCTTGAAGTTAAGCTTTCGCAATACATTGTTGAAGAAGAACAAAATGTTCGTAACATTTTTGAGAAATATCAAATTGATCTTCGTTCAAATCTTGGAAAATTCCTTGAACTTGATGAAAAAGATTATCAAGACCTCAAAGATGTTAATTCAATGTTCTGGATGGAAACTGAAGAAGGGCTTAAAGAAATTGAAGCTCAAGAGTTCGAATTCGTTCGTCGTTATGGCCAGGACCTTAAAGAGTGTGGCGATAAACTTAAAAACTACAAACTTGAATTTGGTCGCTTAGGTGATATCAACTGGCAAGCTATTGAAGATTACGATCGTCAGAAGCTAAGAGCAGACTTCTTAAAAGTACAAGAAGCTGAACTTAAAGCTTCACTCGAAGATCTTCAAAAAGCTATTGCACACATCGATGAAAAATCAAAAGCACGCTTCCAGGTAGCTTATGATGAAGTTAGTGTACGTTTCCAAAAAGTTTTCCCAATCATCTTTGGTGGTGGTAGTGCGGATCTAAAAGTTGTTGGCGATATCAATGATGCTGAATGCGGAATCGAAATCGTAGCTCAACCTCCAGGCAAGAAAATGCAAAACATCAACCTCATGTCGGGTGGTGAAAAAGCAATGACGGCCGTAAGTTTAATTTTCTCAATCTTCCTCGTTAAGCCAGCTCCGTTCTGTCTTCTCGATGAGGTTGATGCTCCTCTTGATGATGCTAACGTTGGTCGTTTTAACGAGCTTTTAAGAGAAATGAGTTCAGACTCTCAGTTCATCCTTATCACGCACAATAAGAAGACTATGGAGCTCAATGACACCCTTTATGGTGTGACGATGCAAGAGCCGGGTGTTTCAAAAGCCGTTTCAGTTCAACTTCACTAAATTTAAAATCACAAGGCCCATTTCGATGGGCCTTTTTTTTGGAATTTAATAATGAAAAATATTTTAATCATTCTCCTCCTTGGCACTCTTTTCTCTTGTGATTCTGACGATAAAAAAGACGGATCTGGAATTGTTCAGATGGAGGGAGTTTCTTGTAAAGATTTCTCGGGCCCTTTTAAACAAGCGATCATTAACCTCATTGAAAAGCAGGATGCTAGTTTTTTTAACTTAAAAGACAGTACTTTCATCATCACTACTGACGATGGATGTGAAAG
>CAMLRB010000043.1 GCA_946482295.1 uncultured Bacteriovorax sp. | reverse complement strand
TGGGCAAGAGGCAATTGAATTGGATGAAAATAAGTTTGCCAAGCTTTTTGGAGTCACAGCAAGGCATCTTCGAAGGCTTTTCATAGAAGAAGTGGGAAAAACTCCAAAACAACTTTCATTCGAGAATAGACTCAATTTGTCTCGGAAATTAATTGTTGAAACTAATTTGCCAATTACAGAGGTGGCCTTCGCCTCAGGCTTTGAATCTATAAGAAGATTTAATGATGCATTCAAAGAAAGGTTTAAAAAAACACCAAGTGAAATTAGAAGAAATAAATCACCTTCAGAAATTGGTTTAAAAATTTCGATTCCCTATAGACCTCCATTTGATTACGAAGGATTACTAAAAACTTATGAGAACCATAGAGTGGGTGATCTAGAATGGTTTGAAGATGGAAAAATGTACCGAATTATTTCATTTTCAAAAAAAATAGGCATGATCATTATTTCAAATGATCCAATTCGATCATCATTGATTGTTGAAATTGATTTTCCTGATACATCGGCAATTCATAAAATTATTTCACGAGTCAAATCCATGTTTGATTTAGACTCTGACCCCATAATTATTGCCAATACTTTAGAGCTTGATCCAAAAATAAAAAATATATTACAAAAATATCCTGGAATTCGGCTCCCTTCTGGATGGGACCCTTTTGAAGTGGCCATTTCAGCTATTCTTGGTCAACTCGTAAGTATCGAGAGAGGACGTTCATTAGTTAATGATCTCATTAATATTGCAGGTGAAGACTCTGAGTTTTTTATAAAAGATAAACAAGTCAAAATGTTTCCTACACCCGAACAAATAGTAAATGCAGACCTTAAAAATCTAAAAACAACAACTATCCGAAAAGAAACCCTTAAAAATTTTTCCAGGGCCATTTTAAGCAAAAAAATATCTCTAATTCCAACTCAAGACATAGATCAGTTTCTTAAAACTATCAAATCCATCCGTGGCATTGGGCCATGGACTGCAAACTACATTGCACTAAAAGCTCTACGAGACATCGATACTTTTCCAGAAAGTGATTTAATTTTAGCTAGAGCACTAGAAATACATTCTTATGAAACGATAAATAAAATGAGTCCATGGAAAGGATATGTAGCTGCGCTTTTTTGGAGAAACTATTCAGAACAATTAAAAAAAAGACTCTAAGAATTAATGACTGATATTTTTGAATAAAAAAAAGGCTCCCTAAGGAGCCTTTTTTATTTCAATCTTTTTGTAGAATCAAAAACTACTTTTTAAGAGCGTTTTTGATTGCTGTGAAACCAGCGAAGTCAGTCGCAGCGATTTCAGCAAGCATTTTTCTGTTCAATGTAACGCCATTTGTTTTCATAGCGCCCATTAGTTTTGAGTATGACGTCTCAAGTGTACGAGCAGCTGCAGAAATTCTGACTACCCATAGTTTTCTCATATCTCTCTTAAGGAGACGACGTCCAACGTAAGCATAGTGTAGAGCGCGTTTTACCGTCTCAGCAGTGTGCTTATATTTTGTTCTGCGGTCAAAGTGGAAACCTTTAGCAAGTTTCAAAACTTTGTTTCTTCTTCTTCTAGCTTTAAATCCTCTACGTACGCGTGCCATTTTCAGATCTCCTGTAACGATGGTTGGGGGATATTCATTAAATCACTTAGGCCCAAAACATCTGTCTTATTAATTAAATTATTAGAATGCGTATGGAAGCATTCTTCTTACTTTTTCGTGCTCAGATTGGTGAACTAGAGCAGCAGATCCAGCTCTGTTTTTCACTTTTGTGCTTTTGTGTTCAAGTTTATGTCTAAGACCACATTTGCTTCTTTTTACTTTTCCAGTACCAGTCACGCTGTATCTTTTAGCTGCTGATTTTCTCGTCTTCATTTTTGGCATGAAATACTCCGCTACAATAACGTCAAAAATTATTAATATGTGCAATAAAGCTTTTTAAAGCAGGTATAAATATCAAGAATCGCATTCTTTGTAAAAGGCTTTCTTGAAAAAAAGAAACAATTAGTCTTTTTTTGCCTTCGCAGGTGCTTCTGCCTTCTCTTCCTTTTCAGTTTTCTTAGGAGTCGGCTTACGCGTCGAGGCCAAGATAGCGATAATTCTATTTCCCATGAGCTTTGGATCGGCTTCAATCGTCGCCCCAAATTCTACGATTTGAGCGATAATCGCCTTGAACTTCTCCATTCCGGCGTCACGGTAAGACATTTCACGACCTCTAAACTGCATAGAGATTTTTATCTTATCGCCTTGGTCAAGAAACTTTTTGCAATGGTTGAGCTTAGTATCGAGGTCACCTTGCTCAATATTTGGACGAAGTTGGACTTCTTTAAGTTGGATCACAACTTGTTTCTTCTTCGCTTCTTGGGCCTTTTTTTGCAATTCGTATTTGTACTTACCGAAATCGATAAGTTTAACAACTGGTGGCTGGGCCGTAGGGCTTACTTCAACCAAATCGAGTCCGTGCTCATCAGAAATTCTTCTTGCTTCCGCCATCGAAACGACACCGTATTGAGTTCCGTCATCACCTAGAAGACGACATTCCGGAATTCTAATTTGCTCATTTACACGAGGACCGCTGTTTTTGTTCGAAGAACTAAAACCTGAAGAACGTTGGAAGCCTTGACCTTGATTTTCTTTAATAACTCTACCCCTGGAAACAAGGCCCTAACTATTAAAGGCCTTTACATTAAATTATTGCACCGCTTTGGGTGTTTGATTGACTATAGTCTTTTTGCCGAAAAAAATGAAGTGCTATTTTTTGTCCGTCTATCACAATGTGAAAGACCGGTTCCATCGATTGGGGAAACTTGGACTTTAGAGTTCGCTGGATCTCACGCGCACGCTTGATGAGGCCAGAAAAATCAAGTTCGAAGATGGATTCGGGACAAAGATAAACGAAAGTCTCGGCCCCTTCCGAATCAACAAGATCCAAAGTGTCTGTCGGAAGGCCTAACACCTCCACCAAAAGATGAGCTTCATCAGCTTCATTGAGCTCCAAAACAGCTTCAGGACCGATGATTTGCAAAGTTGTCTCGGTCAGAATTTTATCTTTGAGTTTAAGGAGCTCTTCGTGCCATAAATCGATGGAAACAGGGAGAAGAGAGCGAACAAATCGCCTTCTCCCCCATTCTTTTTTTTTGATTTTTAAAGGTTGCATCTAATTCAAAAGATTGATGGAAAGCTGGGCCGTTAGATCATTTTCCACTTTGCTAAGAACTTCAGCGAGTTTTTCATTGTCACCAACGGCATAAAATCCGCTATTACTTTCAACAATTTTGGCATGGATGAAATACTGCAAGCTCGATTTTGAAAGCGGAACTGAATAACTTTCAGCATAGCGAATAATGCGACGAAGTTTTCTTTCGCTCTCAAAGACTTCTTTATAACGCTTAAGATAGGTGTCCATCTTAAAGCCTTCCTTGTGATCTTTTGAAAGTGAAGTCAAAGTGAGGCCGCAAATATAATAAGCTTCCAGAATGTAGTTACAGGCGCGAGAGAAGAGAGAAACTTTCGCAAGGATCTGATAAAGATCCTTATGAGAGAGTTCAATACATTCTTCAATTGAAGAAACTTCTCTGCCAATAGCATCTGAAACGATGGCAAGCGTTTCTGTGAGAAAAGTCTTCATGGTTGGAAGATAGAACTCGTGAATGAGTTGTTTTCTCTGGTTCACAAAAAACTTTTTCAAATCTTCAACGTTAGCAATATGGCCAGAGAAGAGATTGACCCATCCCATATGCACCATCCATGGGATGATAAAATGATGAAGAACAGTGTTTTTAAAATAGAGAATTTCTTTTCTAGAATCTTCTTTTATTGAATAGAAAACATGTTTTCCGTTCGGGTTCCCGATGACTTCAACTTTTTTATTCCCGATGAGAATATCAATTGAGCGCTCAAGAGATTTTTCAAAATTCAAAATCGTGATGGAGTCCGTAATAGGCACATTGAATTTTTCACAATAAGTGATGATGTGACGAGCTTTAGTGAGAATCTCTTCCCATTTTAAGGCACCTGTTGGTTCGTCCAATAAAATCATGGCCAGGAGTGATGTGGGAGTCACGCGCATGTTTTTGCCAACTTCCAAGAAGCAGTCAAAAGCAATTCTCTGCGTTTGTGTTTTTACATCGGCCATATTCAATTGAGGTGAAGCTACTGGATGACCAATATTTATGTGCACATTTCCGAACTGGTATGAAAAAAGTTTCACGAGACCAAAAACTTGGGCCGCATTTTCTTTTGTTTTTTTACCACCATCAAGTTCGCGTGTGAGCGATTTTTGCTCAGGCACATATTCGTGAACAATTGATACAGGAATAAACGTGAGAGGTTTTCTCACTTTTTCATCGATTGCATTGTGAGCTTCAATCAACATTTGATAAAGGCCATAACGAGGAGGAAGCAATTTTCCCGTACGCGATCTTCCACCTTCAAAGAAAAACTCAATCGGATGTCCCTTTACAAGCATGTAATGCAGATAAGCTTCAAGAGTGAGTTTATAGAGAATGTCATTGGCAAATGTACGACGAATAAAAAAACATCCCGAACGTCTAAACAGAGGTCCGATGGGAAAAATATTGAGATTGTTTCCACCTGCTACAAAGAGCGGTGAATTATATTTTTTAAAATAAACATAGTTCATCGCCACGTAATCAGCATGTGACTGATGATTGGGAACAAGAACTAAATTTTGAGTTTTTGAAAGCTCACCTAAATTGTGACCGTTATCATGAAAATTAATTCCATCATAAAGTTGAGACAAAGTAGCATCGAGAAACTTTTCAAATGTTTTCAAGAAAGGAAGGGATAATTCCGCACGAATTTCTTTAAGATTTTTAATCGCTTTCTCGCGTTCTTCTTCTTTATTCCCTACGCGATCACGAAGTTTAGGATAAGAAAGAACGATCTCTTCCATTTCTTTGAAATTATCAAAAAAATTTGCAAACCCATCCATGGCCTTACTGACCTTAGAGAATGCTCCTAACTTCGAAAAATCCATC
Source organism: uncultured Bacteriovorax sp. (assembly GCA_946482295.1). The sequence continues at coordinate 14,349 of CAMLRB010000043.1, read as the reverse complement.
TTAACGAACTCCGTGTGGTTTAGATTCGCTCATTCCTGAAGCCGTCATTTGCATAAAAAGTGCAGCTTCGCTCATCGCCTTAATATTATCTACACCAAGATAAGTCATTCCAGAGCGCAGTCCTCCCATAAGTTCATCGATTACGTTTGTGACTGAACCTTTACATGGAATGAATGTAGATTCACCTTCCGCGGCCATCCCTTGAGGCATATCACCTCGCCAAGAAACTTGCGCCGCTTTAGAGGCCATTCCACGATATTGCTTCATTCCACCTTTTAACTCACCTGGAGTTTCTAGAGTTCCCGAAACAAGTGAACCAACCATAACTGAAGACGCTCCAGCAGCGAGGGCCTTCACTATATCACCAGAATTTTTTAAACCACCATCTGCGATAACAGGAATATCGTATTTGCTAGCGACGCTTACAGCAAGAGCGATGGCCGATAATTGAGGAACACCGTGTCCTGTAATGATTCGAGTTGTACACATTGATCCTGGACCGATACCGACTTTTACAGCATCAGCACCACGATCAATCATGCGTTTTACACCATCGGCAGTCGCCACGTTTCCAGCAATAACATCAACGTGAGGAAATTTCTTTTTTAGAAAATCGAGAGTCTCAAGCATCATGACTGAGTCCCCGTGAGCGATATCAAGAGTTATGATTTGAACACCAGCTTCAACAAGAATTTCAGCGCGTTTCATGCCTTCTTCTTTAACACCAATCGATGCCGCCACTGGAGTGTTGAGGCCTTTTTCTTTCATATATTTTTTAATAGCGTGAACCATCTCAACTTGTTCAGCTTCCGTCATGAAACGGTGGAGAGAACCAATCCCTCCGAGTGAAGCCATAGCACAGGCCATTTCTTTTTCTGTAATCGTGTCCATATTCGCTGTGATCACAGGCAAATCGATCGTAAAGTTTTTCGTAATTTTTGTTTTAAGCACGGGATGCTTACGTGACGAAATTTCTGAGTAACGAGGAACTAAAAGGACGTCATCAAATGTAAGACCGATTCCACGATTTAAAATTTCTTTTGAACTAAACATTAATTCCATGAATTCTCCGATTCAAGTTTGGGTATTAGTGAGAAATGTGAACAATAGAGAATAAAACGAATGATTTGGACTGACAAACCTATTGCGAGCTTATGCGAGCAAAAAAGATGGGAAGGAGAATATACAAAATGGTGTCGCGCACTAAATAAAAAAGAAAAAAGTAAACAAAGGCCTTTGGACCTTTATTCCATAACTTCTCTAATCCAAGGTATTGGGCCTTTTTACTCATGGCAATCATGAAGCGGGTTTTCCCGTAATGACGGAAGAAAAAGCTTATAGAACCGTCTACTTTACGATCGAAAGCAAGGGCGATATCTTTAGATTTCTTCAATAGTTCCATGGATGACAACATAGCCCAAAAAAAGAAACTTTAAAAGCATGTAATCTACACTTTTATGACAATTTCTGGATGCATTGACGCTAAACTCATGGTCGTATGTTAGAAAACCTGACCGTTATCAATTTAATCGCAAATACGACTTTAGGCCCGGCCACGGGTGAAGTTTTTGTTTTAAAAACCTGCCAGCGCACACTTGTTGTGGGTTTTGGGCAAACTCCTTTTTATCAATTAGGTGAAAGCAGTCTACGTCAGGAAAAGATCACTGACGTTTTTTCTGGCCTCAACGCTTACGTTTTTCTTCTAGAGACCATCTGCGGACTTCGTAGTGAAGTAGTAGCTGAATACGAAGTAGTGGCGCAATTTAAAGATGCTTATCAAGAGTACGCAAAACATCCTCAGAAAAATACTCAGCTCATGGGTGTTTTTGAAAAACTTTTTCAAGACAATAAAAAAATACGCACTGATCACCTAACTGAAATCGGTCAGCTGACTTATGCTGGAATCGCCAGAAAACTAATCCACTCACGAGTAACAAACGGAGAAGTTCTCATTCTCGGATCGGGAGTACTTGCAGAAGACCTCGTTAAACTTTTAAAGAAAAAACATAACGTGACGATCTCCGCCAGAAATACAGACAGAGTGGCCGAATTGTGCTCTGCTCACTCTATCGCCAGCATTCCGTGGGGAACACATTCTCATCACGCATACACAAAATTTCCTTTCATTGTGAATACAATTGGAAGTTCAGGCATTCTCTTTAATGAAGAGTTTTTCGAAAACTTCTTTGCCCGCGATAACTTCAATGAACAATCTCCTTTCTCTCAACAAATGAAGCTCTTTATTGATCTAGGCTCTCCCTCTGTGATAGAAACTAAGCTCACAGAAAGTGAGGGAGTTCTTCGCTTGGAAGATATCTTCAGGCAAAGCGCCAAACTCAATATTGAAAAGTTAGAAAAAGTACGTCGAGCTAAAGAGACTATCGCTCTTTTAGCAGAAACTAGACTGGTGACTTTTTCTAAAACTGCTGTGACATTTGATTGGGAGGACTTCAAGTTTGCATACTAAAAAACACTATAAAATCGGTACACGTGGCAGTCTTCTCGCCCTCACTCAATGTAATCAGGTTAAAGATCAGCTCGAAGCCTTAACGGGTGATACATTTGAACTTGTCATCATCAAAACTCAAGGTGACATGATCACAAATGCTCCTCTATGGCAGTTGGATGGAAAAGATTTTTTCACCAAAGAATTAGATGAAGCTCTTCTTTCTGGGGCCGTCGATCTGGTTGTTCACTCCTATAAAGATTTAGGCTCTGATCGTCCTGAGGGGATTGAATTAGCGGCCGTGACAAAAAGAACGTTTGCTCACGATCTTCTCCTCATTCGTGAAGGAACTATTCCAAATATAAAAAATATGAGCGAGTTCGTTGTCGGCACTTCGTCTCCTCGCCGAATCGTCAACGTTGAAAAGTCTCTCGCTGATTTTCTCCCAGGAGCTAAAAACCTCCACGTTAAAACAAAAATTCTGCGCGGAAACGTCAATACTCGCATTCAAAAACTCCAAGAAGGTGAATACGATGCCATCGTTCTCGCCCTTCCTGGCATTGAACGTCTCGCTCTAACGGAATCATCGCGTATTGAACTTCAAAGACTGCTCTATGGCCTGAACTTTATGGTTATGCCTCAGTCTGTCTTCACATCATCTGCTTCTCAAGGAGCTTTGGGGATTGAATGCCGTCGCAATCGCCACGATGATGGCGAACTCCTCGCAAAACTTAAAAAAATGGAAGATGCCACTACTTTAGAAGAAGTAAAACGTGAACGTGTGGCCTTCAATAACTACGGCGGAGGATGCCACCTCGCAGTTGGTATTAATGTCCGCTCCATCTTTGATTTTTATCTTCACACTCATCGCGGTCTTCTCAATGATGAAACTATCGCTGTGAGCACCTTAGAAGGAAGGGATCTTCCAAGTTTTGTGACTCCTCCAAAAGTTTTTAACGGACACCCCGATTTCGATGAACTTATTAAAAAAGTAAATCTTCCGCATAAACTCATTCCTGGACTCAATCTCTACGTGACAAGTAAACACTGTCTGGAAGCCGTCAAATCCACACATCCAAAAACATTGTGGGCCGCGGGAACAAAAACAATGAAAGATCTTGCAAGTCTCGGTCATTGGGTTAATGCAACTGCAGACAGTCTAGGAGATGAAGAAATCGCTCGCCTTCTTAATTCACAGGCCGTGCAAATTATGATGGGCGAAGATCGCCTTATGACAATCCTCTCAAATGATGAAGCTTCATCGACATTAGGCCAAGACGTCATTCCTTGTTACACTCGCGAAGTCGCTGCCACTGTTTCAAAAGATTTTGAAGATTCAATCAACAGAACTGATGTTTTCTATTGGACAAGTTATTTCCAATATAAAACTTATGTTCAGAAATTTCCTCAAATCATAAACCGTTTACACGCCTGTGGTTTAGGAAAAACATACCAACAATTTAGAAACGAAAATATCCCTGTTCTTCCAATGGCCTCCATGGATGAATTTAAAAAATGGACTCAAGCATGAACACAACGAACCAAACAGAACTTTTTAATACAGCAAAAAAAATGGTCCCAGGTGGAGTTCACTCTCCAGTAAGAAGTTTTAAAGGACTTTCTTCAACTCCACGATTCTTTAAGGAGGCCAATGGCGCTTTCATTACAGATGTTGAAGGAAAAAACTACATCGACTTCTGCATGAGCTTTGGACCACTAATTCTTGGTCATAGAAATCCAATAGTCGAGCAAGAGCTCCATGAAGCACTTAAACGTGGATGGAGTTACGGAGCTTGTGAGCCTTATTCATTAGATCTTGCAGAATTCCTTCTTTCAAAACTTCCTCACGTTGAGCAACTTCGTTTCGTAAACTCGGGAACAGAAGCCGTTATGACGGCGCTCAGACTCGCGCGCGGGGTGACTGGTAAAAATAAAATTATTAAATTCAACGGCTGTTACCACGGCCACGTTGATTCTATGCTTATCAAAGCAGGTTCAGGACTAGCGGGCGAAGCAGAAGCTTCTTCTGCTGGTGTTCCTGAAGGTGTTGCTCACGACACACTCATTTTAGAATTGGGCGATGTTGCAGGTGTAAAACAATGTTTCATCGATCATAAAGATCAAATTGCAGCGATCATTATCGAGCCACTTCCGGCCAACAATGGTCTTATGATTCAGCCAAAAGAATTTTTACAATTCTTAAGAGATGTTTGTACTCAAAACAAAGCACTTCTTATTTTTGATGAAGTTATTTCAGGCTTCCGCGTGGCATTTGGTGGAATGGCGGAATACACGGGCATTAAGCCTGACATGGTGACTCTCGGAAAAATTATCGGAGGTGGTTTGCCAGTTGGTGCCATCGGAGCTTCGAAATTTATCATGGAACATCTGGCTCCAATTGGCAGAGTTTATCAAGCAGGAACGCTTTCAGCGAATCCACTTGCGATGGTGGGAGGACTTTCAACTCTTAAGCAGTGTACGCCAGAAACTTATAAAAAAATTGAATTACAAACAAAAAAAATCACCGACCTTCTTACAAACTGGATGAAGTCATACAACAACGGTGAATTTTCAATGTTCCAAGTGACGACGTTCTCATCACTATTCTGGATTGTTCCAAAAGAAAATGTCACAAAGATTGCCGATATTCCGGCCAACCTAACAGAGAACTTTAATAAACTTTTTGAAGAACTTCTTAAGCGCGGAATTTATCTTGCGCCAAATGCTTACGAAGTTGGTTTTGTGAGTCTTGCTCATGATGAGGAAGTTCTTAAAGAAATGGCAAGACGATTGGATATTAAACTTTGATCAAGAACAATCCCTTTAATCATTCTTCAAAACGATTATATGTCCTCTCATTATTGTGGACACTCGTCTTGCTATTGATTGGTGCGTGGTGGGTTTATCTTATGATGAACTCGCATCTTCTTATTGATCAAACCAATCGTGCAAAATTTTCAAAAATGATCATGTGGGAAGGAAGTAGTTTCATCGTATTATTGCTTCTTCTATCACTCTCCCTACTCGCTCTTTTTCTCAAAGATGTACAAAAAACCAAATCACTCCAGGCCTTCTTCGCTTCAGTCACTCACGAGTTAAAAACTCCACTTGCAAGCATGCGTTTACAAGGTGAAGTTATTGGTGAGCTACTAGAAAACAAAAATGATCCTCAACTTCAAAAACTACTTGGTCGCCTTATCGAAGATACGTCTAAGCTAGAAAATCAGCTCGATAAAATTTTACAGCTCTCTCGAATCGAGCGCGGCGGTGAACTCAATCTTACGTCAGTCAAACTCATCCCTCACTTGAAAAAACTTTGCCTGGAATGGCTGAATGATCGTGAACTGGAAATTATCTGCGAAAATAACAACATCACTATTCTTGCCGATGAGTTCGCACTTTCTATGATATTAAAAAACTTAATGGAAAATTCACGCATCCACACTTCTGGAACAAAAGTTTCTATTACGGTGAAAGAAAATGGCTCAAAAGTTCAACTCATTTATAACGACGGTGGACATTTCCAAGGGGACATGAAAAAACTTGGCTCCCTTTTTTATAAACATAATTCGAGCAAAGGTTCAGGCATTGGCCTCTATCTTTCTCAAAAACTCATGCGCAAAATGAATGGTGAACTTAAAGCTTCTGTTCAAAACGAAAAATTGCAATTTGAATTGAACTTTATGCAGGCGGAGCACTCGCATGCTTAATATTCTTATCGTTGAGGATGAAACAAATTTAGGGACTACTCTCTCGGAATATCTTCAAGGCCTGGGCCATGAAGCTCGTTGGGCCCGTGATGGTCAGTCAGCGCGCTCGAAATTCCAAGAAGGAAAACCCAATCTTGTTTTAATGGATATTGGTTTGCCCGATATCAGTGGCCTCGATCTCGCTCGAGAATTTAGAAAAGCACGCAAAGATTTTGTTCTGCTCTTCTTGTCGGCCCAAAATGATCCTGAAACCAAAGTGGAAGGATTGGAAATCGGAGCCGATGACTATATTACAAAACCTTTTGCCCTTAAAGAACTTACCCTCCGTCTCAATCGAATTTTAAAAACTCAGTCGGAAATGGAAAAACTGCCCGATGAGATTAATCATGGCGCCCTCAAAATTTGGTTTAAGCGCTACGAAGTTCAAGATGGACAAGGTTCAATCGTCACTCTTTCACAGAAAGAATGCGCGATTTTGGAACTGCTTTATCAGAAAAAAAATCAGGCCGTCGATCGAGATGAAATCATCGAAAAAATCTGGGGAGAAGATAAATTCCCTTCAAACCGTACGGTTGATAATTACATCGTAAAACTGCGCAAATGGTGTGAGACTGATGATAACAACTCAATTGAAATTCAAAGTATAAGAAGTATTGGCTATAAGCTCATTGTAAAAGGATAAGAAACTCATGGGACTTTTTAACGATCGACTAAAATCTAACAACAATAAAACGCAAGTGCCGGTATGGTTCATGCGCCAAGCAGGTCGCTACCACTCTCACTATCAAAACATCAAAAAAGATTCTGACTTCATGACGATGTGTAAAGATCCTAAATTGGCCTGTGAAATTACGATGGGACCTATTCGCGATTTTGATTTCGATGCGGCCATTCTCTTTTCGGACCTTCTTTTTCCACTGGAACAAATGGGTCTAGGCCTCACTTATGCTCCAGGGCCCATTCTTCAGAATAAACTGGAAACAATCGAAGATTTGAAAAAATGTAAAATGATTGCGCCAGCTGAATCTTATTACAAGTTTCAAAAGGATGCGACAGTTCTACTTCGTGCAGAACTCCCAAAAACTAAATCTCTTCTAGGGTTTGTTGGAGCTCCATGGACACTTTATACATACGCAGTTGAAGGTTCACATGCAGGGGCCCTAACGAGCTCTAAAAAAGGATTCTACGATGGACGTTGGCAAGGTTTCGTAGAAATGCTTCTACCAAATCTTCTGACAGAAATGTCATTACAAGCACAAGGTGGAGCGGATGCTGTTTGTCTTTTTGATACAGCTGTTGGTGAACTTATGTTCCACGATTTCAAAGAATTCATTCTTCCCGTACTCCGTAAAGTGACGGCCGATTTTAAAAAGATGCACCCAAATACAAAAGTAGTTTATTACTCAAAACTCACACACATGAATTACCTTGAAGAAATTCAGGATAAAAACATTGATGTTCTTGGAATCGACTGGCGCATGTCTCTTCCAGATGCACTTAAGCGTTTTTCAAAAGACTATTATATTCAAGGAAACTTCGATCCATCATACTTGCACTATACTTGGCCACAAGTAGAAGAAAAATTAAAACAATTTTGGTCGCCACTCGCGGATAGTGGTCTTGATCTCAATAAATGGATCTGCGGTTTAGGTCATGGTGTGCTTCAACAAACTCCAGAAGAAAACGTTCGAAAAACGGTCCAATACATTCACTCCAATTTCACTTATTAGAATATTTTAAGTCGTGACCAACTTCCACGATAGAGGCTATGGCCGGTTTTAACCGGCCACCTAACTTGGTGAGAGAGTACTCCACTGTTGGGGGTGAACTCTTCACTTCTTTTCTAAGAACGATTCCCTGACTCTCCATTTTTTTTAATTTCGCTGTCAAAACTTTCGAAGAAATTCCTTCTAGGTCCGATTTTAATTCGCTAAAGCGACGAGGCTCTTCACTCAAAAACCAAATGATATTGACTGTCCATGCACCTCCTATCAAATCCATGCAACTTTTTAATGGGCATGATTGATAAGGAGCTTCTACTTTATTTTTTCTTTTAGGCACCATTTTTATACCTTGGGTGAAGTTACCAGGCGGTAACACTATTTTATAAGTTACCAAAAGATACCTGCTTGCGCGATTTTTTTTTGCTGTTATTTTTTGAATAACAAACAAGACAGGAGTTTCTATGAAATCGTTACTAACAATTGCTACTCTCTTTCTCACTTCCAACGTTTTTGCTGCCCCTTATACGATCGATCTCGCTCACTCTGAACTTGGCTTCTCAGTCAAACACCTTATGATCACAAATCAAAAAGGTAAATTTGCCAAGTTTACTGGTGCTTTTGAGTTCGATGAAAAAGCAAAACTCTTAAAAGATATCAACGTTGACATTGACGTCCCGTCTCTCGATACGGCCGATAAAGATAGAGATGGTCACCTCTTGAATGCTGACTTCTTCGACAGTGCTAAATTTCCCAAAATGACTTTCAAAAGTACTAAGGTAGTTTGGGACAAAAAAGGAAATGGTCTTAAAATTTATGGACCTCTTACAATCAAAGATAAAACGAGAGAAGTTGTTCTCAATGCAACTTACAATGGTTCAAACACATTCAATGGTGTAAATAAAACATCATTCTCGGCGACAACTGTAATCAATAGAAAAGATTTCGGTATGACGTGGAATAAAGGCCTAGATCAAGGTGGCGTGGCCGTTGGTGACGAAGTAAAAATTAATCTGGAACTAGAAGCTGATCAAAAGAAAATCTAATAAAAAGGCCCGGAAACGGGCCTTTTTATTAGTTTCTCTGACAGCTTAAGCGAAGTGATGTTTCAAAAATCGTCTCACCAAAAAACTTTTGATAAGAATATGAATGCTCATAAAGAGCTTCACCAGTTTTCAAATCAAAAACGAGTCTATCCCATTTACGACATGGGCCTGTGCCAGAACCTGCTCCACAAAGAAGAAGCCCTTTTTCTCGGCTTTTCACTTCAATAACATTTCCACTCTGTGAATATGAGCGATTCTCAGTAAAATAACTATAAACTTGAACAATTTCATTTTCGCGATGATAACGACCAAGCTTTGTTGTGATTTCTCCGCGTAATTCTGCATCTTCTTTTTGAGTATCAATTTCAATATTTATGTCAGCAGATTTTGCTAACGTGTAGGCCTGCTTATTAGCATTGCCATCAACGAGTTTTTTACAAGACAGTCTGATATTCGAGGCGTTCGCCACCAGTGGGAAAAGCAGTAAAAATGACAGAAATGATTTCATAGGTCCCCTCTCTTTTATGAGAGAGGAGTACTAACATGAGCGTCCCTAAAAAGCGAATCCTTTACCGGGACATGAACTATTTACAACGTTAAGGAGGGCCTGATCATTTGTTGAAATGAGGTTTCCACCTTTATCCCAAATTTTTGCTCTGGGAACTTTACAGACGCGATTACCTTGGCGGATTTCCGCTGTCGCCGCTCCTTGAGTGGGATATTCAAAACGGTGATCCACGCGGATACTAATTCCGCTTCCATTGTAGTGAACGTTAGGTGGTGTTCTTTTAAAACGATCTGTCGTTAAATCGATCGCACCTTCTTTCATGGCGCCACTTTTAATTGCGTTTGATTTTTTATCAAATACAACTTTTTCACCAGTTGTGAGAGTCACAATAACATCATCACCAACCACTTCTGTCTTCGGAGAAACTTTGCGTGGGAGGAGAACCATGACAGATTTAACATCGTGAGAATCTGGTCCTCCAGCTACATCAGTTAAATAGACATAAGTTTCATTGATGGCCTTGTCTTTGCTGATAAATTCAATGGTACGAGAAGCGGGACCACTATCTGGGTAAGCGCTCTTTGCTCCACTTAAATAAGGATGCCCTGGCCCATCGTTAAATTTGTATCCACCAGAAAAGAGAACTTCACTTGTCTGGCAATTGATATAGTTGATTCGAGTATATCCATCAGCTGGTGGGTAACCCACACATGAATCCTTAACTCGCGGTTCAACTCTCTCGAGCGGTTCCCCAACTGCTTCTGTAGGAGGGGCCTCTGGAACATCAGCAATTTTTCTCTCAATTGGTTGTGCTTCTTCAGGTGCTGTCACTGGAACTGGTGCCATTGGCGGTGTGATCACCGGTGGTTTTGGACAAGGATTGCTGAGGGGACGATTTAATTCGGCCGCTACATCTGTATTTACAGTTGTCGTCACGAGCTTAACTGATTCTTCCAGGGCATGTTCTCCCTCATCTCGACGGCCAGTGACATCTTTTATAGCAGTCGCACTTTCGGCCTTTTCTGGTTCTGGTGTTTCTGATTTCGTTTTATCGACTAACTTGAAGGCCGGTTGTTTTTTATTGAAATAGACCCAGTAACTCTGCCCTTTACGAGGACCTTCAGTAATTACAATTTTTAAACCTTGATTACCAGAGCTGAAAGGTCGGGAAACTTCAACGACTTTACCTTTTGTCCCTTTAGGTAAAGTCGCTTTAATGTTTTTGGAGTATGTGGCGAAGGCCGCACTCGAGCGTCCATTGAGCATTTGATCGAGCTCAAGTTCATCATCGACTTTGAAGCCGGCCGCGAGTGAAACAAGTACTAAAAGTGGTAAAAGTTTACTTTTCATAATCCCCCTTTCGGCAAAAAAGAGGGATTCTATAATATTTATTAAGCGCCGATGATATTGATACCTGAATCAACGTAGAGAACTTGTCCCGTTACCCCAGTAGAAAGCTTTGAGGCCAAATAAACGGCCGTTCCGCCCACGTCTTCTTGAGTAACGTTTTTACGCATTGGGGCCTTTTCTTCAATTGTTTTTAAGAAGTCTTTTAGACCCGGAACTCCAGAGGCCGCAAGTGTTCTAATGGGGCCTGCTGAGATACAGTTTACTTTAATATTTTGAGGTCCTAGATCGTCTGCTAAATAGCGTGTAGATGCTTCCAAGGCCGCCTTAGCTACACCCATGACGTTATAGCCTTTAAGAACTTTTACTGATCCATGATAAGTCATAGCGATGACTGAAGCATCTTCATTGAGATTGTCACGAAGAGTATTGCAAAGACCAATAAGAGAGAATGCAGAAATATCACACGCCATTTTGAAACCATCACGAGATGTTTCAACAAAACGATTTTTTAAATCTGTTTTATCAGCGAATGCGAGTGAGTGAACAAGAATATCAAACTTGCCCCACTTTTCTTCCACTAATTTTTTTAGAGCTGGATAATGATCATCATTTGTCACATCCATTTCAAAAATAAAATCAGCACCGACTTCAGTTGCCAAGGGTTCAACACGTTTTTTTAAATTTTCATTGAGGTAAGAAAGAGCAACGCTCGCACCTTGTTCTTTGAATGCTTTGGCAATTCCCCAAGCAATCGACATATCGTTGGCCACACCTAAAATAAGTGCTCTTTTTCCAGTCAAAAGACCCATTGTTTACTCCTTCTTAGTAGTAGGGAAAAACTTTAATGGATGCTTACTTATCTGTCAAAAAGGTATCCGACTGAGCGCACACTCTTAAAATGCTGAGGGTTCTTGGGATCATCTTCGAAGTACTTTCGGAATCTCACAATGAAATTATCTAAAGTGCGGGTACTCACTCCTGGTTGATAGCCAAGTGCTTTTTCTAAGATGGCCTCTCGAGTAAGAGGTTCACCAGGATGCGTGAAAAAAACGCGTAAAATTTTAACCTCTTGAAGAGTGAGATCAAAACTTTGAAATTTTTTAGTTTCAATAAAACAATTGGCCTTTAAATTTTTAAAATCTACAGAATGGGCCCCAAACTTAAATTCGTCACCAATAGAAAGTTTGCCACCTGGTTGTTCTTTTTCTTCTGTGGCCACTGTCTGATTCCATTCCAATCTCGTGAGTAATCGATCTACACGGAGAAGAAATTCATCAAGATCAAATGGCTTTGAGAGGTAATCATCCACTCCCATACTTAGGCACTTTATTTTTTCTCTAACTTGATCCTTAGCTGAAATAACAAGCATCGGAATTTTTGGATCGCGTTTACGAATTTCAGTGATAACTCCGTGACCATCGATTTCCGGCATCATCAAATCAACGATGATAAGATCCGGCTTAAATTCTGGATAAAAATTTAATCCTTCTAATCCATTGATTGCGTGAAGAACATCATGTCCAATCATTTTCAGATTAAGCTTGATAGCTTCAGCAATATGTTTTTCATCTTCAATCACTAGAATTTTTTTTCCAGTGTTTTTTGTTGCTATCATCATTGCTTTGGTCCTCTAAAAATCACTCGGAATGTTGAACCTGTTCCTACTCCTTGTGAAAGGGCGAGAACTTCCGCATTATGAACGCGAGCAATATTGGCCACTATATACAATCCGAGACCACTACCTTTCGAACTCTTACCAACTTGATAAAACTTTTTGAACACCTTTTTAATTTCATTCTTATCAAGACCGATTCCATTGTCGATAAAATCCAAGACAACAAAACGACCTTCACGAGTGAGTTTGATAAGCACTAATTTTTCTACGGCCTTGTTGTAAATAAAAGCATTGGTAATGAGATTCATGAGCAGCATTTCAAACAATGCATGATCCATCGGATAAATAAATTTATCAAGATCAGTTTCAAATTCAATTTTTCCTTGCTCGAATAAATGAGGTGTATTAGTCAAAAAAGTTCGAATGACATCGACCATATCTTGATTTTTAAAATCGCCGCGAAAGTTACGCTCTTCCAAACGACCCAACTGTAAAATGCGAAGAACGTTATCCGACAATCGTTTCGTATCCCTCTTCATGTAATCCAGATATTTCAACTGCTCATCTCGAGGAAGTTCGTGACGAGAAAATGTTTCGAGAAATAACTGAAGTGAAGCAATGGGGGTTTTCAATTCGTGAGTAAATCCATTAATAAAATTTTGTTGCAATCGATAAAGCTGAATCATCTTCTGCGAATAAATATAAATAATCAGCAGTCCCATAAGAATCACGGCAACTAACAAGGACAATGTCAGAATGAGAACCCACGTTTCAGTCTCCAGCATGTTCTTTTCATTCAAATGGTATTTAACGACGACTTCCTGTAGAGCGTGGTTCACTTGTAAATAAGAGCGAATATAAAGAAAAAGCGACATGGCCAAGGCGACCAGCGAAAAAATAAAAATAAATAAGGGATGGAAAAACCAACGAGATTTAATCATACTGAAAGTGTCGAAAAAACTACGCTGATTGTAAAGGAACGCCGAATGGAAAAACACTCAAATTCAAATAGTTATCTTGCTAAAACCATTGATCACACTCTCCTTAAACCCGAGGCGACGCCAGATCAAATTATTGCTCTCGTGGAGACGGCAAAAAAATATGGTTTTTTCAGTGTCTGCATTCAACCTTGTTATGTAGCTCTGGCCAAAAAAGAGATCGCTGGATCTGATGTTAAAGTATGCACAGTGATTGGCTTTCCACTGGGTGCCAACACAAGCGCTGTAAAAAAATTTGAAACAGAAATGGCGATTAAAGACGGTGCAGATGAAATTGACATGGTTATTAACATCGGCGCTCTTAAATCTAAAAATACGTCACTTGTTGAGAGCGATATCAAGAGTGTTGTTGAAGGTGCCCAAGGCCATTTAGTTAAAGTTATTTTAGAAACGGCACTTCTCACGGATGAAGAAATTACTATAGCTTCAAAGCTTGCCCAATCTGCAGGTGCTCAATTTGTTAAAACATCTACTGGTTTTTCTACTCGTGGGGCAAGCTTAAATGACATCGCTCTTATGAAAGCGGCAATCAAAGCTCCTATGCAGATTAAAGCAAGCGGTGGAATCAAAGATCTCAAGTCAGCAAAAGAAATGCTTGAGGCCGGGGCCACACGCCTAGGAACAAGTTCAGGTGCGGCCATCCTTGAGGGATTAACTTCAAAGGATATGTATTAAACTGCCCTATTTTAATGGTGGTCGTTTTCTGAAGCAAATCAATTAAAAACGAAGATTAGCACCAACCAAACTTCAATATTTCAATGAATTGGCATCGAAGAATTTTAATTGATTTGCAGTCGGATTAATATGACTGCCAACTGCCCTAATACCGAATGCACTTTTTTTCAAAAAAACAACTTCGTCATGAAGTATGGATTCTATTTTCGAAAAGATGATTCTCGCAAAATTCAGCGTTACTTGTGCACAAAATGCAGTCGAAGATTTTCACAATCAACTT